>CAIKOH010000053.1 GCA_903829075.1 Candidatus Uhrbacteria bacterium
CAGCCGTGACAGATCCAGATGACTGACTCGAGAATGAAAGAGCGGCAACAGCTGCAGCAGTGACGCTCAATGATTGTGCGGAGCAGGAACTGTTGAGGCCTCCGCTAAATGCCATGACGTAGTAGGATGCTGCAGATGTAGCACTGAATGCTGTAAAAGAAGCGTATCCGCTCGAGTTTGTAGTAGCAGCATTACCACTCAAACCCACGGCACCTGCACCTGCTGAGCAGCCACTGTCCAAATAGAGCGAGAGTGTAATGGAGGCTGAACTGATTGCATCTCCGTACTGGTCAGTGAGGAGAAGAACTGGTTGCGTGGAAATACGTACACCCTTCTCAAAAAAGTCATCTCGATCCGGAGAAAACTCCAACGGTTCCTCCCACGTAGCTTGGATCCAAGGAGCGTCTGGCTTTCGAGAGAATTTGATAAAAATTGGTGCGGCGCATACTCGCCACCGTTCAATAATCGACAGGCGTTCTTCCAACGCCCGTTGTCGCTCTCGCGTCGCTCGATCATGGCTCAAGGGCTGCGTGGTATGACGTTCAGTGGTTTGTTTCTGAAGAAAGGAGAGGGCCTCAAAATAATCTGAAAAAGAAACAGCTTCAGGTAAATCAACGCCGTGTAATCCATGCTCCATGATCTCTTGAAGAGTCACTGCAATCGGAATTTCTTCCAAAGCAAATGCCGCTCGATCACGCGCTTCCCGAAAATCAGAGGCGCGCCATCGCACAAACTCTTCTTCACGCATCAAATTCCATTCCTCGAGCGCCGGCGGAGCGATTCCCCAATCGGACCATTGATGGGTCGCTCGCAAGAGCATCGGAGTCCCGGCATAGAAAATACCTTGACGTCTCACCCCGGGACGATTTTTTAGAATCACCTCGTCACGATACTGATCACGAATCCTGCTCACAAGCCGCGCTTTTTCGCGAACAGGAACAGCGGATGGAGATTCAGATCTACGATCCGATCTCATTGCATCTTGATCTTTTTTCCATACCTCATCTCGAAATTCGAGACTATGCTCTGCAATCGCCCGATCCTTTATCTCCATGACCTGATCAACAAAATACCGCTCTTGCCACGCGACAACCTGTTCCGGTGACGCAAACATGGAAAAATGACTCTCTGAATCCTCAAAAGAAAGACGGATCTGGTCGACTCCTGGTGTTGTGGCCACCCGTTCACGGTCAGGGATAACCGACGCAGACATGGCCACCCAACGCCCATGACCGCGCGCATCCCCTTCCGCAGGAACGTACAGTGGAAGATGGAGTTTTTGCCACACCTGGATCTGATCTACCGCGGCCCAAAATTGTTCACCATGATTTTCTGGTCGACGAACCCATGATTGACTACGCTCAGGTCTCAGTTCAGATTTCAACATACGATAGACCTAGTATAACACGAAACAAAAAAACCGATATGCACATCCCAATGATGAACGAAAAAATTAACGCGCAAGAGGATCAGCTTGAACAAACGTCTCGATCTCCGCTTCAGGAAGAATCTGGATCTGCTTCACGCGAAAACCGTGGCGACGAAAAACCGTTTTAGATACTGCGTGCAACGTCCCCCGCTCCATGATAAAACGTGTTGAACTCGCATCCCCCTGCACCAAGGTTCCATCGCGAGGCGGAATAGGAGTTCCTGTTGGCCAGGCGGCGACCATGTCCGTTGGAAATGAGAAATCCGGTGTCATGCCACGTTGCGCGACCACGAGTGGATAGATCTGGTGCTTTGTCCCATGTTTGAACACGAACACTTCGTGCGTATCCGCATTTGCAAAGTACGAATTTTCTCTCGGCAATGCAAATCCATCCGTTGGAAGAGCCTCAACCTCTGCATCTGGCAGAGTGACAACGTTTTTGTGACTAAATCCAAGATTCTTGAATAAGACTGCTGTTAAAACATGTAATTGACCTTGCGAAACCAGGTAGAGAGTTGAAGAACTTTCATTTTTCAACACCGTTCCATCGAGCGGAGGAATCACGATACCATCTGGCCAGTTGCTAATGATGCTTGCGTCAAATGCATAATCCGGCTTGATCCCGCGCTGCGCTGCAACAAATGCAGAGATGGGATGCTTGGCTCCGTTCTTAAATTCATACAGCTCAGGCGATCCAGTGATCGAAAAAAAGGTCCCTTCGCGTGGTGGAGCGGGCGGACCAAGCGGAATTGAGGCGATCTCAGCATTCGTGGTCAAACGAACGACATCTTTTGCTTTGTACCCCAAATTCTTAAACAGCTCCGGTGTCAGTGGCAGTCGACGTTCTTGATTGATCACATACGCGTCGCTGCCAGATGGTGCACGAATCAATGTCCCTTCACGCGGAATG
Organism: Candidatus Uhrbacteria bacterium; assembly: GCA_903829075.1. Classification (GTDB taxonomy): domain Bacteria; phylum Patescibacteriota; class Patescibacteriia; order 2-12-FULL-60-25; family 2-12-FULL-60-25; genus CAIKOH01. Next base: position 2,340 of record CAIKOH010000053.1, read on the forward strand.
ACAAATCCCTGTTTTGGATAGATAGCTATTTCACTATCCGGAATAATCTGTACCTGTTTTGCGACCTGAAACTGTCTGAAGGTAAATGGACTAAACAATTTCAATACGCCACCGGATACGAGATACACATCAATATCCTCCGCGCCTCGCACAACCGTGCCATTATTTGGCGTGAGTTGCTGTCCTTGAGGAAATACACGGAGATCGTTCGAAAGGAGCGTCAGGCTTTTCGTGGTATCAACCTTTCGTTGCGCTAAAACAAATGAAGAAGCGGGATGCGGAATACCATCGATGAAGACAAAAAATGTTCCATCCACTTTCGCAACCGTGTTATCAACCGGTGCATACGTGCCGCCAAGAGAATAGTTATCGAGCTCCGTAGGTGAAGCGATGATAGCGGATGAAAGTTTGAGTCCACGCAACACAGCCACAAAAGAAGGCACCGGCTGTTTTAATCCGTTTTGAATGATAAACGTCGTTCCGTCCTGAGACGAGGTCAGAAGCGTGCCGTTCGGATATTTGAACCAGCTGATAAAAAATTTCCAAAAATTATAATTGCCGTTGAATACGTGCGGGGTATATCGATACAATGCTGCTGTTGCACGATTCCCAAGGGTCACGAGCTGTTGTTTGAGGATGCCAATATAATCACCGATCGTATTTTCAATAGATACGCTATCGCCTACCTTTGCTGGCGCGCCATTTAAGTCAGGACCACGACCTGCAGGCGCAGAAAACGATTTCATTAACGATTTTGTGGCCCCGAGATAGCGGTTTCCATCCGTATCAACATTTCCAAAAAGTTGATAGTAAAAACCTGGAAATAAATTTCCGCATCCGGTTGAATCCGGGCAAGCAAACCCCATCGCATGATTCAAAGCACGCTGAAGGCGGTTCGGATCAATCTGATCACTCACCAACCCCTGTTCTTTCTGCAAAGTCACGAGAATAACCTGCGGATTCAACCCGCTCATGCGAGAAGCATCCCAAATAAGTTCAGCGGCCGTTCTCAAACGACCGAGATTTGGCTCGGGATCATCAAGAGCCTGTTTTAAGCTCTGATTATTCGGCTCATTGAGTTTGACGAGAAAACCTGGTGACGTATTTGCAAGGATACTGCCTTTTGATTCAAGAAAATGTTGAATGCCCTCTGGACCGCCAAACGTTCGTGTATCAGTAAACGCAGAATCAGGAACGAGAACACTGGGATTAAATTCGGGATACACCTGTAACGCCGAGGCCGTATACGGTCGACAAAAAAATAGACCCGCAAGAAGAAAAAGAAAAACGATTTTTTTCATACCACACTGTTATCGACACCGCACACCTCTATTCTTATCAGTTTTTCTCCCATTCGTCCAAGTTCACGTAGTACAAACAACACATAGTATTTCTTGACACGCTTCCCGTTCTTCGATATATTCTGAACATCACAACTAAAGAATCATCAAGAGCGATGGAGATTCCGATTCAATCGGAAACGAGAAAACGACTCGTCTGATCCATCCAGCAACCTGCCGCACATACGCGTGTAAGGTGCTCTCTTCGTCCTCACTCTGAGGAAAGATGTCTCTTTAGTCACTAAAGAACCCTCTCATCTTTCCGTTGAGAGGGTTCTTTGTTTGTGTTCGTCCATCCGTGTCAGTGAAAGGAAGGTGTTACATGAAAATTCTCATCCGCGGTCCGGTGTTCAAGCTCAGTGAGCTGTGGACGATGGACTTCCATCTTCGTCTGGCGTGGGAACAGGTGCTGCTCTATGGGAGTCCGGATAAAGTCACGGAGTCGGAGCTCAAAGCGGTGGGGTGGGCAGAGCTGAGTCTCGGGTGGGTTATCGATGCAACCATGATCGAGTATCTCTGCCAGGAACTCCAGGCAACGCCCGAGACGATGGTACGCATCGATCAAGAGATCGATCTGCTCGATCCGACGCAGTCGCACGTTGATTCGCTCTCCTGGATCGTGCGGCCGATCGATCCATCGAGCACGAAGTGCGTGCGTGTGCACGACTTCATCACGAACCAGCAGAAACGCTGGCTGTCCTGGGAACGTTGGTCGCTGCTCGGCTGGCTGGGGCTGAAAAGCGATGAACTCGACGAACGCCCTGAAGGTATCGACCGCTGTTTCGACATTCTTCCTGACAAACGGCTCGGTCTTCTCGGCGATCTCTTCTTTATTCTCTATGACGAAAGAACGGGCGGCAAAATCCGCAAGATGATGGAAGAAGAAGCTTCACCGCATAAACTCGTGGAGGCGCGCGATGGCGGACCTTCGTCGATCAAAGCCTGATGCTCATGAGGACTTCCGCGCCCAAGGGAACCTTCCCAAGGGCGCTTTCATTTCAATTAATCCGCTCGATGGCAAAATATCGCCGTGTCATCCACCCAACCAGGCGCAGCGCTTCCACCACCTCCAACATCAAAAAGAAACTGCCGCGTAAGATCCTGAGGCTGAGTTAAACCCGTAGCGTATAAACGATGCAAATATCCCGGTAAAGAATTCGTGGTAAACAGTCCGTTGTTAAATACGCCGTCCGTAAAGACGAGCAAAAGATGACCTTCTGGAACATCAATGTGGCCACTGTCCACTTTTTGCTCGGTAACGCTCGTTGTATTACCAGCATACAGTTGAGGCGGCGCCTTTGAAGGAGATTCGAAGCGATAGGCTTCATTTACGCGAGGACCAACAATCGCATACCCTCCATCTCCAATGTTCGCATAGTGCATGCGGTCAACCCTTTGCCCGCCCACCATACGAGCTTCTCGCACCGCCAAGAAAAGCGTTGAAGATCCAATTTTTCTATCATCCATCATTCTGTCAAAAAAATCATCATCAAGAAAATCGGCTGAAACTTGTTGCGAGACCCTTGCAACAAGCTCATCTCTCAACTCTTTTCGTTTATCGATGGGCGGAACTGTTGATCTGATCGCTCCTTCAATCTGTGCAAGCATTCCGACAAGATGCTGTGATATGTTTTGACCAACGCTTCCTAGTTGTACATTCTCCGCCGCAAGTCGTACCCCAAGTCGCACAGCCATATCTGCCACGCTCCCCGGAAATGTTGATTGAGACACCCCGTCCGCAAGAGCAACGCTTACAAGTTGATTTCTCTCATCGTATTCAACACCGATTCGATCCTGACAGACCTCTGGTTTTTTGGCTTCAGAAGGACCGATATAGGCAGCCTCATTCGCTCCTGTCCGCAACTTAATGACCGATGAACCATACCAGTCTTCAATGCCAGCCCGCTCTTCAACCAGTCTTTGTCCCTGATAAAAAAATACGGAAGCGGCCGTCTCTCTACGATCAACCAGCCCCACACGATCCTTCTTGCCAGGCATGATCTCGATGGAACTTGCATCCTCTCCTGTCCGCGCAACATTCTTTCTCGAGCTATCATCAAATAACGGACTCCGACCTTTTAACG
>CAIKOH010000054.1 GCA_903829075.1 Candidatus Uhrbacteria bacterium
ATTTTGACCAAAGGTACAGTTTGGACAGGCAAGAATCTTATCCTCTCCCGCAGGCGTGATGAGCTGAAATTCATGCGACACAGACTTGGAAAAATCTCCACCTGACGCCTCCGTGACCTTTACTTCCACACCACAACGCTGAAACACTCTGAGATAGGCTGGGATCACGCGTTGATAAAATGTTTCAAAATCTTCCTGCGAGGCATGAAATGAATACATATCCTTCATCACAAACTCTCGCCCACGCAACACACCAGATTTGGCTCGCAGCTCGTCCCGGAATTTATTTTGAATTTGATACACGGACGTCGGCAAATCTTTGTAGGATTTTACAAACTGTTGCACAAGCGGCGTAACTACATCTTCTGCTGTTGGACCGAGCGCATACTCTTTGCCCGTCTGACTTGGAATCTTAAATAGCACGTCAACCGTGTCCCAACGCTTGGTAGTAAGCCAGTTTTCCTTTGGTTGAAGTGCAGGCATCAGCACCTCTTGCGATCCCAAGGCATTCATCTCCTCGCGAATGATCGCTTCAATTTTACGCATCACACGCAATCCAAAGGGCAACCAGGAATAGACGCCGGCCATTTCTTGATGGACAAAACTCGCCTGTGACAACAGCTTGGCGTTGACGGATTCGGCATCATGAGGAGCCTGCTTGACCGTGCGGAACAACGATTGGGAGATGCGCATACGTCCACAGCTTACGCGATGGAGACAGGGGAAGTCAAAAAATGTCGAATTTCTCATTCATCACCTATCCATGAGCTAAAAGATTCTCCTCTTATTGAGAAGAATCTTTTGGTAGCCTCTAGGGGAGTCGAACCCCTCTTAATGGCTTGAAAAGCCACTGTCCTAACCGATAGACGAAGAGGCCGTAAAAAATGTAAGCTGAGAATATCGTTTTTGAAGACGCCCGTCAAGCTTGACGGGACCTTCTCGGATCGACTTGCGCATATGTAGGAAATGTCCTACTATTCATACATGAACCTATGCCAAAAACCCTTTCACTCAAATCTCGCCAGACAGGATCACCAATCCCACCGGATCCCTCCGATGCATTTATGGCGACGACGACGATAGGCCCACGGGGTCAAATCGTCATTCCAAAAGAATTACGCGATCAACTTGGCCTCAAACCTGGGAGCACAATCATGTGTATGCGCAATAAAAATGGACCCGTCCTTCTCTTTCCCGTTGAACATATGCGCGCGTTTCTTGATCGCATGGAACAACAGCTTCTTACAGTCAACAAAAAATAATATCCTCTGCTATGCCTACTTCTCTCTGGTCAAATCTCAAAAAACGCTGGTGGTTGATTCTTCTTGGATTCATTATCGTCGGTGGCGGCGCCTGGTTTTGGCATGCACGTAGCGCAGCAAAAACCCCTGTGTACGAAACACAAACCGTGCAGCGTGGAAACGTCTTGCAAACAGTTGAAGTAACGGGACAGGTGTCTCCTGCGAATCGTATCGATCTTTCCTTCAAAGCAAGCGGCAAGCTTTCAAACGTCGCCGTTGTTGTGGGACAAAAAATCAAACAGGGCGACACCTTGGCGCTACTGGATCCCGCTGACGCGCAATACGCTGTCGATCTTGCTCGCGCGAATGTCGCCACAGCGTCATCAAATCTTCAAGCGCGTTTAGCGGGGGCGACCTCACAGGACATCTCCATCTCTCAGGCCAACGTGACACAGGCGCAAGCTGCCTATGACAAAGCGGTGAGCGATCTCGCGACCACGCGTCAAAATGTCGAAGATCAATATCAGGTGGCGAGCCTAGCCGTTACGACAGCTCAGGCAAATGCAAACAACGGTGATGCATCAAACGATCAAACCGTAAATAACGCGAATGTCGCTCTCGCGAACACCTTGCAGACCGCATTTGGCTCTCTCCAAACCGCCCTCACGGATGGCGACGCGATCATTGGTGTAGACAACACCGGAGCAAATCTCAGTTATCAAAACGTTCTCGGCGTCAACGCCACACAGGCCCTACAGGATGCCCGCATGGAATACGTGACCTGCAAACAATCACGCGATGCCATCGCGACGGCGATTCAAAATGTTGAAACTTCATCCACAGATGGAACCACAAGCGCGGCTTCAAGTTTAACGCTTGATGGATTGCACTGTGTTCAAACCTATCTCGATGATGTTCAACGAACGCTCGCTGGCACATTAACCAACTTCAACTTTACAGAAGCGGCGCTCAGCGCAAAGCAGGCGGCGATTGAAGCTGATCGCAGCGCGATCAGCGGACAGTATGCGAGCGTCAGCACAGCTGCGCAGAACATTTTAAGCAGCGAACGCGCACGCGACACAAGTCACGCGCAGCTTCAAAATGCACTTCAAACCGCACAAGCAAACCTCACGATCGCTGATCACAACCGCACAACGCTGGTACAAACTGCGCAAGACGCCGTCTCCATTCAGCATGCGGCTCTACTTGCCGCTCAAGCAAGCCTCGCCTCAAAGCAGGCTCCTCCACGCCAAGTTGATGTCAGCGCCTTACGCGCACAACTTCAAAACGCACAGACCGCTCTTGAACAGGCCGTCAACCATCTGAATGACACGCGCATCACAGCGCCGGTTGACGGGGTTGTGACCAACATCGCCCCGGCACCAGGCGAACAGATCCTCGCAGGACAAACCGTCGTCACCCTGATCGGAAATGAAATGTTGGACGTGCAGGCACTCGTGCCGGAAGCAGATATCGCGAAAATTTCGGTCGGACAAAAAGCAAGCATGACCCTCGATGCGTTTGGTGACAGCGTACCGTTCCAAGGCATGGTCATCTCTGAACAACCCGATCAAACCAAAGTTCAAGACGCAATCTACTATCAGGTTAATCTTAGCCTTGATGCGAACGGCCACGATATCAAGCCAGGCATGACCGCCAACGTCACCATTGGGACCGGCGAACGCGACAACGTAATCTTCATTCCGTTGCGCGCCGTGCACACGCAAGCCAACTCTACTTCAACCACGGTCCTGATTCTGACAAATACGCAAGCACAATCTGAAAATATCGCTCTTGGCCTCCATGGGGACAATGGACAGGTCGAGGTCACGGACGGTCTACAAGAAGGCCAAACCTTGATCGTGAGTCAACAATAATATGCCAACCCCTGATGTCATTCGTGTCACAAATCTCAAAAAAAGCTACGAAAACGATGGCGTCTTGACCCCAGTGCTGCATGGAATCAGTTTTCAGGTTCCGCGCGGACAGTTCATGGCAATCATGGGACCGTCTGGATCCGGTAAATCGACCCTGATGCACATCCTTGGGTTTCTTGATCGGGCAACAAGCGGCACATATCTGTTTGAAGGCAAGGACGTTTCTACGTTTGATGAAGAACAGCTCGCTGAATTTCGCGGCGAACGCATTGGCTTTATTTTTCAAGCCTTTAACCTGTTGCCGCGCACCAGTGTTCTAGAAAACGTCATGCTTCCCCTGCTCTACTCCAATATCTCAAAAACAGAACGCGAACAGCTCGCACATCAGGCGATTGCCTCGGTCGGCCTCACGCACCGTGCAGAAAATCTTTCGAACCAGCTATCAGGAGGCGAGCGCCAGCGCGTCGCCATTGCTCGTGCCTTGGTTCGCAACCCCGCGGTCATCTTCGCCGATGAACCGACCGGTAACCTCGACTCCGTCTCTGGCGGACAGGTTATGGAGATTCTTCAAAACCTCAATGAAAAACAGGGACACAGCATCGTTCTCGTCACGCATGAAACCTACACCTCAGAACACGCAGAACGCATCCTGCGTATCAAAGATGGGTTGCTTCAATCAGACGAGGTTGTAAAAAATAGACGCTCGGCAACAGAAAACATCTTGTTAAAATAACATGACCTTCTCCGACCTCATCACCAGTTCATTCGATAGTTTACGCCGCACCAAAAGCCGTTCGATGATCACCATGTCTGGCATTATCATCGGCGTCATGGCGGTGATCTTGATGTTATCGATCGGTGAAGCCGCGCAACGATTTATCGTGGATCAAATTTCCTCTTTTGGTTCAAACACGATCTTCGTTGCGAATGGACCGTCCAGCACACAGGGTCAACCAAGTCTGTTCACCAAAGGTTCGCTCACCATGAAGGACGTCACAACCATCCACGCTCAAACCTGGATCGAAGCCATTACCGGACTCGACACTCAACAAGATGAACTGATCGCCAATGGACTCGACACTTCCGTAGAGGTCATGGGCACCATGCCAGATGAACTACAGCTCAACGATCTTCAGGTCGCCCAAGGCACGTTCTTATCTGATGCAGACGTTACGGGACACACGCGTAACGCGGTGCTCGGCAGCGAGATCGCGAATAGTGCTTTTGGCAACGAGGATCCTCTGGGTCGCATCGTAAAAATATCCGGCCAAGGGTTTCGCGTCATCGGTGTCATGAAAAGTGCGGGCACGAAGGCGTTTCAAAATACGGACAAGAATGTCTACGTCCCCGTAACCGCTGCACTCGATCTGTATAACAAACAATATCTCACAGAAATTACGTTGCGCTCATCGCTACCAGTGAACACCGCAAAAATTCAACTCCAGTATCTGCTGCGCGACTCACACCATCTCGACAATCCGAGTGGCGATCTGACCAAAGACGACTTTAACGTACAGACACAGGCCGATCTCATTCAAACTGTGGATCAGATCACCAACATCCTCAAAATCCTGCTAATCTCTATCGCCGCAATCTCCCTGCTCGTGGGTGGCATCGGCATCATGAACATCATGTACGTCACCGTGACTGAACGCACGCATGAAATCGGTCTACGTAAAGCACTTGGTGCAAAACAGGGTGATATCTTAGGGCAATTCTTATTTGAAGCCGGTCTGCTGACGACAGCGGGAGGAGCCATCGGCACAGCGCTTGGAATTAGTGGCGCCTGGCTGAGCATTGCACTCATCAGCCTGTTTCAATCGGGCTGGACCTTTGCGATTTCTTGGAGCAGCGTCGCACTTGGTGTAGGCGTATCTGCGGCGATCGGCATCATCTTCGGATATTTTCCCGCACGCGGTGCCGCAAAACTCAATCCGATTGAAGCGTTGCGAGTTGAATAAAATACCCTCCTATGCACCTCCGTGATCTCATCCGCATTTCGTTCAAGGCGCTCAACGTTAACCGTAACCGTTCTGCGTTGACGATGCTTGGCATTGTGATCGGTATCAGCTCAGTCATCCTCATGCTCTCCGTTGGACAAGCGGCGCAGCAATTCTTGCTTTCACAGGTCGCCTCATTTGGGAGCGATGCTGTCTTTGTCGCCAACGGCAAAGGGAATGATACGCGGGGTGGGGCTCCATCAGCCGACACCAAACAAACGCTCACCGAAAAAGATTATAAAGCACTCAAGGCCTTACCCTGGCCAAAAGCAGTCAACGCCAACATCATCACCTCTGATCTTTTAACGTACGGCGGAGCCAACATGCGCGTGCAGGTGGTCGGTAGTACGCCTGATGAACTCGTTATCTATAACACAGGGATGAGCCAAGGGCGTTATTTGGATCAGAACGATCTTGATAGCCATAGTCGCGTTGTGATCATCGGCCAAAACGTGGAAAAAAACCTCTACGGCGAAGCCGCACCCGTGAATACGAATCTAAAAATCGGCACACAAACCTTTCATGTCATTGGCGTTCTGGCTCCTGCCGGCACTCGCTTTTTTTCAAATGTTGATGACGAGGTCTATATCCCCTATACCGCTTCGATGGATCTCTATCACAACACGCACATAAATTTTCTCACCGTCAAAACTGGCTCTACATCTCCAAGTCAAGCCCAGACGTTGATCCGCATTCGCTTACGCGAAATGCACAATATCAACAACCCAAATAACGATCTCTCAAAAGATGATTTTAAAGTCGCTACACAAGAAGATGCCGTCCAACGTACCGCGGTCATCTCGAACATCTTGCAACTACTTCTTGGCTCCATCGCTTCGATTTCGCTCGTGGTTGCAGGCATCGGTATCATGAATATCATGTACGTAACCGTGACTGAACGCACGCGCGAGATCGGTCTACGCAAAGCGCTTGGCGCAAAACATGGCGACATTCTGAAACAATTTTTATTCGAAGCAATTCTGCTTACAAGCGTCGCTGGGATCATCGGCATTATCTTCGGCACAAGTGTCGCTTATCTCGCAATCCTTGTCATTTCCCACATCCAAGCCGGCTGGTCATTCGTCATGCCTTGGAGCGGTGCCGCGATTGCGTTCACCGTGTCAGCGCTTATCGGCATCATCTTTGGATACTTCCCGGCGCGACGCGCGGCCAAGCTGAATCCGATTGAGGCTTTGCGCTACGAATAAAAAAGAACCTCGGAAGCGAGGCTCTTGTTTATTTCTTGTTGGTTTATTTTTTCTTGGTTGATTTGTTGACCACGGCTGCCTGCGCCGCATGCGTACGACTCCACTTCTCCCAGCTCACCAGCAACGGTGACGCGATGAAGATCGAGGAATAGGTTCCGGTCGCGATACCGATGATCAAGGCAAGGGTAAAGTCTCGTAGAGATGCACCTCCAAAAAAGAAGATGGCGAACAGGGTCAGCAAGGTCGCGGCTGAGGTGTTGAATGAGCGCAAAAAGGTTTGATGCACAGCCATTTCAACGATTTCAGAGAATGTGCCGGTTTCTTTTTGCAGATTTTCACGAATACGATCCATGACAACGATGGTGTCCGTGATCGAATATCCCAAGATCGTCAAAATGGCGGCGATGAATGGCGTGCCAATTTCTACCCCGGCAAAATGTCCCAGGATGGCAAACACGCCGATCGGAACGATCACATCATGAAACGCGGTAATGATCGTCACGATACCATACTTCCATGACTGTACCGGCAACGACACCTGACGAAACGCATAAGCCACGTAGATCATGATCGCAAACAGAGCTATCGCCAATCCTTCGACGGATTTCTGACGCAACTCCTGACCAATAACGGGGCCAACCGTATCAAATTGCAGTTCCGTCACATCACCCTGAACCGCCTTGAGCGAGGTCATGAGCGCATCGTGCTGTGCCGTCGTAAGCGTTGGCAAACGAAACTGCGCATCCGTGTCGCCCACGGGCTGTACTACGGCGCTCGCGGTGTCGATATGCGCATTCGAGATCGCCTGCTCCATGGTCTGGATGCTTGGACGCGCATGAGAAAAATGCACCGCCAACAATGACCCTCCGGTGAATTCAATCCCCTGTCGCAACCCCCAAACTCCCAACGCCAGAATTGAACCTCCGATTAAGAGACCGGAAATCGTGTACCAGATCGAACGCCAGCGTACTACCTGAAGTTTTAACATAAAATAATTTATTTACGCGGCTTTAAGAACAGCCAACCTTGCGAAGAGAGTCCCGTCCAGCTCAAGAAGCGCAGCCAGGTTCGCGCAGATACCACGGCCGTGAACAATGAAGTGAGAACACCAACGGCGAGCGTCAAGGCAAAACCTTTGATGATGGAGGAGGAGAACCAGTACAAAACCGCACAGGAAATCAACACCGTGGCATGTCCATCACGAATGGACGGCCAGGCGCGGACAAAGGCTTCTTCAAGTGCAGGGCCGAGCGTCTTACCGGTGCGCCATTCTTCTTTCAACCGTTCAAACACTAAGACATTCGCATCCACTGCAATTCCTAGCGATAAGATGAAACCTGCGATGCCAGAAAGCGTCAACGTCACCGGAATCAACTTGAAGATGGCGAGCGACAGGGCCGCGTACAACACCAACGCGACCACGGACACTAATCCCGGCAAGCGATACAACAGAATCATGAACAAGGCGACGAGCAAGAATCCGCATGCGCCCGCAAGCAACGAAGCGCGCAACGAATCCGCTCCAAGCGTTGGACCGACCGTTTCCTGATCGATCAAATGAATCGGCACCGGCAACGCACCGGCCTGCAGACGCGTCGCTAAGAGCTTAGCCTGGTCAAGCGTGAAATCTCCCTGGATAACAGCGTTGCCCCCGACAATTTCCGATTGAACCACTGGGCTTGAGATCAACTGGCCATCCAAAAAGATACCGATACGTTTTCCTAAATTCGCCTTGGTCAAATCTCCAAACAATTTGGCGCCCTCGCTGTCAAACTGCAACGATACCAGCGGAGCACCCGTCTGATTGTCAAAATTCACGTGCGCGGAAGCGAGCTGCTTACCCGTCAGTTGTGTGCTCTTCCACGGATCTGGTGCAACCACGTCTGCAGCCGTCTGCTTCTTGATCTCAATAAGCTGAACCTGCACATCGCGCAGAGGACGTTCAGCGGTTTTCCAGATCAAGTGAAAACCGAATGGTGTCTCGACGACATCAGAAACAGTTCCTACTTTTTGTGGGAAGACCTCATTCTCAAACGGTTCGACCATGGCTCCCTTTCCAAACCATCCCAAATCACCACCGCTCTGCGCTGCGCCCGGCTCTTGAGAATTCGCCTTGGCCATCTGATCAAAATTTTGTGGGGTGATGACCTTCTTCAACTCCTGAATTTTTGCAAGCGCCTGAGCTTTAGGTGTGGTCGACAAATTTCCCTGCGCACCGGCAAAGCTGATCAAGAGATGATGTGCTTCAACC
>CAIKOH010000055.1 GCA_903829075.1 Candidatus Uhrbacteria bacterium
ATTCCGTCTAAAACAGATTTCAAATTTCCTTTATTTGTATAAATTGTAATTTGATCATCTTCGTTTAAAACATCTACTACACCGTCAATAGACATAATATTTAAAAGAGTTTCATCAATGTTATCTTTTTTAGATATTACAATCCTTCCTAATTCATTAAAGTTCCACGATAAGGAGCCTTCTGGGACCATTTTTGCACCAGATTTATTAACAATGATTTTTATTTCGCCAATAGTTCTGTTTGAATTTTCGGTTTCGCAATCAACCAATATTGTTACACCTCCAAAACCGTTTATTTCGTATGTTTTTTCAAATAAAGAATCACCTTCTGATTTACCCATACCTTTATTTATCGCTTTCTCAATTTTATCCGATGGCATATTTGCAGCCTTAGCATTTTCTACTGGAACTCTTAGGTATGGATTGGCTTTTGAATCAACCACCAAACATTCCCGACACCCTTGGCCAGTTCGCTCTTACGAATGGGAGCACAACGGGCACGAATAATCCGATTTTCAGTTTTCATGTTACTGATCCGGACGTCGGGGATAGAGATAAGTTTGAAATTCAAATTGATACCACGAGTACGTTTAGTTCTCCTGTTGTTGATTATACCTCTGCTCTTGCGGCTCAAGGCGTTCAGACGTTTCAGGTTGGTCAGGATGCGGGTGCCGGATCATATGCGTCAGGCGCTTTTGGTCAAACGCTTCCAGATGGTGCGTACTATTGGCGCGTGAAAGCGATTGATGCCTCTGCGGCTGAGTCTAGTTATGTTGCGGCGAACGGCGGATTGATTGCTTTTCATGTCGACGCAGTTCCGCGTTTCATTCAATTTGAGCAAGCAGCATCTTCAGGTCTTGAAAGTGTGACAGCAACATCCATCCATATTGTGTTGAGCACACCGCACTTTGAAACGGTAACCGTGAACTACGCGGTTACTGGGGGAACGGCTGTCGGTGGCGGAGTGGACTATGCCTTCGCATCGGGCACGGCAACCATTCTTCCTGGTGATACGAGTACGACTATCCCGCTCAGCATCGTGAGCGATCAGGTTGCGAAGCCAGATGAAACGATTATCATCAGTCTTTCAAGTTCAACTTTTGCAACGCTTGGAACGCTTACCACGTACACCTACACGATAATCAATGACAATACGGCCGGGGTGACGCTTTCAAAATCGAGCATCTCTTTGAACAAAGACGGTCCTCCGGGCAACTACACGATCGCATTGACGAGCGCTCCGACCTCGACGGTCACGATCGTTCTCGGTCTTCCAACGGAGCTTGCAGCGGTTCCGATTACGCTATACTTCACCTCCAGTACCTGGGATATTCCTCAGACGATCAATATTCAGGCCCCGAACGTTGATCCACATATCGGCGTTCATGTTGATTCTGTTCCTTATCGTGTGACGTCATTGGCTTATGGATACAGCTCTCTTACCCTTCCGCCTTTGAGCGTGACAGTTGTCGAGTATCTTGGAGGTGGTGGCGGTGGAGGAGGGGGCGTTGTTGGGGGTGGATCGTCAGCGCCTTTGCTTATTCTTCCTTCAGGCCCGAACGTTGTCCCTCCTGTTCAACCAACGGTGAACATGTCTTTGCTACCACTCGTTACACAGCCACTCGTGACGCAACAGGCGGCCTCGAGTGCACAGGATACGCAGACGGTTCTGAAAGATGCGCGCGCAGCTCATCTGCATCTGACAAAGGATCAGCTTGATGTGTTTGCGACGTTCATCGCGAATGGCACAACGAACGCAACGAAGCTGCTTGGCGTGAATGGTCGTCAGACCCTTGTTCGAGATGGATTTGAAACGCTTGAAGAGTATCTGACGGTCGCGGATCTTGAACGCGTAGCCACAGGGCAGCTTCCGATTCATCGAGACCTAAAGCAGGAACAGCACCAAACGCCGGTTCTCAGCGCGGCATTTAAGGTCATGTTTCATCGCGCGCCACATCTGAAGAATGCGCATGACAAAGCGATCTGGAATACCTTGATGTATCGCGTGCGTTATCCAAGAAATGGGAAACAGGAGGTAAAGGGATTGAGGAAGTTCACGAGTTTATTCCATCGTCAACCGAATACGAGTTTTTTGTGGACGGTAGCATATGTCTTGGGAGCGTAGAGATTCTTTTGACACGCTTGGACCAAAAATCTATAATCGACCCATGAAAAAAGCACTGATCACCGGAATTACAGGACAGGATGGGTATTTTTTGAGCAAGTTTTTGCTGGAAAAAGGATATGAGGTACACGGCCTTGTGCGTCGCAATAGCCAGATGTCCTACGGCAATCTGCAGCATCTCGACAAAGAAATGTTTAATAAGATTCGCATTCATTGGGGTGACGTGACAGACCATGCGATCGTGAGCAGTTTGATCAAAAATGAACAGTTCGATGAGGTGTATCACCTTGCGGCGCAGAGTTTTGTGGGCGTGAGTTTTAGCAACCCCCATTCGACATATGATATTAATATTGGAGGAACATTGAATTTGGTAAATGCCGTGAAGGAATACAGTCCAAAAACACGCTTCTATTTTGCTGCGACATCAGAGCTATATGGAGCGACAGAGACAAAGCCACAGAATGAGACTACGCCGTTTTATCCACGCAGTCCGTACGGCGTTTCAAAGCTCGCGGGATTTTGGACAACCAAGAATTATCGTGAATCCTATAATCTGTTCATGTCGAACGGGATTTTGTTTAATCATGAATCAGAGATGCGTGGCGAAGAGTTTGTGACCAAGAAGATCGTACGTAACGCGGTCAAAGTTGTACGTAAAGAGATTGAATCGTTTGAGATCGGGAATCTTGATGCAAAACGCGATTGGGGTTATGCCGGTGACTATGTCGTTGGGATGTGGCAGATGCTGCAGCAGGATAAGCCAGGAGATTACGTGCTTGCCATGGGGAGGAACCACGGTATTCGTGAGTTTATAGAAGCGGCGTTCAAACATCTTGGGATCACGATTGCTTGGGAGGGTCAGGGTGTAGATGAGGTTGGAAAGGACGCAACAACGAAGCAGGTGCTCGTGAGAATTAATCCAAAATTTTTCCGTCCTGCCGAGGTAGATGAACTGATCGGCGATGCTTCAAAGGCGCGTACGGAGTTGGGTTGGGAGCCAAAAGTGGATTTTGCTGGCTTGGTGAAGATCATGGTTGACTACGAATTAGCGCGGAACTAGTTTTGTAGACGAGTGTTTCGAAAATTGACGCAGTGCGTCAATTTTCGTATAGTTTTTGGTATGAACGTGTTGATTATCAGTCTTAAATTAGGCGAACATTCGGGAGCAAATACCCTAAGTCGCTCAGTGATCGATGGTTTGCGTGCTCAGGGCGTTGCTGTTTCTGTGTGTGCTGAGGTTGCGGGCGAGGTGCCGTTTCCTGTGACGACGCTTGAATCGGTCTCGGGTCGTTCAACGATCTTAGCTTTTTTGCGCAACATGATGAAGGTGCGTCGCGCGGTGAAGAATGTGCAGGCTGTTCATGCGATGGATGGGTGGCCGTATGCAATCTATGGTTGGTGGGCGGTGTTGGGAACATCGAAGAGACTGTTTATCAGCGGTGTCGGTACCTATTCCGTGGCCCCGTTTTATATTTTTGGTCAGCGTTGGCTGACCCGTCGTGCATTTGCTCGCGCAGCAAATGTTTTTTGTATCAGTGATTACACGAAGGAGCAGATTGCTAAGGCCGGAGTTTCAGAAAAAAAACTGCTCACCGTATTGATGGGAAATTCACCGCTTCCAGAAATTTCTGCAGACGAGCGCGAGGCATTTTCAAAAAAATACGCTATTGATTCATCTCGTCACCCTATTGTGTTGACGGTTGGTGCTATTAAAACCCGAAAAGGTCAGCTCGAGACGTTCAAGGCTGTGGAGATTCTCAAGAAAAAGTATCCAAGCATTTTATATATTGCCGTCGGTTCTACAAGAAATGCGTATGCGGAACAGATGAAGAGCTACGCGGCAGAGCGTGGCCTTTCAGCACATCTTCGTGTCGTCTCAGATGCGGATGAGCGTGCGCTCGCGTATTTTTATTCGACTTGCACCGTCTTCGCGCTTAATTCTTTTACGGATGAGACTTATCATCATTTTGAAGGCTTTGGTCTTGTTATTGTCGAGGGCTATCAATTTGGAAAACCGGCTGTCGGGAGTCGTGGGTGTGGAATTGAGAGCGCAATTCAGGATGGAAAAACGGGTCTTTTAACCGAACAACAATCTCCAGCAGATATTGCCGAGAAGATTCAAACGATTCTCGATTCCTACGACGTGTATTCGAAGAATGCGAGCGCTCTCTATCCTTCATTTACCTGGCCGAAGACGACCGCTACGTACAAATCGTATTATTTTGCAAAATGATATCGCCAACAGATCAACCTTTTGTGATCGTAGAGGTGCTTGTCCGATGTTTTACAGCGCGACGTTTGTCTTCCTCCCAGAGATCGCGTTGTGTCCGATAGACGATGAGCACCAAGCCCAGGAAGGAGAGTCCAAGAACGTAGGGGAGCGTTCCACCGAGATAGGTTTTTCCAAAAAAGAAAATCAGACTGTTGATGAGGATGAAGACGAGACGGACCTCTGTTGGGCCTACACCAAGATGTGACACGCGAAACTCCTGAGTCGTTGCCATGGCCAAAAATGAATTGATCATGAATCCACCAAAGACGGTCAGCACAAAAAACTGCAAATATTTGAAATGATCAGGCAGGAGCAGCATGTACCCGATAAGAATGGCGGCAAGAAAAAAATAATCGAGCAGATGATCCATGTAATATCCCCATAAAATCAGCCCTTCCTTGCGGAATCTGCCCAGAGCGCCATCGAATGAGTCGGTGATCCATTGGAGAACGATTAAGCCGGATACGGCCCAGAGCCACAGGGGATTGTTCTTCGCGAAATCAGAAAATAAGATGATCGCGAGACTGATCGGAATGGAAGAAAGCACGAGATGATAGGAATGCAGCCAGGGCGGAAGACGCGGAATTGCCCAGCGGATAAACAGCTGTTCGTAGGGTCCAAGAATGGACTGACCGATCTTGGTATCTCCTCCAAAAGATGAGGCGTCTGACATGTGAACGTTATAACAGAAACAGGAGACGCTCACAACAGCGATTCGGGAAGATGCGTATTTCCGAGCGCCCCCTCTTGACGTTTTCGTGGGGTTTTCTTGTCTTTTCAAGAATATGCCTGCATAATGTGCTCGCAAACCCATTTTATATTTAATTCATTACGGGTTTTATCAGATCTTTATGTCGAAGATGACAAAGTCTCAACTCATGCAAGAGTTGTCCGCGAAGAGTGGGCTGACCAAGAAGGATGTGGTGATGATGATGGACAACCTGGTGAAGTTGGCTTACGTGCAGGTCAAAAAGAACGGCGAATTTGTCGTTCCAGGCTTAGGCAAGTTGGTAAAGGTTCATCGCGATGCGCGCATGGGCCGCAACCCAGCAACCGGTGCTTCGATTCAGATCCCTGCCAAGACAGTGGTGAAATTCCGTGTGGCAAAGGCGGCGAAGGAAGCGGTGTTGTAATAGTTTTTACAAACAAAAAAGCGCGTCGAATGGGCGTGTTTTTTTGTTTGCGTAGTTCTTTTGTATGAAAAACAACTTATGCACAACGAGATGAAGTGGAGATTATGCTAACATATATGCGCAGAACATATGTCGGACGTGAAAAAAGTACATACAAAATTAGGAGAATTTTTCGCGACCACGATTTGTGGGAATGATATTTTGAGCTCTGCGTTGTATGTGTCGGGCATTGCGGCGGTGTTTGCGGGAGCGTATGCGCCGTTCGTGTTGTTTGCGGTGGCATGTGTGTTGGTGTTATATCGAAGCGTGTACCGTGAAGTGGTTGAGGCCTTACCGGTGAACGGCGGAGCGTACAACGCGTTGTTGAATGCGACCTCAAAGGTCACGGCGGCGTTTGCGGGGGTGATGACGATCCTTTCGTACACAGCTACGTCGGTGATTTCGGCAAAGACGGCGGTGGAATATCTGTTTACGTTTTTTGAAAAATTACTTCCACTCACTCAACTCAATATCAGCGTTGATCAGTTGCATGCGTGGACATTGCCTGCGGTGATTTTGGTGTTGGGGGCATTCGCGTTGCTTGTGATCGCGGGGGTGAAGGATTCGGCGCGCGTAGCAGCAGGGATTTTTGTGTTTCATGTGATTACCTTGACGGTGTTTGCGATCGTGGGGCTGACGTACGCCTTTTTATTGCATGTGGATTTGCATGCGGCCAACGCGGCAGCGACTCAGGCGATCGTGCAGTCTCATCATGGATTGTGGCCAACGCTGTTCCTCGCGTTTTCCGCCTGTTTGCTCGGGGTGTCTGGGTTTGAAAGCTCGGCAAATTTTGTGGAAGAGCAGGCCCCAGGTGTCTTCAAAAAAACTTTGCGCAACATGACGCTCGGCGTGTTGGTGTTTAATCCTTTGATCGCGCAGGTCGTGTTGAGCGTCTTAAACGTGAATCAGATTGTGCAGGCAAAAGACTTTGTGTTAGCGACGGCAGCCTATCAAATCGGAGGGCTGTTTTTTCTTGGATGGATCGCGATTAACGCGTTTCTGGTTTTGTGTGGTGCGGTGTTGACCGGGTACATCGGTGTGTCAGGTTTGATCTATCGCATGTCGTTGGATGATTGTTTGCCGGTTTTTTTGGCCAAGAGAAATGTGGACGGGTCGCATCCGCGTATCATTATCGCGTTTTTTCTTTTGTGTTCCTCGATCCTCTTTTTGACGCGCGGTGATCTGCTGTCACTGGCGGGTGTGTACACGATTAGTTTTCTTGGGGTGATGACCATGTTTGCCGCGGCGAATTTGATTTTGCGACAAACGCGCCCAGACCTGAAACGTCCGTATCGTGCTCCGACGCTGGTCGTGATTCTCGCTTTTTCAGCTACTCTTGCGGGTCTGGTGGGAAATTTGCTGATCGATTCACGCAACGCCGTGTACTTTTTGCTGTATTTTATTCCGGCGATCGCGTTGGCTATGGCGGTGATTTTTCGACGGAATATTTTGCATCGCCTTGAGCGCTTGTTGACGTTTATTCCGGTGCTACGTCGAAAAGTTCTCCACGCGTATGAGCGTACGGCGAATGCGCGGCTGTATGTCTTCCTGCATCATACGGGAAAATTATTTCGCACCTTGAAGTACATTAACGATAACGAAAATGGGCAACACATCACGATCGTGCACTGTAAGTTGGGCGACCGCGGACAGCGCGAGGAGATCCAGCATATTCTTCCCGAGCTAGAAAAAGCCGGCGTGTTTCCGCATTTCAACATTGATTACGCGTATATTGATCAGGTGTTTAGTCCGGCCACGGTTGATCAGTTCTCGAGAACGCATCACGTTCCGAAGAACCGTATTTTTATCGGATCAATTCACAGTCACCACGAATTTTTTTACGATGATTTTGGTGGGGTGAGAATTATTTCATAGAAAACAAAAAAACGATCAGTCTTGTTGATCGTTTTTTTGTTTGTCGCCTCATGATCATTTGAGGTTGAATCAAATGCTCGTGATGCGGGCCCATTCAGAACGAATGGGCCCAGCGTGCACCTTGCGTGCACGAGTGAAGGGCGCTAGGCCGCGGCGGTGAGCGCGGTCGCCAGGAGGCTGGCGGGGACGAGCTTGGTGGGCAGTGCGTCGAATTGGGTCTTGTTCCGGCACTCCTCGTACCACCGGACGGGGATGTGCTCGAAGAACAGCGCGCTCTCCTCCGCCGTCAGCTTGGCGATCGGGAGGAACTTCTTCGCGTCGCTGTTCCAGCGGTACCAGAACAGGCCGGAGATCCAACGCTCCTTGGGCTTCTGGTCTCCGTCCTGCACCGTGTTTTCGAGGACGTACAGTTCCCCGATCCGGCGGCCGTTGAGCCAGGTGCGCAGCTCGGAGGTGTTGCGCGGCACGCGGCGCGGCTGGTTGCTGTTGCTCGAGTGCGAAGCCGCGAGCTGCAGGCGCTCGTTCTTATCGATCAGGAACTTCCCCCGCCTGATCCAGAGGATGAGCTGGTTGAAGGCATGCTTCCGCTCCGTGATCGAGGTGATCGTCCGGCGCAACTCCATCTGGATGTTCGCCCACGAGTGATCCACGCGATCGATCACCCAGCGCTCCAGGTTCCGGAACGAGAGCGCCGCGGACTGTCCGCGGTCGTAGGTTTCCGGGATCGGCCTGGGCGCGACGCAGGTGACGTCTCGATCCTCGAGCAACGTTGCCTGGCGGCACACGTGCCTGGCCTGGAGCCGCCCGCGCCTATTTTCTGCGCGGTAGCGTTCCCGCCTCTCGCGGCGGGTTCCGGTATCAGCCGTTCTGACCAAACTCAGCATGCTTCTCTCCCATGTTCGCAAAACTGTCATCTCACGAGTCCGACAGCGGTCGGGCTCGCGAAGAACGGGCGAAACATGTTTACGGGAAATACAAGATAGCATCAAACAGAATTTCTGTCAAGCGGAGATGCTTTGTCCACGCATGGATCTCGAGAACATACACATACACAAAAAACCACCCGATCAAGAGTGGTTTTTTGTTTTTTACTGCAGCAATTGTTGTGGTGGAAGTGACGTTGGTTTGTCACTGCCGTTTGGTGTTGTTGGACCGTTTGTCGTTGCCTGGCAGTTTTGTGTGAGCGAGATGTCTGCTTCAGCCTGTGCGCTGTTTGGGCTTACGAGCACGAGTTTTAGCCAGCCGCTAAAATTATCAGACACGTCCCACACGTAACTCACGGGGTTTGAACCGGCGGCCGTAAAGGTCATGACCTGCATGGCAGACGTCACGCCGTCGCTGCGTACCCATTGGTACTTCACGTCTCCCGGTAAGCCATTGCTGATGCTGCCCGTGAAGGTAAAGCGATGTGTGCCGCAGTCAGCTTTATCGCCGATACCACCGTCAACCATCAACGACGCGTTGGCGTTTGTGTTTGGTGGGAGGGTTTGGTTCGGTGGAATGGAGGAGGTGCAGCTTAGATGAAAGGCAACGGGTTTTGAGGTGATGGAGTTCGGCGAGGTGACGACGAGGGTTGCGCTGTCATCGATGAGGCCGCTGGTTGAAAGATCGCGCTGACCGCTGATCTCTGTCGTT
Source organism: Candidatus Uhrbacteria bacterium (assembly GCA_903829075.1). Classification (GTDB taxonomy): domain Bacteria; phylum Patescibacteriota; class Patescibacteriia; order 2-12-FULL-60-25; family 2-12-FULL-60-25; genus CAIKOH01. The sequence goes on from CAIKOH010000055.1 coordinate 9,080, forward strand.
CCTGCTCCGCTGACAAGCAGGGTTTGATCCGGTGAAACACTTCCATCGTTAAAGAGCCAGTGATAGGTGACCGAGCCAGGTCCGTTTGTGGTGAGGTGTCCGGTCAGGAAGAAGGTTTGTTTGCAGGTTGATTGCGTAACCGGAGAGACGCTCGCATCAAGATCTGCGATGGTCATGCCAGAGAAGGTGTCTGCAGCAGATGAGGATGAGGTCGATCCCGTTCCCTTCAGTCCGGTGGTTGTGCTGGTTGGTGTGGCCGAACCGCCGACGATTCGATATCGAGGCTGTACGACAATCTGTAGAGTTTGTCTGTCCACGTTGTAGTTATCGTCGCGTACCTGCACGTCAAAGGTGATTTTTCCTTCGGTCGGTGTTGTTCCATGAACAGTCCCATGCACTGGATCAAGCATCAGTTCAGGTATGATGACTGGTGGAAAAAGTCCGCGAATGCTTGAAACGATTGTGGTCCCGGTTCTTCCAGGGAGTGACCATTGAAATGGCGGACGGCCATAGTGTGTTGCGATCAATTGATCAGCGTAGACCTCTCCGGCAACCCCTTCATGCAAGGTTTGCCGTGAGATGTGAACCGGCAGCGTTGGAGGATGCACGAAGCTTCTGGTGTTGATAATGAGACGTTCAGTTTGTGTTGCGACCGTGTAGTTGTCATCAACGAGGCCAATGTCAAACACATTCAAACTATGTGCTGAAGGGACGCCGTTCAGATGACCGTTGCTTGAATTCAGATGTACTCCGTTTGGTATTTCCCCATACAAAAGATGCCAGGTAAATGGGGAACGTCCTCCGAGAGGGGGAAGTGTTGTTGCGTAGCTGTGTCCGATCACTCCGTGAGGCAGTTCGCGCATCGGATCAAGTTGCGCAGCGCCTCTTTCGCTGGTTGTTCTGTAGGTATTAACGATCAATCGCACACGTTGTCTGGCAATAGAGAGATGTCCGTCCGTGACAACCACATCAAATAGAAATAAACCGTGTTGCGTTGGCGTGCCTTCGATAGAACCGCTGCGAATCAAACGCGTGCCTGGAGGAAGTTCGCCGCCGGCAACCGTCCAGGTGAGCACGCCGCCATCTCCGCCGGTGACATGCAATTGTTCTGCATAGCGTTGACCAATGGCCGCGTGTGGAGCGTCGTACGCCGGAGGCATGGAGAGCGGAGGGGTGAAGGTGGAATCGATAAATGTGTGAGTAGAGCCGACCGTGAATGGAGCAGGCGGCGTTACAGGGTGCAGGTCCCCTGGACGAAGAACCACAGGCGGATCGATCGTGATCGTTTCATGCCCTCGCGTGATCTCAAAATTATCATCCATGACCTGAACGTCGAAGGTGTAGGTGCCGGCCGTGGTTGGTGTTCCTCTGAACCCCCCGGCATCCGTGAAGGTGAGGCCAGAAGGGACCCCTCCATCTAACGGTGACCAGGCAAAAGGGGCCTGTCCTCCGATCAGATTGTGGATGCTCTGTATGTACGTCTGTCCGACGCGTCCATGAGGGAGCGTGATCGTTGGGTCAAAGTGAAACGCTGGACCGAGTGTTGGGAGAAGTCTGGTTGGTAAAGAAGGGGTCGTTGTCGTTCCAACATATCCGAGTAGCGGGTGGATAGAGGTTACGGGAGTTATTGGGGTGAGGGCGATAAGACGACCGGTGAATACCGGAGCCGTGTTCACGATCAGTTCAACCTCTTGTTGTGCCGAGTTGAAATTGTGATCGGTGACGAGTACCTCAAAGATGTAGAGACCATGTGTCCTTGGAATACCGGTCACCGTTCCATCTGAATGAAGGGAGATGCCCGCCGGACGTGATCCGCCAATGAACGTCCAAAGATATGGAGCTGTGCCGCCAGTAGCATGCAGCGTTTGGGTGTAGAGTGAGCCTACGGTTGCATGATCGATCCAAGTGTGTGCGTCAACCGTTAGTGGCAAAGCGGTCACCGTGTCGCCCGGAGAGGGCAGAGGGATTGCCCGCGATGGGATGGGCAGCAGAGATACGAGCGCGACAGACAGCATCAGCGCGACATTCAGTGGATTTTTCAAGGAAAAGCGGGGCATAATTGGCACAACAAGAGGATGTTTTATGCGATCGAATGTAGAGGAAATGGTCCACTATGTCAATGCAGGATGTTTTTTTCTTGCGCGATTTCTTTCGCTGAGTTCGTGGTGTATGATGAGGTCAATTGAGGATATATGTCACGCTTTGAAAATCCACCTTACGCCTCCTCCGAACAGAGTTCGACGACGAGGCGTCGTGCAGAGCAGGTTTTAAAAAAACGCTTCGTTGAAGCAACGCCTGTGGCAGAAGCCGACGCCACAAGGCTCATGGAGCAGACCGAGGGAATTGAGCAGGCGTTTCGCGGAGAAACGCGCGCTGTGTTGGATGGATTGCGTCGACGTTCAGGTGTTGTGACTGCGGAGGAGTTGCAGGCGACGTTCGCGGCAGAAGCTCATGAACACGGCCAGCGCGTGGAAGATGCTGGTGAGCGTGCCGAAAATCCTTTTGAGGGGACAAGTATTGATCCAGATTCTGTGCAAAAGCATGTGCTTGAGGCGTATGCGGGTGTTATGGCGGGTTTGGACGAGGCGCTGGAAGCTGCGGGGCGCGCCCTCGCCGAAGGCAACATGGATGACGCAGGAACTTTGGCAAAACAATTTGCTCAACGACTAGAGGCGTCGGCGAAGCAACATCTACCACCAGAGGTGGTTGCCATGTATGAAGATGTGTATCAGCATCTTGATGCAATTATTCAGGAACAGGACCCGCAGGCAAAATCTCGTTTGTATGAGTTTGCGTGTGCGGCCATGGATTTTATTCCTTTGGCCGGCCCGGCAAAAATGATCGGAGAGGCTGCTGCAGGGAAAACGTTGGGTGGAGAAACCTTGGAGGGATGGAAGCGTGTGTTGCACGGACTTGAGGGCACGGTTTTTTTAGCCATCGATCTCACGGGCTTCGGAGTCGTAGCAACGAAACTCGCGAAAGCAGGAAAAAGTGCGACTATGGGACCACGTCTCATCACGCGGAGCGCTGCCTTTTTGCGGGCGATTGGCGTCTCTCGTGAGATCTACAAGCCGGTCTATACCGCAGGAAGTTTTCTTCTCCGTCATCCGCGCCTTGGTCAATTAGCTACGCGCGGTCTTGAGGATGTCATCAAAATGCGCCAGGCGCGACTCGCTCTGGTGCCAAATAAACTTCGCGCAACAACAAAAGAGGTTGAGTATAGGCGCGTTACGCAGCGTCCAGGAATGAATCTTGCTGAAGTTGTTTGAAATTTTAACGCAAATAGAAACACCGTCAGAGGAGGGCGCCGCGCTTTCGTCGGAGGTTTGTGGCCTGCCTGCGAAGGGATCGCGATGTTCTCTGACGGTACAAGTGTCCATTCGTAGTCCGCTGTTGCGGAGGCGTCTGTATGGACTCAGACGCTCTTGCTTGAACTCGGTGCGTACGTCGGGCTACGACGGCGGAGGGATCCGCGCTTTTGGAATGATGACCCGTGGCGAGGACCAGCATCCCTTCCGTAGTGTTTTCTGCGCGGTGGCCTTCAAGAGCTGACGCGTCGCAGACACACCGTCGCTCGTCCTGGGCATCCTCCCTCTTCCTGGATACGGTGCCTTCGTTTCCAAAGAGGGTTGTCGACGCCAGTACCGCGCAACAACCCAACAGAGGAATGTCCAAGCCCTGATCAGGAGCTTCATTTGACCTCCATGGATGGTTCGCGATCAGTACCCCGTGTACCGACTCGGAGAGTCTAAACGAGAAGGTCTTTTTAAGCAAGTCCACGTCCGGTCTCTGTGTGAGACCTCACCGTCCATGCCGTGTGATAAAGGACGAGAGGGTCAGACGGGGATGATGAACGCGGGTGCGAGACCGGCTTCATCCTGAGTGTCGTCGGCCGGCGGAGCGGGGATGGTGACGCTTCGTGCACGCAACGCGCCTTCGACTTCGCTCCTGTACTCTTCGAGCACCACTTCACGTCCTTCGGCGATGGTCGAGGGAAGAGCGGCTTCCTTCAGGTGGTGGAAGGTCAACAGAATCGACTCCTCTGCTGCGCGCCACGAGGTGAATGGGGTGCACGTCTTGTCCGGCGCACGAGGGCTCCACTCGTAGAGCTCGGCGCTGCCGTCCATTCTGAAGTTCCACTGATACCAAACGGTTCCGCTGAATACCAGGAGAGACGCTGCTTCGAATTCGATCTTCGAATTATCACGCCTCTCCCAGTGGCCGCTGACCTTCCAGCTCCACTGGGAACAGAGTCCGCGCTGTACGAATCCAGCGATCATCCCCCCGAACGTTTTGCTCAGGTAGCGTCGCAGCTGCGCAGCTAGCAAGCAGAACCCGAGCACGTATTCCAGGTACTCAACGCCGTTGTCTGGTTGGCGTGAGAGTCTGTGCGCGTGGACCTTGTCAAACCACGCGGGTGCGCCGGGCCGCCTTTCTGAAAGTTCGTGGGCAGAGCCAACGGAAACATCCTCCGGTCCTCTCAATCTTCTCATGGCTGTTGCCGTCCTTTCACTGAAACTTGTATACCATCTTGTGAAAAAAGTCAAGTCTCATTCACTGCTGCTTTTGAGAAGCAAAAACCCTCTTTGAGAGGGGTAGTTTATTGATAGTTTTTTCTTTTTCGTGTCGGACGCCCGGGGATCTACGCGTGAGATCCCCGGGGCAAGGAGGTTGAGAAGTTGTCTCCATAAGGTCACCACCTCAACGTGAGGGTGATGGAAGATACATCTCGTCGAAGGTGAAGATGGTGTACGAGGTAGCCGATCAGCAGCAAGAAAGCGGCTGCCAGGATGATCCGCCCCATGTGTACGGCCCATGTCGGGACGATCGGAGGTGGAGGGGTGGGGAACGACGGCCATTCCTTGGCGGCGGGCTGAACAGAAGAAGAGGTGGTGGCTTCGGGAACAGTGGCTTCCGGAGCCTCGGTCTTGGGAGCAGTCCCTTCGCTTTGCATCGCCGGGGGATAGACGGTCGGTGGTACGGCTTCAGTACTAATTGCGGCTCGAATAGACGGAGAGGCTTTGGCCATGATCGCATCAATTGAGCGTCTTCCCATGATGTTTCTCCAAACTGGACTTGAAGAACAGTTCTCTCATGCGGAACATACCGCTTTTAAAGCCTACCTAGCATTATTTGATTATGCAAGGAGACGGGGCGCGACCGTTTGTTATGAGGGAGCGATGACCCTCAAAATCAGCCCACTCCTATTGACGTATCCAGTTTTTCCTTTAGGATGATCAGTATGGACAATGTATCATTTTATCATGAATTACCGGCGCACGTGGGTGCATTAGCCGACCTTTTATCTGGGTCGGCGCCTTTTTGTGCGGTGCCTGAAACATGGCATGTCATTGTCACCGATATTCAGGGTTCAACCAAGGCCACGGCAGCTGGACGCGCACGCGACATCAACACGATTGCCGCAAGCTGTCTTATCGCCTGTTTGAATATCGCCAAGAAACAGCAGATTGATATTCCATTTTTTTATGGTGGTGATGGAGCGACGCTCATCGTTCCTCCTACGATGTTACGAGAGATGTTGAGCGCGTTAGTGGTTTTGAAAAAAAATACGTTGCAGGCGTATGATCTGCCTTTGCGCGTTGGGTCGTTGCCGGTGGCAGATGTGTACGCGGCACACAAAACACTTCTTCTTGCAAAATGGTTGGTGACACCGGGGTATCATCAAGCGATCTGTTTGGGTGATGGATTAGCCTATGCTGATACGTGCATCAAGCGACGAGAACAGGAGGTGCCTGGTGAGGACGTTGTTGCCGAAACACCTCTTGATCTGTTTGGGCTCGCCTGTCGTTGGGACGAAATCCATCCGCAGGCACCTGCCTCTGAGGTGGTGTGTCTTATGGTTCAAGCTCCGTCGAATCAGCAAGCGGAGGTCTATGCGCGCGTGCTGAATATTCTTGATCGAGTCTATGGAGATGATGCGATGCGTCATCCGGTCAAAAGAGAGCAGCTCACAAGTTCGGTAAAACGAAGTGATGCTCGTCGAAAGAGCTCTTTGTTGTTTGGCTATGAACGAATGTGGTTCACCTTTTTTGAACGTTTTCGAATGTATCGAGATGCGTGGCTTTTCAAAAACCATTGGACCATCGGTGCCTTTGATCCCGATAAATACCTGCGCGAGCTCACAGCAGCTGTCGATACGTTGCATTTGAGCGGTACACTTTTCACTATGGTTTCAGGGACGCAGGCGGAGCGCCTTGCTTTACGTGCAGAACTGGATGCACTTGAGAACGATGGGCGATTGATCTACGGACTTGCGACCTGTCCTGCGTCGGTGATGACCTGCTATGTCCAAAATCATCAAACTCGTCACATGCATTTTCTTGATGGAGCGGGTGGAGGCTACACGCAAGCCTCAAAAGAATTCAAACAAAAAATAAACGTAAAAGAAGCTGTTTTATAAGCGCCGATCACACGCTTTTTGTTGGTGCGGTATACCTTTTATACTTGACAATAGTTCATGATCTCTGTATCCTCTTTCGCACCATACTGTTCAATGAAAAAGGGGGTCAAGAGCGATGACGATGTTATGTGATGAGTTTCAAGCGCACGTCGGCGATCCGATGGACAGCCCCAACTCTCTCAGGTTGGCCCGGCACCTCGCCGATTGCCCGAAGTGTGCCGCCTGGTACGACTCCCACGAAGAGTTGCTTGGGCAGCGGTTGCTCGTCGTCGAAGTTGCCCCGCCCCGCACCTTCACCGAGGATCGGTTGAGCGGCGGCCTCGTCGCCCGAATTGAATGGGACGACAAATCTGGTCCCAGAATTCCGTCGTAGAGAGTCTCCTCGCGCCATCTTTACCTGCTTTGAGCGGGTGAAGGTGGCGTGTTTCATTTTGTTTGTTAGGGAAGAGTGCGCGGTAGTTTTGATTCAGCGCGTCCATCTTTTTCATGTCCTCTTTTTGTAATTCAAAATCAAATACGCGACCATTTTCTTGAATGCGTTCCTGGTGACTGGACTTTGGAATCACGACGAGTCCGTGTTGCAACGACCAACGGATCATGATTTGCGCAGGACTTTTTTGATACTTCTTTGCGAGTTCATTGATCGTTCCATCGTCTAACCGTTTTCCACGGGTGAGTGGACTGTATGCTTCAAGTTGAATCTGTTGAGATGTGCAATAATCGATTGTCTGGTGTGGCCCGTATGCATGAGCGACCTA
>CAIKOH010000056.1 GCA_903829075.1 Candidatus Uhrbacteria bacterium
GAAGAAGGAGGAGGCGGCAGGTGGAGATTTTTCCAAGTCTGTGTCGCATGAATTTCAGCTCATCACGCCTGCGGGAGAGGATAAGATTCTTGCCTGTCCAAACTGTACCTTTGGTCAAAATACGGAAATTGGAACCCTGCAAGAAGGAGCTCTGTGTCCACAGTGTGGCGCTGCCTTATTTTTCACCAAGGGTGTGGAGGTGGGAAATATTTTCAATCTTGGTCAGCGTTTTTCTGAAGCGTTTTCCTTTCAGATTAATGATGCGGATGGAACTCGGCACCCGGTGTTCATGGGATGTTATGGTATCGGTGTGTCGCGTTTGGTTGGCGCGATCGTTGAAGCTTCGCACGATGAACGTGGCATGATCTGGCCAAGAGCGGTGGCACCCTTTTCTATCCAGCTTATTTCTTTGAAATCCAGACAGGCAGAGACGCAGGCGCAGGTCGAGCAGGCGACTCTTGAGCTCTATACGCGTTTGTTGCAGCGGGGCGTTGAAGTGTTGTGGGATGATCGACCAGACGTGGCTCCTGGAGAAAAGTTTGCGGATGCGGATTTGATCGGCCTGCCATTGCGACTGGTTGTGTCCGAACGTTCGCTGCAGACGCAGTCCATCGAATGGAAAGAACGGACGCAAGCGGACTCGCAATTAGTTAATCTATCAGACATCGACGAATTAATTCATACCTGGTTGAAGTAACCCCCAGTGCTTGATTTTTTTTGAGTCCTGGGCTATTCTTCGTCAAACGATATGAGTGGCCGTCCTAGTCGGCTGGAATGGATCTCCTTTTTATACCTTTTATTTTTCGTATTGGCGATTTTGTCACCTTCTCTCTACGCACATGGGTATTTTGGCCTATCCCAGGTGACCCTGGAAGAGCTGACGATTTTTGCCTTTGGGATGGCCGGTATTATCACTTTCAGTATCTATGAGCGGATCATGGAGCGTCGCGATGAGGAGCAGCAGCAGGTAGAAGATAGTTATCAGAAAATAAAAAACGAGCTGATCGAATCCTACACCTATATCGGATCCGTGAATCGAAAAATTGAGTTGTTGAAAAAACTTGCTGATCAGACCTCGCTTTCGCTCGTTCATCAAAAACAGTTTCCCAAGGAATTGTTTCAAGCTTTGGTGGCGAATGCGAGCGCTTCGGTTGGTGCACGTGCCGCATTGTTACGCTTCGTAGATGTCGAAAAATTGCGTACGGATCGAGAGTTTCTTCATCATGCATCTGGCAAGGGCGAGTCGTTTCGCGTCGCCAATAAAGATCTGCGTGCGCTTCACGAACGCAAGGAGTCCTACGCATTCGTGCGTTCCGAGGATCAGGAAGATGTGCTCGTGGTTCCCTCTGATCACGTTGGTACGTTGAAGGCCTATCTGTTGTTGCGACTTGATCAGCGTCAGATTTCTGAGGTGGACACCTCGCTTCTGAAGGTGTTCGTCAATCAGGCGGAGATGTTGTTCCATCAATTTTCTCATCCTGAAAAAGAGCTGCTTTTGTTGACAGGTTCCTCCGTTGCTAGCACAGAAGTGGTTGCGTCATCAGCAAAAGACACGTCGTCGGTTGGATAGTTTTTTTGAATACAATTCGTATGACCATTACTGAACTTCGTCAAAAGTTTTTGGATTTTTTTCAACAGCAGGCTCATGTGATCCTTCCCTCGGCCTCGTTGATGCCAGAAAATGATCCCACCACGCTCTTCACCGGCTCAGGCATGCAGCCGATGTTGCCGTACCTGTTGGGTGAAACACATCCGCTTGGTCGCCGTTTTGCGGATTCACAAAAATGTTTTCGTGCGAAAGATATTGAAGAGGTGGGGGACAATCGTCACACGACGTTTTTTGAAATGTTGGGGAACTGGTCTCTCGGAGATTACTTTAAGGAAGAACAAGTGGCCTGGATGTTTACGTTTTTGACCAATAAAGAGATCGGTCTTGGCCTTGATCCCGCGCGCTTGTACGTGACGGTATTTCGTGGGGACGAATCTTTGAATATTTCACGTGATGCGGAAACGGTTGAACTGTGGAAGAAGTGTTTTTCCTCGGTCGGCGTTCAAGCGAAGGATGTAAATTTTGCTGAACGTGATGGCATGGCTGATGGCCGTATATTTTATTACGACGTCAAAAAAAATTGGTGGTCGCGTTCAGGCGTTCCCGCGAACATGCCTCTAGGCGAGCCCGGTGGTCCAGATACGGAGATGTTTTGGGATTTTGGGGCCGATCGTCAGCTGCACGAGCGCTCTGAATTTCGCGACCGGCCTTGCCATGTAAATTGCGATTGCGGACGATTCGTGGAAATTGGCAACAATGTGTTCATGCAATATCGTAAGACGAGTGAGGGATTTGATGAGTTAGTGCAACGAAATGTGGACTTCGGTGGAGGCTTGGAGCGTATGGCTGCCGCGACGCAGGACGATCCGGATGTGTTTCGTACAAGCGCATTTCTTCCTGTGATCGCCGCGATGGAGCGTATCAGTGGAAAGATGTATGACGGTTCGGCTGAAAACACCCGTTCGTTTCGCATCATCGCGGATCATGTGCGTGGCGCTACGTTTATTGTCGGTGATCCACAGAACGTCCTTCCATCAAACGTCGGCCAGGGCTATGTCGTCCGCCGTCTGCTCCGTCGCGCGATTCGTGAGGCCCGTCGTTTGGAAGTGACGCGACCGTTCATAAGCGAACTCGCACAGGTCGTGATTGAACAGTTTGGCGATGCGTATCCTGAATTAAAGGCACACGAGGCCCGCATTATTGAAGCGTTTCAAAAAGAAGAGATAAAATTCGCAAGCACATTAACAGAGGGCTTGAAAAAACTTCAAAAGATGGGGCATCCAACCGGTGAGCAGGCCTTCATCCTCTTTTCAACGTACGGTTTTCCTTTAGAATTGACCGAGGAGATCGTGCGCGAACAGGGGACTGAGATCGATCGTGCCGTTTTCCAAGAGGAATTTAAAAAACATCAGGCTCTGTCACGGACCTCATCCGCTGGAACGTTCAAAGGTGGTCTCGCTGATCATTCGATCGAAACGACCCGTCTGCACACCGCAACCCATTTACTTCATCGTGCTTTGAAGACCGTCCTCGGCGAACACGTCGAACAACGCGGCTCCAACATTACTCCTGAACGTCTGCGTTTCGATTTTTCGCATGGTCAAAAAATGACACCGGAAGAAATACAGAACGTCGAAGAAATTATCAACGACGTCATTCGAAAGGATCTGCCCGTTCACTTTGAAGAGATGACGGTCGACGAAGCTAAGTCGCACGGCGTGATCGGTCTATTTGAGGATAAATATGCGCAAATTGGCAACAAGGTAAAGGTGTATTTTGTCGGCGATGATGCGCAGGGTTTTTTCAGCAAAGAAATTTGCGGAGGACCACATGTGATGCATACGGGGGAGCTTGGTTTATTTAAGATCCAAAAAGAAGAAGCTGTGTCGGCGGGAGTGCGAAGAATCAAGGCGACGGTGACGGGTATATGAGGAGTGTCTTGACGGGTGCGCAAAGACATGAAAGGATTTTTGGACGTTAGACGATCTGCATGTAGACGCTTTACGTGTTGATACAAGGAGAAGGGCAGATGAGCGGAGCTAAAGACACGAGTGATCGATTCGAGTTCTTCAGTGGCTGCGGGGTTTCGAGGGGTGATGCTGAGGGCGGGGTCGATGATTCAGCTATCGATCGGCTGAACGCATGGATGATGCAGAACGTGGGCGTCCGAGTCATCAGCATCCAGCTTTTCACGGACCTCTCGCGTGGGGCGAGCGATTGTTCGTTGGCGGTACGCCTCAAAACGACTCGGACATGAATTCGAGCGCCTCTTGCGCACCCGATATGGCATGGAGCTACCCGCTCTTCGCCACATCGGGCGCGCTCTTTGTTTTTCAGTATTTCAACTTGTTTTGTTCTCATTTGACAACCTCTTTCAAAAAGCGTACGCTTCCTTCACTTTGATGTACCCCATGCTTTGTAGCTATGCCACACACCCCTCCCGCCAATAAAGATTTTTTGGTCGCGAAGGGGAGAATCGAAGAGGCGTTACCGGCCACGGCCTTCCGTGTCCGTCTGGAAAACGGTCAGATGATGCACTGTCATCTCTCTGGCAAGATGCGTATGAATCGCATTCGTTTAACCCCAGGTGACGAAGTTCAAGTAGAGATCAGTCCGTACGATTTGACAAAAGGACGCATTACGTATAGATTATAGCGACATTTTTTGTATGAAAGTTAGATCTTCTGTGAAACCCATGTGTCGCGAATGTCAGGTTGTACGCCGAAAGGGGCGCGTCGTTGTGATCTGCCCAAAAAATCCGAAACATAAACAACGTCAAGGCTAATTTTTCATCCCTTCTATGGCACGTATTGCAGGCGTCTCGCTTCCACCTACCAAACGCGTTGAAACCGCGTTGACCTATATTTACGGCATCGGCATCACCACGGCTCACAAGGTCTTGGAAGCTACCGGTATCTCGCCTGACATCCGTGTCAAGGATTTGAGCGAAGCTCAGTCCAACGCTCTGCGCGACGCGGTTGAAAAAGTGTACAAGGTGGAGGGGGATCTGAAGCGCGAGGTGCTGTTGAACATTAAGCGCATGAAGGAAATCGGATGCTACCGTGGCACGCGCCATGTCCGCAATCTGCCGGTTCACGGTCAACGCACCCGAACAAATTCCCGCACCGTGCGTGGAAACGTGCGTCGCACCATGGGATCTGGAAAACGTAAACTGGAAAAGACCTAATACGCACACGACTACCCGACATTGATTATGCCAGAAGCCAAACTCGCCACCCCTGTTGACGCCGCTGCAGCCCCTGCAAAAGGCGCCAAGGTCAATAAAGCCAAGCCGAAAAAAGGCAAAAAAGCCCGCGCCCAAATGACGCAGGGAAAGGTTTTCATACAAGCGACGTACAACAATACGATCGTTTCCTTGGCGGATATGAATGGCAATGTCTTGGCCTGGTCAAGCGCCGGGAAAGTCGGATTCAAGGGCGCAAAGAAAGCGACCCCTTACGCCGCCTCAGTTACGGTGCGCGATGCCGCTGAAAAAATTAAGGACATCGGCTTGAAGGATGTAAACGTCTACATCTCTGGTGTCGGACAGGGCCGCGAAGGAGCGTTGCGCGCGTTGAACGCCAACGGATTTAATGTCTTGTCGATGAAGGATGTGACGCCGATTCCTCACAATGGCTGCCGCCCGCCGCGTCCGCGCCGCGTCTAATTTTCCCCCTACGATATGCGACTGAAGTTACTAGCAAAAGTTTCCCGCCGTGAAGGAACGGCCATTTCCAACCGCACCGCCCATGCGAAAGCTTTGACGCGTCGCGGATATGCCCCAGGTGTGCATGGACCAAACGGCAACACCCGTTTGACTGACTACGGCAAACAGCTTCGTGAAAAGCAAAAAGCTAAACGTATTTACGGCTTAAACGAACGCCAATTTCAAAACATGTTTCGTGAAGCAAAGGATCTGCGTGGCAATTCTGGTCAGAAGCTGGTAGAATTCTTGGAGCGTCGTTTAGACAACGTGGTCTACCGTCTCGGATTTTCGAAGACGCGTGCCGCGGCTCGTCAGGTTGTTTCTCATGCGCATATTTCTGTGAATGGAAAGACTGTTAACATTCCATCCTACCGCGTTCGTTCCGGAGATGTCATCCAGGTGCGTGAAAATAAGCGCGCTAAGGGTGTATGGAAGGGCGTTCAGGAAGTTGTCGCCAAACGAGAAATGCCATCCTGGCTCACCATCCAATCTGCGGATTGGTCAGGAAAAGTCACCTCAACGCCACAAGCAACCGAATTTGAGCGGTCATTTGATCCGCAGTTGATTGTCGAATTTTATTCTCGCCAATAATTTTTTTCGACGCACGCTCTTCTATGGAGTCTATCCTGCTTCCCAATAAAATTCAGTTTCAACGTGGTGACCGTCCAAACGAGGGGATATTAACGATTGAACCATGTGCCCAGGGATACGGGACAACACTCGGAAATGCGCTGCGCCGCGTTTTGTTGTCTTCTCTGCCTGGAGCAGCCGTCACGGCTGTGCGTATTAAGGGGGCTGAGCATGAATTTTCCACCTTGAAGCATGTCAAAGAGGATGTCCTGGAAATTATTTTAAACTTGAAGGGCCTTCGCCTGAAGTTGTTCTCTGAGGAGCCGGTGAAGCTCACGCTCTCGCACAAGGGCGAGGGGATAGTCACGGCTAAACAGTTCGCAAAGGATGCACTGGTGGAGATCGTAAATCCAGAATTGACCATCGCAACCCTGACCGATTCCGCCGCACACTTTGATATGGAGGTCTGGGTCTCTCCTGGACGTGGATATCGTTCAACGGAAGATCGTATCAAGGAAAAAACGGAACTTGGAACGATCGCGGTTGACGCCTTATACAGCCCGGTTCAGAACGTCTCTTACAAGGTTGAAGCGACACGTGTCGGTGAAAAAACCGACTTTGACAAGCTCGTCCTTCATCTTGAGACCGATGGAACCCTGGATCCATTAGACGGGTTAAATCAGGCCGTTGTCGTGCTGTTGGACCACTTGAACGTGTTGAAGGACTTGACATATACCGAGGCTTAACGCACACTTGCACGGAAACCTCATTACTTTACTGCTATGCGCCACCGACGTGTTGGAAAAACCCTAGATCGAAGCTCAGACGCTCGCCGAGCTTTACTGCGTGGATTAGCCACGTCAGTGATTTTGTATGAGCACGTGGACACCACGTTGGCAAAGGCAAAAGCGGTGCGTCCATTCGTAGAAAAATTGATTACGAAGGGCAAGCAGAAGGACTTAGCTCACCGTCGTGCGCTCTTGGCCGTTTTGCATACCGAATCAGCCGTGAACAAGTTGTTGGAAGAAATTGGTCCGCGATACGCCACTCGACCTGGCGGATACACACGCATTATCAAATTGAATCCTCGCCAAGGGGACGGTGCAGCCATGGCGCAGATCCAACTCGTCAAATAATTGTATGGCATGGAAAAAAACCGGCGGTCCCGTCGCCTTTCAACGGGAAGTGATCGAAATCGATGCTGACGGCAAAGTCGTCGGACGTTTAGCGTCCGAAGTCGCTCGTCTTTTGATGGGCAAGCATCAGCCTGGCTACACCCCGCATATCGACACCGGCGCGATCGTCAAGATCAAGAACGTTCAGAAGATCGCACTCACGGGTCGTAAGGAAGAGCAGAAGGTGCATTTTCATTCAAGCAACCGTCCTGGCGGCATCCGTCGTGCGACGATGCCAATGTTGCGCGCCAACAACCCTGGGGAAATTTTGCGTCACGCCGTGAAGTACATGCTGTCGAAAAACTCTACCCAAAAAGAACGTCTTAAGCGTTTGTTGTTCGTGTAGTTTTCTCTAAAATATATTGCTATGGCTGAAATAAAAAAGACCGCAAAAAAAAGCGCCAAACCGTCAACTGACGTTGTGGCTGAAGCTGTCGTGTCTCAGGAAGAGACGCTGACGGAAAAACCGAAGGCTCCGCGCCGTCGTGTGGTAAAAGCCGCTGTCGAAGCTGAGGCCACTGTCGCTGCGGTTGTGCCATCAGAAGACATGGCAATCATTCGTCCATCTGGAACGTACGTGTTTGGGCTCGGTCGTCGCAAGACCTCGATTGCTCGTGTGCGAGTCCTTGTTGACGGCAAGGGTCAGGCCACGGTCAATGGCAAGCCAGCAGACGAATATTTTCAAACGTTTGAACAGCGCGAGTGCTTGAAGGCTCCATTACGCATCATCGGACAGGAAAACGCTCTTGATTTGCAGGTTTCTGTCGAAGGTGGAGGGATGAACGGTCAGGCCGAAGCGGTGCGTTTGGGCATGGTCCGTGCTCTTGTCCTGCTTAACCCAGCTTTCCGCAAAACATTTAAAAAGCTCGGCTTTATGTCTCGTGATCCACGAGCTAAAGAACGCAAGAAACCTGGTTTACGACGTGCGCGTCGTGCTCCACAGTGGTCAAAGCGTTAAAGAACAAAAAACAAAAGATCCGGTACGAGCCGGATCTTTTTTGTTCCATAAAAACTGCCATACTCTTGACAAAATTGTTAATTCATGCTATACTACGTATCGAGTCTCAAAAAATGAAAAAGTGGACGCGATTTTGCAAAAATAATGAGTTGTATAGAAAATTAGAGTATAATTGTAAACCAGCTACAGCGTACAGCATGGTTGGCTTCCGAGCTGAATCGACGATAGATATGCGTCGCTTTCGTTCGGGAGGATTGATGAAGGAGCCGGCTAACAGAGCGCCTGTTCGGGGCGTGTAGAAAGAAATGTCGAACCGAGTAAAGTCTCGGCTATAACCTTTCGAGGTGGTTCTCGTGAAAAACCAAGGGATCGCTCCCGAGAAAAAAGCGAATACGACTTTCGCGAACGCGAAGTCAGAAAGGAATGGTTGTGAGCCAATTGAGACAACGGTCCAGCTGCGCCTAAGGTCAAAGGCGCTTCGAAATGGTTGACTTCTTCTGCAGGAGAAGGTGGGGACAGTGATCCTCATGACCCTGCCGTCCGCCGGACGAAAACGCGCACACGAATGCTGCGGCTTCCGAAAGGAGATGTCGCGGAAGTCGTCCTCTCGCACTCGAGTAGGACGCGACCTATTTGGGGAGCTTCGCTGTACAGTAAAGTTCCCCGCCTTGACTGAGCTTTTGATCTGATTTCATGAATCAGATAGAGGGTCCTGAGAGGCTCTTTTTGTACAATTTTCAAAGAAATTTCTTTATGGGTCGATACGTTTTTCGATGCGCGTCACAGACCCCGTATGTTTCAAGGGCTTGTTGGTGTTGTGCGGTGCCGTACCCCTTGTGTTTGGCAAATCCATAGTTGGGAAATGTATGATCCAGCTCTTGCATGAATGTGTCGCGCGCGACTTTGGCGATGATGGATGCGGCAGCGATGGAAAAAATCTTGACGTCGCCACGAATAACAGCGGTGCAGGGGATGACCCCTGGAATAGGGAAAGCGTCGCTCAGAATCCATTCAGGTTGGATTGATAAACCTTGAAGGGCACGTTGGCTGGCGAGCAGCGATGCGCGTCGAATATTGAGTGTATCGATCTCTTCGACGCTGGCCGTGCCAATGCTCCATGCAAGGGAGCATTTTTTAATTGCAAGAGCGAGTCGTTCGCGTTGCAGGACCTGTACCTGTTTTGAATCACGTACTCCGATTAGTCGCGCATGGAGAGGAAGGATGACAGCTGCGGCGTAGACGGGTCCAGCCCAGCAACCACATCCGACCTCATCAACACCTGCAACAAGATGAATGTTGCGTGAATGTAGCGCGCGTTCATGTGAAAAGTTTGGATAACGCATACAGATATGTTACAAAATGTCCGATATATGGTATAGTAAAGCAACGGGAATATAAGGAATCTTGATTTATAGCTGGTTTTAGCCA
>CAIKOH010000057.1 GCA_903829075.1 Candidatus Uhrbacteria bacterium
ACTGGAGTAGATACGCCGCCTCCCAGAAAAAACCGACGTATACAGGAAAATTGCTTTCCACCATGCGCAACATGTTTGGAGGACATGCAATAAAATAACATGACGACTCAATCCTTCTCACATGAAGAAGAGGCACGCCTTGCAGCTCAAGCTCTCTTGAAAGCGGACTTGAAGCTCGCCGCTGCCCAACCCATCCTGTTTTTGAGTTCCGGTGGCTCTTGTCTACATCTTCTCGAGGGGTTGGACGCATCTGATTTCTCACTGCACCATCTGACCCTTGGAATTCTTGATGAACGCATCACGACCGATCTCACCTCGCGCAACCTTGAACGTTTACTGCTCACCGATTTCTTCAAGCAGGCGACCGCTGGTGGCTGCTCGGTCCTGGATTGGCGACAGGCGATTGACGAGCCTCTCGAGCAACAGGCTCAACGTTTTGAGACAGCCCTACGCACCTGGATCAACCAACATACGAACGGACAGATCATCGCCACACTTGGTCTTGGCGCAGATGGACACACGGCGGGTGTTCTTCCCCTGTCCGAAGACAGAGTGCTGTTTTCCTCGTTGTTTGATGGATCGGCCTGGGTCGCAGGCTACGACGCCAAGATCAAAAGTCCATTTCCCTATCGCGTAACCGTCACCCTGTCCTTTCTACGCGAGCATGTTACCCATGCGATCCTGTTCGTCACCGGCAAAGAAAAACGTGCGGCACTAGATGCGTTGCTAGCACCGGAAGGAGCTCTTGAAACCACGCCCGGAAGGATCATACAAAACATGAAAGACGTAAAACTCGTACACACATAAAAACACCGCATGAAATCCATGCGGTGTTTTTATGCTTCGTGTCTTTAAAATTTTTTGCTCAGTTCAAAAACATTCTGCTTCACCGACTCCAAATAATCTTTCAAATTTTGATAGGACAATCTGTCCGCCACCTGCGACAACGGAACCCATTCGACCTGATCCCCTGAACGTTCCAGCTGGAGCGCCTGCTGCGCATCGCGGGGAGCGGCGAGATACATAGCAACCACAATCGCGCCCTCAAACGCATTTGAATACAGCATGTCAGGGAGCTGCTTCACGATTTCAATGTCGATGCCGGTCTCCTCCTGCGTTTCACGGATCGCAGTTTGCGATGAAGTCTCCCCCGGTTCACAATGACCTTTTGGAAAACTCCAATCTTCAAACTGACCACGAAACATCAATAACACCTCCGGTTCTTGTGAACCAGGACGCAAAACAATAGCTGCAGCTTTTTGAACAGAGGACATACATTCTTACGAGCTGCAAACACTCTCTAAACCTCTGCTGGAATAGCCTCATCCTCTTCTGGTGGCTTGGCGATGTTGCCGGCATGTGAACCGTCTTCGCTCACCTCTTTGGTCTGCCAGGCGGCTAAGGTTTGTTCACGAATCTTTTTCATCAAATCTGGTCTGCCGCGCAAAAAGGCTTTGGCATTTTCACGTCCCATGCCCATTTTTTCTTCTTGATACGCGTACGAATGTCCGGATTTCGTGACCGTGCCGAGCTCCACGCCCGTATCGATCAGATCGCCGGCGAGCGAGATCCCCTCGTTGTACATAATGTCGAATTCACAGGTGCGGAACGGAGCAGCCATTTTATTCTTGACGATCTTGACCTTGGTGCGGTTGCCAATAATGCGTTCACCCATTTTGATCTGCGCTGAGCGGCGAATTTCAATACGCACTGAGGAATAAAACTTCAACGCCATACCACCAGTTGTGGTTTCTGGGTTGCCGAACACCACCCCGATTTTTTGACGCGTCTGGTTGATGAAGACGACGGTCGTTTTTGAACGAGAGACGATCGCAGTCAGTTTACGCAACGCCTGACTCATCAAACGCGCTTGCAATCCCATGTGTTGATCTCCCATTTCGCCCTCAATTTCCGCCTTCGGTGTTAACGCAGCAACGGAGTCAACCACGATCACATCAACAGCGTTGGAGCGCACCAACGTTTCCACGATATCAAGCGCCTGCTCACCCGTGTCCGGCTGCGAAATCAACATGTCATCGACCTGAACCCCAATTTTGCGAGCATAATCTGGATCAAGAGCATGTTCTGCATCCACGAAGGCGGCGATGCCACCCAAGCGCTGTGCTTCTGCAATGATGTGCTGTGCGAGCGTCGTTTTTCCAGAGGCTTCAGGTCCATACACCTCGATGATGCGTCCGCGCGGAACGCCGAAGACACCGAGCGCAAGGTCAAGCGAGAGACATCCAGTCGGGATCACCTCCACCTGCATTTTACGCGCCTCACCCAAACGCATGATGGATCCTTCTCCAAATTTTTCCTTGATCTGATCCATCGCCCCCTGCACGGCAACGCGACGTCCTTCCTGTTCATCACTCATTTTCTTTGCCATAAAATAGAAATAATGTGAGTCGTTTGTTCTGTTTTAGTTCTAGTACACATCGATCATAGCACACAGCCGCCGAGGGGACGATAACGTGTCAAGAGAGGTAAGGAAAAGCCTCGCCGCAGGTGCGACAAGGCAAGAAAAAATTACGGTGTACACGCGAGCGGAACTGTATGACAGGTGATCGGAGGGCATCCAGTTCCAGGAACATGCAGACTTCCGCCGTCAGACGGATCACACGAGGGCGCGCCAACGATCTCGGTCACCGCCAAGGACTGCACGCCGCCCATCACCTGAAACAACTGCATCGATCCATTGAATTCAACCGATCCGCCCAGATGGTTCTGTCCAACTCCGAACAGTGAACGATCACCGCTATACAGATAGCGCGCATTGAAGATGGAGGATGCGGCCGGCGCGTCGAGCGTGGCCCACGCCAGACTCGCGGCCCACGGTTCATCACCAGCCGGAGCTGCCACGAGCGGTGAAAATTCGGGCAACGTCGAATCCCAGATCTGCGAGAACTGCAGACCAGTCGGCCGCTCAAGGGCATACGGGTGCGTCGAATCAATGCCGAACTGCGGCGTGGTCACGCACACGTGATACCAGCTCATACCAGGCATATCCGGAAGATCGAGTGGACCACCATCACAGGTGCTCGAATCGAGCTGTTGCACGCGCGGCACGCGACGCACCGGAACATCCAACGTATCCACGACTGCGTCGGTCAAACGTCCCGCATCAAACACCCTAACACCTTCCATCAAACCGCTATCGACAGCAGACCCACTGTCGATCGAACTCACATCCGGGACAGGCACGACCGACGCATCCATCAGCATGCCCGCGTCCACAGCAGGAGCGTCCATCTGGCCTTCAAGAAACGCGACGTCCGGAGATCCGACGCGTCCTTCGGGCACATCGAACAGCCCTTCTTGAACAGAAGGAGCACTATCCTCATCCATTCCCGCGTCATCCACCCCGTATTCGCGCGTCTCCTCTGGCGCGCCAATCGCGCAACTCTGACAAATCAAACTGAGCACGATCATCCCGATCAGCACTGCGCCGATTCGCACCACCGTCAACCAAGCAAACATCGTCCATGCGCGCTTCATCGACACATCCATACCATCCTCCTCTGTTTCTTTCTGTTGCGCATTGTCCCATCTCCGCGCAAACGGAGAACCAGTTCCGCTACAGATCTTCATCCGTGTAATCACCGTGGGTCCCCGCTTTCGCGGAGATGGGTCTGAGCCACGAGGCCGGAGACAGGAACGAGGTCGCCATCGCATCCAAGAAAACCTGTCTTGTCGCCGAACGAAAGAACGCCTACAAAACTATTCGACGCAGAGATGGCGAACATGATCGTTCGCAGCATCAGAACGCGTGCCGTGTACGGCAGGAAGAACGCAAGACGGTGCTTACGTCGCTTCCTTGTGCCACACCACAAACATTCTCCAGCATCAGGACCTTGTATACGCACAAACAGACACACCAGAGAAGGCAGCCATCAAGACAGATCCTGACGGAGGCAGCGCGGTGGGCCGGTAAGCTCCCAACGCCCGCATCTTCTCTTTGTTCGCGCGAGACAACGCCCTCTGCACACCAGCAAACAAAGAAGGAACGAAATTCTTTTGCTTTGCCCTGTTCGGCGGGCCTCGTGACCCGTGACTTCAGAATACGATATCAAAAAACCTCGTCAAAAAAGCGATCCTGTCGCGCTGAACAGGACAAAAAAGACGCATCTTATCCACACGTGAACAACGATTATTCTCCGTATCTCAACACACGCCATCACCTTCAAAAAAACCGCCCGCGTGTCACGCGCAAAAAAAGAATGACGCATTTTTTATGCATCATTCTTTTTTCTCCACCTGTTCAGCGATGATAAACCGTCGGCTCAGGTCGACACTTTTTTTAAAACTGTCCTCATGTGGACAATTCGCCAAGCCCAAGCAAGTGCCACATACCCAGCCAACATACTCAACCACGACACGTTCACATTCATCCAACATCCCCACCCGATCTGATCAGGCCACGCTGACATGACGTACATCGCTTGCAAAAGATACGAAACAATCCCCGGCGCAAAAGGGATCTGAGGAAACAGCACGCACAGCCATCCGAACGCCATCAACCAAGGAACGAGCAACGCGCCAAGCACGCCACTCACCATGCTCCAAATCGTTATCTGATGAAACACCCAGGCCGTATATGGCAAGGTGGCGAAGGTCGCACCGAATGTCACTGCAAGCAACGAGCGCCAGGGATCACTCACCCACTTCGGCAGTTGCTCACGCATCCACGACGTCCAGGTTAACAGTCCCCACATCCCTAAAAACGATAACGCAAAGCTCACATCGAACAATAGTAGCCAGGGCTGAAACGCACACAGCACCACAGCTGCAACCAATAGCAAGCGCGAGGCGCGCACCCCACGACCAACGAGCGGTGCCAACTCGTACAACCAGATCATAAACGCCGCGCGCGCCGCAGATGCATGCGTCCCTATAAACAACACCATCACAAATAAAACTAGGGTAAAGATGCAAAACGAATATCGCCGCGATAGCCCACAGCCTAACAACAAAGGGATGATACACGCCGCAATCAAGGTCACTTTGAATCCAGAAACCGCGACAATATGCATCAATCCTGCACGCTGAAACTGCGCATGCACGGGCTTTGATAAACGATCATCGCCCGTCAGCACCGCATTCAAAAGCACGGCCTGATCTTTTGGAAAGGTGTCTGAAATACGCTGTGTCATCCCGCTTCTCGCTTGCGCGACAATGAAAAATAAACCCGATTTCGCTGACGTGCTCGTATACGTTTGCGCGAGACCACTCACTGTAAACGGGACAAAACCATACGGCTTAAAGGCTGTCTCAAATCTCCACATCCCCATCCAACAAAAAGCTGAACACACTGCCAAGATCCACAACCAAGAAAAACGCTTTGCTCGCCACACGACAATCAACGCCAGAGCCAAAATGACCATCACCGCGGATGACAACAGGTGCGCATACGGCCAGATGCTATGCACAAAAATTCCGAAGAGAAACGCCGAACCCACCCATCCAGCAATGCTCGACACGGTCTTTGGACGAACGGACTCCAGATCTTCACTCTGCCACAACATGCGCAAAAGCATACCACATCTTCCGCGTTTTTATCTCTTGTCTAAATTATGCTATTCTTTTCTTGTATGAAATACTCTTCCACGTTTTTTGTGTCTGTATCTGTAGCCATGATGTTACTCGGGGCCGGATGCGCCGGATCATCTCCCGCGCCAGCAGCGATAAGTCCGACAACCGGTTCGTCCGCGCCGACGGCCACAGCGCCCGCCTACGGCGGAGGCTCAACCGCGAGCGTGCCAAGCGACATTCCGACCTATCCAGGCGGGTTTGTCCTAGCGGTAACAGGATCTGGTGCACAAATAGCGGTCGCACAATCAACACCTGATGGAGCCACGCAGGTCATCGAATGGGTTAGAAGCGCGGAGGCGCATCTCGGCAACGCGTATCAATCCACCAGCGTCGAAGGTTCGTCCACTAATCTCGTCTTCACCAACGCGACCTATCGCTACCACGTACGCATTGACAGTCCTCGAGGCGGAGGCGGAGCCTATCTAACCGTTGCCCGCGAAGCAAACCTCCCAGTTGCAGGGAGCTAACCGTATCGAAGACATTCAAAAAAATAGCCTCACGGCTATTTTTTTTACTACCCTTTAGTCCACCACAATATTCACCAATTTGCCCTTCACGTACACGATTTGTTTCAACGTCTTTCCCTCTACCCATGTCTGAACCTTCGGCAAGGACATGATCTGCGTTTTCACCTCCTCCTCTGAAGTATCACGCGACATCTTTACGCGATCACGAACCTTCCCGTTGATTTGGATAACGAGTTCAAAGGTTTCTTCCTGCAATAAGTTTGGATCAAATATCGGCCAACCAGAACGATGGATCGAATCTTTGTGACCAAGCGCGTGCCACAACTCTTCCGCAATGTGCGGCGCGAATGGAGCGAGGAGCTGCAGGAATCCGTCGCGACATTCTGTCGGAATTTCGCCCGCATCTTGAAACGCATTCACCAAAATCATCAACGCGGAAACGCAGGTATTGAACTGCAAACGATCGATCCCTTCTGAAACTTTTTTAATCGTTTGATGATACAGCGACAACAGCGAGGGCTCCACCTTTGATTCACGCGCCACGATCGAGCCCAGATTCCACACCTTGTCCAAAAACTTTCTCACGCCCTCGAGCCCATTCGTATCCCAAGGCACGCTCTGCTCAAAAGGGCCCATGAACATGATATAGAGACGAAACGCATCAGCGCCATATTCGCGAACCACATCATCTGGATTGACAACGTTGCCCTTTGACTTCGACATTTTTTCTCCACCTTCTGCGAGAACGAGGCCGTGTGAATGACGGCGCGCGTACGGCTCGTTGCCGCATTCGCGTGGAACGATATTCAGGTCCCACAAAAACTTGTGCCAAAAACGCGAGTACAACAAATGCAATGTCGTATGCTCCATGCCGCCGTTGTACAGATCGATCGGCATCCAATATTTCAAGGCCTCTGGATCTGCGAGCGCCCGATCATTCTGCGGATCACAGTAACGCAAGAAGTACCAACTCGAACCAGCCCAGTTTGGCATGGTGTCCGTTTCACGTTCTGCAGGTCCACCACAGCGTGGGCAGGTGGTCTCAACCCAACTGCGAACATTCGCGAGCGGAGATTCACCCGTATCTGTGGGTTCGTACACAGCGACGTCAGGCAGCGTCAACGGCAACTGATCTTCTGGCAATGGGACGTGTCCACATTTTGCGCAACGCACGATCGGAATCGGTTCGCCCCAATAGCGTTGACGAGAAAACACCCAATCACGAAGCTTGAAGGTGATTTGTTTCTTGCCGTAGCCATGTTCCATCAACCAACTCGTCACCTCTTCCTTGGCTTTCCAGGTAGGAAGTTCGTTCAAAAACCCAGAATGAACCGCTAATCCGTCCCCCGCAAAGCACTCATTGCCCGTGATCAACGCATCCCACATGTAGACCGCATCATTAAGACTCAAAAACGACCGCATTTTGTCCGCCGCAACCCACACCGCGTCATGATTTTTTATCTGCTCTGGTTCTGGATCAACGTGCGCGCCGTCCACAAGTTCAAACAACAGGCCAACGCTCACTGCGTACCGATTTTCATTTTTATGCGCCGCGAAGAAATTCTTGTGAATCTCCCCACCTAATAGCTTTACGAAACGCAGATGCTGATATCCGGTCTCTTCGATGATCTCTCGCGTAGCCGCGGTGATCGCATCCTCCCCCTCATCAATACCCCCAATAACACCGGAATGCCATCCAAAATGCTTCCAATCAAGACACAGATATTTGTCCTCATTCCAATGCTTCACGAACGCCTGAATGGTCTGACGACGAACCGTCGGACGGTCTGCACGCACCGCATCCTTATGACCTTCAGGCGCAGAAAAATACGGCGCAACCACCTGTTTGATCGGCAAGGCAAATTTTTTTGCAAAGGCGAAGTCTCGTTCGTCGTGGGCCGGCACAGCCATCACGGCTCCGGTTCCATAATTCGCCAAAACATAATCCGCGATCCACACAGAGATACGCTCACCGTTGATCGGATTGGTTGCAATCATCCCTTCGAGCGGCACACCCGTCTTCTCTCGACGCTCAGCCGTACGCTCCATATCCGTCTCTCGACGAACAGCTGCTCGATACGCTTCCACAGCTGAAACGTTTTTAACACGACCTTGGTTGATCCATTCGTCTACCAACGCATGTTCGGGTGCAAGCACAAGATAGGTCACGCCAAACAACGTGTTCGGACGAGTCGTGAACACCTGAATCGAGGTTGAACACAGACGAACCAACGCATCACGATAGGGCGCAAGTTCAACGGTCAGCTCTTCTTCCTCGGTTTGCTCTGCAATATATTTATTGTTGGCTTTGACACGATAGAGTCCACGCACTGGAAAGAAGATGTCCATCTCTCCGAACCGTTTGTCCGTCAGAACCACGGGACGAATAGATGTAGCGATGCGTTCACTTCCATCTGCAAAACGCACCACGAAAAAATCCTTCCAATATGCATCAACCTCGCCCCCACGCCGAGTCGCGATCGATCGGTAATACGCATCCATTTTTTCCGCGATCTGCGATTGACTCAAAGTCGACTCGTCAACGCCTCCAAGCGCATTCCGTTTTGGCGCAGCTGGATCCGCATCCTCACCATCAATAAAAAATCCCGTATCCATTCCCATGATAGGCAGATCCGTCTTCCCGGCGTACGCCGAGGCCTTGGCGCGCGCGTTTGCTTCAAGGTCCGAGCCTTCAACAACATCTTGTGACGACAATCCCGCCTCTTTTAAGGTCAACACTTCGACGTTAGGCAGAATCGAGGACAGACATTTTTTCACGCGCGCAACCTTGCCAACATTGTTGGTGGCCAACACGATCTTAGACACATCCTGCACTGGAAATTCAATCTGTGCACCATCGCTCTTCCCGATCCAATTACGTTGTTGAATTTTTATTTTTTCCAAATAGTCGACGTTGTCCAAATCATTCAACAGCCGATCCGCATACTTCGTGATGCGGATCATCCACTGCTCCTTTTCGCGCTTTTCAACGACGGTTCCACAACGTTCGCACACGCCGCCTTGCGCCTCTTCATTCGCGAGACCAATCTTGTCTTTTGGACACCAATTAATCGTCGAGGTTGCTTTGAAAGCGAGTCGATGATCATCTTGATACGCACGAACCGCAGCGTCTCCTTGAAGCAAAATCGTGGACGGAACAGGAAGCTCGCTGATCGGCCGCGCCCGCTGCGCGTCTTCGTCGTACCAACTGTCAAAAAATTTCAAAAATTGCCACTGCGTCCATTTCACGTAGGAAGGGTCCGTCGTGTTGATCTCGCGCGACCAATCAAACCCCACCCCCTGGC
Organism: Candidatus Uhrbacteria bacterium; assembly: GCA_903829075.1. Lineage (GTDB taxonomy): Bacteria > Patescibacteriota > Patescibacteriia > 2-12-FULL-60-25 > 2-12-FULL-60-25 > CAIKOH01. The sequence goes on from CAIKOH010000057.1 coordinate 9,365, forward strand.
TGAACAGTTGGCGCTTCATGTTGGCGACGTTCTTACGCGTCACGTCTACCGGTTTCATTTTATGTTTGATGGCAAAATTTTCCGTGGGCAATCCAAACGCATCCCACCCAATGGGATACATCACGTTCTCGCCCTGCATACGATGCTTGCGCGTCAACACGTCGATACCGATGAACGGCCGGCCGTGTCCCGTGTGCAGACCTTCGCCAGACGGATACGGAAACTCGATCAACCCATAAAACTTTGGCGCTTTGGAACATGTGTCCGCGCGATAGGTCTGATCTTTCTCCCACTGATGCTGCCATTTTTTTTCGTAGTCGTTGTAGGGTCGTTGCGGCATAGAAGATGGTCGTCACCATTACTAGTGAAGGGAGCGTAACAAGGAGCAACGAAAATGACAATGAGAGAATGAAAAACGCTCCAAGGAAGAACCTCCTCGGAGCGCAGACTACTCTCAACCCACTCACACCCTTTCAAAGATCCCACATCATCTTCTCCCGATACCGCGCCAGGAGGGATGGCGCGCGCGGCGTATCAAACCCCCAAAACTGGCCGTCGAGATATTCTCCCGCGCAGCACAGATCTCCGTCGGTCGTACGCGTGAGCTCAAGCCCGTCACCGGAAGAGACGCCGCCCGTGTCTTCGCCACGCACCATCGCATGCAGATACGCGGTCAACAGGTCATGCGTGACCAGGACGAGATGCACGTCTGCCCCGTGCTCCTCTTTTGCGTACCCATACAATAAGGTGAATAACTTGGCCGTGTTCGGATCTTCGATCCATCGCTGCCACGGATCAGATTCACGCAGCTTGGCTTGACGATGCCGGAGCGGGACAGGTTCGAGTTGACGCTCCCACCACAAATTCACTGGACGCAGGCCGCTCCGATCCGCCACGGTACCAATGATGCGCATCGTACGTACAGCCGGGCTCCATCTCGAGGTTCTGAGATGAAGATGTGTCATGCCGAGAAGATGCGCACGAGAAGCGAGCGTATTCGCGAAACCGATCACCTTTCTTTCAGCGTCCGGATGCAACTTCGGCGCCTCACGAAGATGGTTACAGATCCCCTGACAGCGTTCTGAACGACCGTGGCTTACGATCGTCACAACCAGCCGTTCTTCCACAGTCATCCTTTCTGGCTCCTATTTTTTGAAGAACCAGACCACAAGATACACATAAAACAGCTGAATCGTCAATGGATATAGAACTTATCCACAAAGAACTTGACACTCATCGAAGAACTGTTTTATGGTATCTATTGAAGGTATGAATTTCTGTGCCACCTGGACGATGAATACGAAGCGCGACTACGTTTGCACGCTCGCGGTTTTGTTTATTCGATCCAACGCACGGATTCGTCATGCTCTCACGCCCTAGTTCACGTTGAACCCAGGCGACCAAACGAGAACGCATAACCACTCCGTGAACCGGAGTGGTTTTTTGAAGGAGGTGAACCATGGAACAGCACGGGCAAGAACTGCATCAGATCGTCGCACGCACACCCCAGACGCGCATCCCTTGTGCGCCCCTTCCAACAGGAGATCTTCTCGCGTTCTATCAGGGCACGGAAGTCCTGGTCGTCATCGGTGAGGGCACGTCGCTCGCAGACGTTCTGTTCGAGCAGTGCCAAGGAGCGAATCGAAAGGTGCGCGTACGCTACAGACGCGGCCCAGCATTCGTGGTGCGACTGGACGATCTCGTGTTCGAAACCGCCGGCATCTCCCACAAAGATGCACGCTGCGTCCGCCACAGAGCGTTCAACGTGTGCGAAACGCAAGCACGCTTCGTTCCGAACGGGGAAATCGTGCGGGTCTTCCTCCCGGTGGATCTCTCATCCATCCATCCCTGGTGGGATCAGCTCGGAGCAACGCATCCGATCCAGATCGCCTACTCGATCGACGAGGTCACCGCCTACCGCTGTCATCCGCGCAACCAACTCGTACTCGAGTGACCTGCGACGAACGTCTCAGTCCCAATCTCTTCAACAGCCCCACTCCGGGCTGTTTCTTTTTGCCTCTTGCATTTTTTTCCTGGTATGATAGCCTATGGCCACTTATTCACCTGCGCTTCATCGGGACCTCCTGTTGAACGCGTGTACCCGGCACTCACGATTCATATTGATCCTAGATCAAGATCAGTCGCGAAGCGCCGACAGCGTTATCCTCCACACGTATGTTGACCCCAGAACAGAAAAAGAAAATCATTGAAAAATACAAAGTCCACACCACTGATACCGGCTCGCCTCAAGTTCAGATCGCGCTCTTGACCCACGAAATTCTCGATTTGTCAGAGCACTTGAAAACGCATAAGAAGGACTTCTCCTCACGCCGTGGTTTGATCAAAAAGGTTGGTGAACGTCGTCGCTTGATGAAATACCTCAAACGCGAAGATCAAAAAGCCTACGACGAGTTGATGAGTAAGCTCAAAGTCTAAAATAGTGCAGACAAAAAAATGGACTCCATCGTGGCGTCCATTTTTTTTATTTCTGTGCTTCGATCAATCTCTGCGCGACCTCCTTGAGCGTCTCCGCATCGGCCATTGGTCCGCTCCCTGAACAGATCCATCCTTCATACTTCTCAAACCAAAATTGTTTTCCACTTAGAAATTGTTGCCAACCCTGTTTCAGCGCTTCCGTTCCATGCATGGGCATTAACTTGATATGCGCGTGATCGATTCCAGTTCCTTCCATCAACACGCCCACGCGACCAACATCATCAAATGCTTTTTCAAGAATGGTTGAAACATGTTTTGCGGCAACAATGAAACGCGACAGAACATCATCAGGCATTTTCAACACATCACTTCCAAAATGGTTCTTTGGAACGACGCAGCTAAACCCCATCGTATTCGGATCAATCGACAAGAACGCCATAAATTCCTCATCCTGCCAAAACACACCAGGCGTTTGAATACGGCTGGCGGCGATTTCGCAGAAGACGCAGAGATGGTCTGGGGTGGTTGGGGTGTAAGACATAGAATTTGTCGTCACTACAAGTTGAATGAAGCCATGACAGAAAGGAATACTGGCGAATAAAAAACATCCTCAACAATTGTATCAAGGATGTTTTTCTTTGTCGTTTTACTTTTAATTGTGTGGTCTACGTGGCGGACTGCCTCCATCACGTCGTGGTGGACGGCTGTCGCGACCCTCGTCTGCTCCTGCGGCTGGTGGCGGTGGAAAGACGGCGCCTGGAACGCGTTTCATCGAGAGATTCACCCGACCCATGCTATCGATTTCGTAGACAGTGACCTTTACCATCTGGCCGATCTTCACCATGTCTTCGACGGCACGCACGCGATATGGCGCGAGCTCTGACACGTGGACCAGGCCTTCGACCTTCGGCATGATTTCAACGAACGCTCCAAAATCCAGGATGCGCGTGACTGGTCCTTCGAAAATTTCGCCGACCGTAACTTCACGTGTGAGCTGCTTGATCCAGGTCACGGCTTTTTCCATGGAGTCTGGGTTAATCGATGTCACCATCACGAGGCCAGTATCTTCGATGTCGATTTGCACGTTGTGCGTAGCAATAATCTCGTTGATCATCTTGCCGCCTGGACCGATGACGTCGCGGATACGTTCCGGATTGATCATAAAGCTCACGATGCGTGGCGCGTACTGTGACAGATCTGGACGTGGAGTGGCGATGACCTCAGCCATACTATCCAAGATTTTCAAACGTGCGGCATGTGCTTGATGAACCGTCTGTTCAACGACGGACCAAGGCAAACCGGACGTTTTGGTATCCATCTGCATAGCAGTGATACCATCGCGCGTACCGGCAATTTTGAAATCCATACCGCCGGCTCCGTCCTCTAAATCCTGCAAGTCGGTGATAACCTGATACCGGTTATTTTTTTCATCGCTGGCCACACCCATCGCGATTCCAGCCACCGGCGCTTTGATTGGAACGCCTGCATCCATGAGCGCTAAGGTCGAACCGCAGGTCGCACCCATCGAGCTTGAGCCGTTTGACCCGAGCACTTCAGACACGACACGAATCGTATACGGAAACGGTTCACGTTCTGGCAACACGGCCATCAACGCACGTTCCGCGAGGGCACCATGTCCGATTTCGCGACGACCTGGCCCACGACTTGGACGCGTTTCTCCAACGGAGTACGAAGGAAAATTGTAGTGATGGAAATAGCGCTTCTTGGTCTGATATTCCATGGTATCGAGCGTCTGCTCCATGCCTGGTGATCCAAGCGTAACCGTGGACAAGACCTGCGTGGAACCACGTTGAAACAACGCTGAACCGTGGGTACGTGGCATGATGCCGACCAGGGAACCAAGATCGCGAATGTCTTCGATGCCACGGCCATCAGCGCGAATCTTCTTGTCTAAAATTTGGCGCGTAACTTCACTATCGATAAAACCATCCACGACCTCTTCGGCGCGACGACGATTATCTTTGCCAATCCCGAGCTCTGTCAGATGTTCTTGCACCTCACGCTTAAGGCGGCCAACCGCGGCTTTGCGATCTGCCTTGCTCTTCAACGGTTCAGCGAACAACACATCCTGCTTCGTCGCCAAAAATGCCAACGTCTTTTCATGAATAGCAACAAGCTCTTCACGTTTGACGCGATCCTCTTCGTTTTTTGGAAGAGTTGGGTCAAATTTTTTCTTGCCCACGACTTTCACGACCTGATTGATCAGATCGATCACTGGCGAGAGCGACCCCAACGCGAATTTGATGGCTTCCAACATGACCTCTTCAGGCACGCATGACGCGCCAGCCTCCACCATCAACGTCTTGTCAGGCGTTCCGGCGACAACCAGGTCCAAATCCCCCGCGCCAACTTCAGCATAGGTCGGCATCAAAATAAACTTGCCGTCACGACGACCAATACGCACGGCCGCAATCGGACCATTCCATGGAATATCGGAGATCGCGAGCGCACAGGAGGCACCTATCAAGCTTGGAATGTCAGCGTCATTTTCTTGATCATGCGAAAAAACCGTAGCCACAATCGTGACATCATTGCGCAAAGCCTCAGGAAATAATGGGCGAACTGCACGATCAATCAGGCGACCCGAGAGGATGGCCTCATCGGTTGGTCGGCCTTCGCGCTTAATGAAGCGGGAACCCTTGATGCGTCCGGCCGCGTACATACGCTCCTCGAACTCAACGCTCAACGGAAAATAATCGATCTCATCGCGCACCTCGCCCATAGTCGCGGTACACAATGCCACCGTGTCGCCAAAACGCACGAGACATGAACCGCCGGCCTGTTGCGCAAGTTGACCAACGCTAATCGTCAGCGAACGTCCGGCAAAAGCAATGCTGAATTCTTGTGATTTTTTTATCATAGGTTAAAAACTAATCCTCACATTCCTCTTTGGCGTTGTCGGTGTCGCCCCTCCCTCATCTCCCTTACTGGTAGTACGACGCGGCGCAGGCGCGTGCGTGTGTGTATGCGTCTTCGCATCATGCTCGTGATGATGCACCGACTCTTCACCAAGATCAAACGCGGGCAACGCGTCTGTCGGCAAACCGTCCGTCTCAATATGCACCTTGCCTCCACGCTTCAACGGGCGTTGACGAATCAGGATCTCTTCGAGATGTTCCGCCAAATCCGTGAAGGTGTCAACCGTGGCGCGCAAACTCGCGTTTGTTGATGCTCCGAACGACACGCCCTCGCAACGTACACCATGCGCGCGAAGGTATTCGACCAACGGCACAAAATCCCCGTCGCCAGACGCAATGATCACCGCATCCACGTGCGATGAAATACTGATCGCATCCACAGCCATTCCCACATCCCAATCCGCTTTTTTGGCGCCGCTGGAAAATTCTTGCACATCTTTAATCTTTAATTCGATGCCATTTTGCATCAATGCTTCAAAAAACGCTTGCTCCTCCCCGGTTTTAGATTTGGCGACATACGCAATTGCGCGCGTCACGCGGCGTCCTGTCACCGCTAATTCAACAAGTCCCGCAAAATTCACTCGCGCACCATATAAATGCTTCGCTGAGTGATACATGTTCTGCGTATCAATAAAAACGGCAACGCGCTGCTCTGGTCTGGTCAACATAAAAAAGACGAACGGGTAAAAAATGTATAAAAAAGAACACCGGGAGCATAGCGAAAATGAGAGGTTTTGTCCAGAATTGAGGATTTACTCTCTTTTTTGTTGATGCCCGGGCATGTTTTCATTTTTTCGAGGGCCCTTCGCTTGAATAGATGACGAAAAACAGATACTCTACTCGTCATGCTGGACACGACAGACATGGGTACTAGTGGCGACCATCCGGACATGCCAGACGTTCCCGTTCAAACTTCAACCGATAGCGCGTTATTTGAATACGGCAAACGTCCATTTCTAAGCAAAGCATGGATAAATACTGTTGTTATAAGCGCAGCTGTCTTGCTCATGGGCGCTCTGTGTTGGATCGCTCTGCGCACTACATTCATCATTCCAAACAACACCGCGCTCCTCCTGTCCGTCCCACCACAACGTGTATCTTCTAATTTGACGCTCCAGCAACGTCAACTCTTACCAGAAACCTGGCAAGCCGCGATTCAAACCCCATCGCGTTGGCCGGTCGTACTTGGTGCGTATCGCGATGAAACGTCCTGGCATTATTTTGCGTTCATGCCGCGTTGGTTGAAACATCCAGCAATACTCACGCAAAAAACCAGTGCACTGTTCGTCCTCCTATCCGCTGAACCGCTGCCAGCCTCAGGACGCACGCTTCGATACACCGATAATCTTAGCTGGTGGCTTGCGCATCCTTTTGCAGAACTCACACTGTGGGCAGATCCGCAGCAAGCATTGATCGACAACACGAGCGCAGACAATGGCTCGTGGTCCATCCCTGCGTTCACCGCGACCTATGCCCACCACCAACTCGTAACCGACATCCCTTTTGACGTTCCTACGGCTCCACCAACCCTCAGTCAGGCAGATATCAGTCTCGCTCTTCCCTCTGCGACACAAGATACCGCTATGCGTCACGCGATCCTCAGCCAAATCGAGGTTGGTGACACGCATCTCGCTGATCTTGAACCCACACCATCAAAAATCGATCTCTGGCTCGATGCACAGCTGCGCACCCAAGAACTTCGCCTCACGTACCAGGACCCTATTCCAGTCAATCTTGCAAAAACACTCTTAGATGGGTTTGGAATTACCGAAAGCCACCCCACAAAACTTCCCGATGGGACGGTCATCACTGAACGCACCTCGCTCGAAGCGACCTCAACTCAAAGACTTATCGGAAAACGAACAACTTCTCTTAACCAACCCCTTGACTTAGAAGAAAAAACGTTTATATTTGGCGCACAACAAAACGATCAACAATCTATCCACAGCTTATGCACAAATTTTCAACCCTGGCTCCGCTTATCTGGGACGATCTTTGAAGCCAGCCTGAACACGATCGGACATCTGACCACTCTGACCGGACTTCCCGCTATCCAAATCGGTACAAACCACGGACGACTCGCCCTTTGCCGAGAATAAAGACACCAAATACAGAGGCGCACGAGGCACTTATGCACATTCGTCTCTTGATTTTTCTTCAAAAAAATGATATGCTGTGTTTAGGCTTGAAATAGATGCCTTTGTTCCTTCTTGCACCTTCGCACAATTGAAGTTCCGTTCTTTCACAAGAGTTTATCTCTTGATCCGTGTAGCTTCATGCTACATTCACCTGGAGACGACAAGTTCGTCTGACCATTCTTACGGCTAGGCACGCCTACATCTGCCAAGATCGTGTAGTGTACGTCATTATCTGTGTTTCGCTTTTGAGCGAGCACGTCGCTCTGTCCGTCGCATTCTTCTCGAATGCCTCTTCGCACCTTCTGCACCTTCCACTGCCATAACGGACCGTTTCCCGTCGCATAGCGCTTCGGCGTTGTGCTTCCCAGGTCTCTTTGAGACTCGGGCGGACAGGGAACGATGCGTTCCAGACTACCCGCTGTTTTCAACAGAAACAGAAACACAAACGGGAGCTAGTCATAGCAACCTCACTTAGACGCGTATTTATACACGTGTCGCGGGGCTCTGCTGGCGGTCAGTCTTTGGAAAGCAGTTCTCCAAACCAGTACTTCGTGTTCTTCATTGCGAGCTCGTAGGCTACTCTAGCCTCGCCCGCGATGTCGCAACCTTTGTCCTGGCCCATGAGCGTCAGGACGCCTTCTTCACCCGCAAGGGTCAGCACGGCGAACCCCCTGGCGCTCTGTTTTTTTACACAAATCATCTCTGCACACCCTTGTCCTTCTTTTGCGTCTGCGCTATCCTTTTAAAAATACTTGGTGCAGTTTGCCTCCCGTAAACGCTCTTTGTCCGGCCTCTTTTGCTTACTACACTCCTCACACAAATATGCTCACCCCATCCTTTCTCGCCGAGATTCGACAACGCCTCGAAGCTCAACGAGTTCAACTGGAAAACGATCTGAAAGATCTCGGAAGCAAACGCGATACTCAACAACCTGAGCATTTTGAAACAACCTATCGCGACACAAGCCCAGATACAGATACCACCGAATCCGAGGACGACATTGCCAACGAGGTCACCGCCTACGCGGATACCCTGTCGCTTGTTGAACGGCTCTCCAAAGAACTGCGCGACACCGTCAATTCCATTAATGCGCTTGACAAAGGCACCTACGGTATCTGTCGGTATTGCAAAAAAGAGATCGATCAAAAACGCCTGGAAGCACGTCCGACCTCCTCGGCCTGCATAGCGTGCAAGAAGTTGATGACGCAGGAATTGTAAAAAAACGCTCCAAAAATAACGGCGCTATGAAACTCGTGGCCGTGAACGTTGCCCTTGTCGCGTGCTTGCTAAGCCTTGATCAGTGGACAAAACGGTTCTTTTTTTCCCAAGACTCAGGAACAATCGCC
>CAIKOH010000058.1 GCA_903829075.1 Candidatus Uhrbacteria bacterium
GAAGTCCATTTGGATTAGTTACGCGGCAAGTTTCTTCTTTGCCACATCGCAATGGCATATATTCTTTTCCAGATCTGATTTTGAAGCGGTTATTGCTTTATTTTTTGTAACCATAAACATTCTTTTTCTTTTCCGAGGTATTGAGAAGAAGGATCCGATAAGTTTCTATCTGGCATTTATCTTTGCTTATTTATCGATACTCACTTACAACTCGAATAAGGTCTTTACACCACTTATAAACTTTCTTTTTGTCGTCTTAGCGGATCATTCACCGTTTACGATTGAGAGAGCCTTTGATCCACATGCCATGGCCATGGGGGTTATTTCTACGCGACCTGGATTTATTGCCGGTGCCTTTAGTACGTCCACCTATCCAGTGGCGTTGATTGGTCGTGTGCCTACACATGTGTCCACGCAAACTAATGCGATTCACACCGGCGATCTACTGGCGCCAAGCACGATCGCAGGTGTGGCGGTGAAAGCAACGACCGCTGGTCCCGTGATCGGGCAGGCGTTGGAAGATGTGGACGTGTCATCAAAAATCGTTTCAATTAATGTGTTTGTGAATCCGACCTGGTGGGGTGGTCCGCAAGCAAATACCTCTCCGGCAACTCAGCAGGTTGCCACTGTGCCATCTCCGACGCCAACGCCGCTTCCATCGAGCGATGTCGTAGGAGAGGCGCGAGCGTTTGCGGGCGCGACTCAGGTGCGCGTGTCATTCGGTTCTATGAGTGCGTATCCGCAGGTGCAAGCGACTCCGCAAGCTGAGGTCACGGGCGCCTGGTGGATCGATCAGCAAAACGACAAAGGATTTGAAATTGTTTTATCAGAACCACAGATGCATGACGTGACCTTTAGCTGGCGTGCCACGCCAACGCTTGATCGCGAACGCCTCTCCCTTTCAGACGGAACGTTTGCCTTAATCAATCCGCAGACCGGCGATCTGCTCTCGACGACGCGTTCAACCTCTACGGCGGATCTGGTGCAGCCCGTAGATCAGGGGGCGTCGACAAGTACGTCAAACGTCATCCCGATAACGACGACTTCCTCGACGACAAGCGGGGTCGCGGCAACCTCCTCCGAGCTGCTTACTCCAACGACCCTGGTTGTTCCGACGGTAACTTCGACGGAAGCGGCCGTATCGCCGACAGTTGTTTCAACCTCAACTTCTGCAGCCATATTTCCCGCATTTACATTTTCTACGAGCACTTCATCCGTGAGCAGTGGATCATCGAGTACAGGTGAAAGTAGATAGAGATGGGTGTTGTATACCTGATCTTGACAAGTCGTCAGAGTTGGGGTACGCTCTGGCCAGCTCGTTTTTCATGAGCATAAAGAAGGAGGGAACGTGGACTACTACGCGACCCTCGGTCTTTCGAGGGACAAAATGCCTCGCGGGAGGACGGGATTTCAGCGGGTGCTGAAAGCGGCCTACCGCAAGAGGATGTCGGAAACGCATCCGGATCTTACACACGGAGACGAGAGCGGATTCAAAGAGGCTGTCGAGGCCTATCGAGTCCTGTCTGATCCGCAACGTCGGCAACTGTATGATAACGCAGAGTGGTCCTACGGATCGCTCGAGATGTTGTTCGGAAGTCATCCGGACGCACGTCGTCTGCTTGAGTCGACGGTTGCTTCGATCGAAGCTCCGCCTCCAGCCGTGCCCGTTCCTGGTCAGGATCTGTTCCTGGTCAGGCGACTGGCACGACCGGATGAATCTGCGCAGATCCAGTCTCGTTTTCGTTGGCGACAGGATGTCGGCAACGGGTTGTCGGGAAAAAATGGCGCGCCATCCGGTGACGGGTGGACGCTGGTTACAAGGAGGACGTGACGATGTCGAAAAAGAAGTCCGGCTGTCAGTTTCGTGAGTTCGTGATCGCGATGATGAGCTTCTGCTCCGGTCGAACGAAGACGGAGGAAGATCCGCGCGAGGTGATGCTCCGTGGATTCCTCAGCAAGCGCCAGGATCTGGGGTTGCTGGTGGGGGAACGGCTGCTCCTGCCGCACGATTTCGCGGCGTGGATTTCCGGGTACGCTCGCGTCGAGTCGCGTGGCGAGGAGCTGCACCTCGTCGTGGTGGATGGGACCGTTTCCGGTCTCAGCGAGTTTCTCGGGTGCTTGCCTCAGGTCGACGGCGGGGAGCGTTACTGCCGAGAGGTGGCCACGCTCCTGCATCGCGCGCGGACGGAGCTCGAGCCTGAGCTGCGCCAGTACCTGTGTGGTGCCGTCGCCCCTCGCAAGTCCATTCCGCCTGCGCGCACGAGCAAGGTGTCTGAGCGCACCGGCCTGTTCGATCCTTCCCCGAACGACGGGGACGGAGAGTTCTTGGATGACGAACGCGACGCCGAGAGCGCCGCTGGCATGGAGGCCTGATGAGCGACGAAAACGGAACAAGCAGACAGGACGAGGAGCTCGAACGAGCGCTCGTTCTCAGGTCGATCGCCACCAGCCTTCAGCTGGTGGACGGTCAAATCCACACGCTCGCCACACGCGGCGAGCAGACAAAGGAGCTGGACAGGCGAATCGGGGACCTGTCGCTCGGAGAAGCGCAGTCCTTGATGGAGGAGAACCTCTCCTTCGACACCATGATGCATGCGGCCCTCGCACGGCTCGATGCTTTCATGGTGACTGCCGTTTACGTCCCTTTCGTGGTCGTCATCGCGGCCGTGTGCTGGCAGCTCAAGCTGGCGCTCACGGGAGATCGCGAAGACGAGCAGACCCCGTCGAAGCTCAAGAGCGACGAGATCGCCCGCGAACAGGAGCGGGCGCTGGCAGTGCGAGCGGCCACGATCGTTCCGTCCGTGGCAGAAGAGCCGCCTGTCGAACAGGCGAGTGCCAAGCCCGAAGATCCGGAAGAGATCGAGCCCGCGGACGATGTCCGCGACGAGGCCTTGATGGATTTGCCTGACGAGGACGAGGACGAAACCGCGGCTTCGGATCAGGTCGGAATGGATCTCCGCGTGTCCGAGCGCCTGATCCAGATCGCCTCTGTTCTCAAGGAGCGCGGGGATTGGCCGGAGGTTTTGAAGGCCACGATCGGGCCCGATCTATCCGATACGGATGCGGGCGCCCCTCGCTCTCTCGCCTCGCACCTTCAAGAGGCGCTTGATGGGGACCTGGGTGAGTACGCACCCGCTGACCTCGCCGGCGAGTTTGAGGCAGTGCCCAGCACCGGGCGTCCGCTCACGCTCGGGGACCTCGATTTCACGATCGCGAGGATGCGCGAGAAGTACGAGGAACTTCATCCCAGAACTGAGTCGAGTCAGGCGACGCAGCAGACGGTGGACGTTTTCGCTGCCGTTCATCCGCTGTAGCAACGACGCTTTCTCGCCCGGCGCTTCCATCCTTTCGATGGTCGCCGGGCGTTTTCATACGAGCTATCCATTTGACAATGTCATCGAATGAGAAGCTCACCTATAAGGAGGTTTCATGGAAACAAGTATGGTTCGGTACGAGGAGGATCCGTCTGGCGCAGCATTCTTCGAGGTGCTGCAAGAACGTTCCTTGACCCCGTTTTCGCGGTTTGCGAAGCGCTTGCTGGATCGCTACGGAAGGCGTCAGCGCTCCGCAGATGGGAAGACGATCTGGCATGAAGAGCCGATCGAGGCCATGTTGCATGCGGCCTTGATGTTGGCCGCCATGAAGTTGGGACAGCGGCTTGCGCCTGACGGCAAGTCGCCGCGCACAGCAAACGAATTCGTGGCCGAGATCGCTCCGCGCGCCACGCGTCTGATCAACAATGGTCTGGTACTGCGTTTTCCGAAGGGGTGCGATGAGGCGGCCCGCCAGTTCCATGATCGATATGTGGTGCCGGCCTTGGTAACCGTCGCCGATGCATCTGAGGGCACGCCGCTGCTGGCTCTGTGGGGTCCGCGGTTGGCGGATTTCTTTCTGGATTGCATGCGCGCGTCAAAAGAGCTGGAGGATCGTCTGCGTGAGCAGTTGAAGATCCTGCGTCAGCGTAATCGGTTGTCCGATGTGCTGCAGGTGTGTGATCTGAATATCGTGCATGAGTACCTGTTTGACTACCTTTCGTTTGAACTTTCGTCGAGCGGGGCCGCGCGAGTGGAAGCGACCTGGCGCAACAACCTCTCGCGAAATTCTAACGGCTGGTTTGAGCAGCTGCACCAGAAGTTGTCCGAGTTTCCGAATGAGCTGGAGCGATACGCGGTTGTGCAGGCGGCTCTGTTGGCGCTGCCGGTGCGCGCGAATGAGTGTCGAGGGGATGTGTTCGATGTCTGCCCCAGCGTCGAATACCAGTGGCTGCGCACGCAGCTGCTCCTGGCGGCGGCGAATGCACCGGATCGCGAATATCTGTTGGCATCTGAAGGGATGGAGGCCTTCGCCAAACTCCCTCGTTGCACTGACAACGCGCTGATCAAGCGTTTCTTCAAACGCATGCGTGCACGCGGGTACGAGCGTGAGGCGTCTGATCGCGCGACACTCGAACCAATTCTGCGCAGCCTACTCGTCGCGCTCCGCAACCTGTCCAAGGGTTCTCGAAAGGTGACGATCGATGAGCTTGGCCGCCTCAACCTGTTCGTGCTCCTCAGCGCGGACGACCTGGTGCGGGCGGTCGAGGAGGTGAACTGGGCGGGGTTGAGCGCCGCTGAATTCAAGAGACGGGTCAAGGATGACCCGTTGGCGGATCCGCTCGATCTGGCCGAAGGCCTGTTGAAGATGGAGGACGACGAGCAGCAAAAGGCTCTCGCGTTCTTCCTGAGGAGCGAGCACGGAGATCATCCGGCTGCGCTGAAGTGCTTGTATGAGGCAAAGAAGTTGCCCTTTGGTGCTGCGTTTGTGCTCGATCACGCGCAGGGGCTGCCGCATGAATATCTCTGCGACTACCTTCACTGGTTGGCGACCACGCAAAATCCGTCGGCATGGGAGACGGCGACAAATGATCTTGAAGAATCTCTGCTGGCGGTCCTGGGACGTGTATCGGATGCCGCGTGCGCCAGGTTCTTCGAAGAGGTGACGCATCGAAAGTTCCTGGCTTCATGGCTGGTCCAGTTCGAGGGGCACGCGCTTGTTTCCAGGAAGTTCTGGCGAGGACTGCCTCAGGAATTACTCACTCGCCTGGTTCTGCTCGTGGAGATCAGGGTTCGTGAGCAGGTGTACCCCCCTCAAGGGGATGGCCTGGACGATGCCGACGTCATACACTCGTGGGAGGAGATCGTGGAGCACGGATCTGTCATGGATCTTCCATCGGTGCTCAAGATCAGGTCCGAGGAGCTGAGTGATCTGCCCGCGCGCTACCTGGAGGACGAGATGTTTCTCTGGGCGCATGCCGGAGAAAAACATCTTAAAGCAAGGCTGGCGACCTTTCGCGCGAATCGCGAACGCTATTTTTCGAAGAAGGAGAGTTCCTCGAAGAAAACGCGCGCAGCGTCTTCTACATCGAAGGCGGCGCGTCCAAAAAAGCCGGCGCGCCGTACGTAAAAAGTTCGTGTTTCTCCAGAGACCTCCGTAGGTCTCTTTTCTTTTACCGGTATACAAAAACCGCGCCTTATGGGCGAAGTTTTTATGTGGTGGGCGTGGATGGAGTCGAACCATCGACCTCTACATTATCAGTGTAGCGCTCTAAACCAACTGAGCTACACGCCCATATTCTTTTGTGATCCCTAGCTTATACGAAGTTGCAAAAGGATGCAATACTTCACCCTTTTTTGCCCCGCGTGCTAGTCTGTCAAGCGATATGTCTTCGCATTCTTCAAAAAACAAAAAATTGGATTTTATTTCGATCGGTGATTCTACCCTGGATGTGTTTGTCCACGTACATGAGGCCTCAGTCAACTGCGAAATTGAGCATGGACGCTGCCAACTGTGTTTTGCATACGGCGAAAAGGTTCCGGTTGAGTCAGTCACCAAGGTCCCGGGTGCGGGGAATGCCTCGAATGCGGCGGTGGGGGCGAGTCGTCTGGGGCTGCGAAGTGCGATTGTGAGTATCCTTGGACAGGATGAGGTCGGTGAAGAAATTTTGCGTCACTGGAAAAAAGAACGCGTCAACACCACGCATGTCCAGTTTGATTCAAAACATGAAACGAATTATTCGACGGTGCTGAGCTTCAAGGGCGAGCGCACAATTCTCGTGTACAGTCATCCGCGAGTCTACGTGCTACCTCCGCTTGAAGAGACGCGTTGGATTTACTACACCTCGCTCGGCGCAAAGCATGATCATCTAGAAAAACAGCTCATTCGACATCTGCGCGCGCATCCAGAACAAAAGATGACGTTCAACCCAGGCACCAACCATTTAAAACTTGGTTTGAAGGCGCTGTTACCAATCGTCAAAGAGACAGATGTGTTTATCGTGAACAAAGAAGAGGCTGAGCGACTTCTTGGTCAAGGCGAAGAGCCGATCCCAAATATGCTGCTCGCATTCGCACATCTTGGACCGGAGATCGTGGTGATCACGGATGGCGAACATGGATCCTATGCCGCAGATCGCAGGCATGTGTGGCAGTGTCCGGTATTTGATGGGCCTGTTCGCGAACGTACAGGCGCCGGTGATAGTTACGGCACGGCCTTCAGCGTCGCTTTATTGCGGGGGATGGATATTCCGCAGGCCATGCGTTGGGGGACCGCTAATGCGTGGAGCGTCGTTCAACACGTGGGGCCGCAAGCGGGATTGTTGACCGAGGAAAAGATGGAGCAGGTGCTGAAGAAATTTAAAAAAGTACAGCCAAAGCTGATGACCAATCATGGATAATTTATGCTCATCTCTTCAAACTATCTGTTAGCCAAGGCGCGTCGGGGGCGCTATGCGGTGCCGGCGTTCAACATTAATAATCTTGAAACGTTGCAAGCGGTGATGGCGGCAGCGCAAGAGATGAAGTCGCCCGTGATCGTGCAGACGAGCGAGGGCGCCATCGCTTATGCCGGGATGGAGATGCTGGTTGCGATGGTCCGTGTTGCTGCGCAAGCGAAGATTCCGGTGGTGTTACATGTGGATCATGGAAAACATGTTGAACTGATCAAGCAAGCGATTCGTGTCGGTTATACGAGTGTGATGTTTGATGGTTCAGCGTTGCCGTGGAAAGAAAATGTCAAAATCACCAAACAGATTGTGCGTCTCGCGCACGCGAAACATGTATCCGTTGAAGCAGAGCTTGGCATGATCAAGGGTGTTGAAGATTTGGTAAGCGTGGCAGAACGCGACGCGGTGCTGACGGATCCGGAGCAAGCCGCGGAATTTGTGGCGCAGACCGGGTGCGACAGCTTTGCGGTGGCGATCGGGACGGCGCATGGTGCGTACAAGTTTAAGGGAAAGACGCATCTGGATTTGGAACGACTTGAACGGATCGCTGGACTCGTACAACAGCCGTTGGTCTTGCACGGAGCGTCTGGCGTTCTCGAAGATGTGGTCCAATTAGCGGAACACTATGGCGCAGAGCTTGAGGCAGCTCGCGGCGTGCTCGATCAGGACATTAAGCAGGCGATTAAGCGTGGAATTTCAAAGATCAATATCGATACTGATTTGCGTTTAGCGTTCACCGCAGGTATCCGCGAAGCCACGACGGATCTGCCGCGGGTGATTGATCCGCGCGAACTGCTCGCACCAGCGGTGCGTTGCATGAAAGATGTTGCGCAACGCAAAATGAAGCTCTTTGGCAGCGCGGGAAAGGCGTAAGCTGTCTACAGGGAGAAGGCGATCATTCTAGGTTGGGTAGATAAACAGCTCACACCATTCAGTCTAAAGAAGAACGGCGGCCAATTTGAAACCGTAACGCGAGCGCTGATCAACAAGATGCTCAAGTAAGAACTTTGTTATCGATTTCGATACCACATTCAATCGAGTGTGGTATCGTGTTATCTTCGCAGCCCTTGACGTACACGGTGTTTTCGTCTATACTTCCTTGATTATGTTTACTGCGGTGACGGAAACAAAATTTGCGCAATTGCATCAGTTGATCGCTCAGGCCTCGCGCGTGTTGTTGGTTTCTGATGGTCGCCCAGATGGTGATAGTGTGGGTGCGAGCGGGGCGATGTTGAACTGGTTGTTGCGCGAGGGGAAGGCGGTCGAGGCGTTTTGTGCGCGTCCGTTGCCGCGCAGTCTGCAGTTTATCGATAACGCACATCGTTTTCGCGAAGATGATGCGACATTTGATCTCGCGTATGACGTGGTCGTGATGTTTGATTCGAGTAGTGTGCAGCACTGCGGCATTGCCAAGTTATTGAAGCGCATTCCAAAAAAATACGTTTTGGTGAACATCGACCATCATGCCACGAATGCGCAGGAGGGCGATCTGAACATCGTGATCACAGAGGCGTGTTCTACGGCGGAGATTGTGAGTCGTTTTTTTGAACAGGAACGTATCGCGTTTGATGCGCACATCGCGACCGCGTTGTTAACGGGAATTCTGACGGACACCTCGCACTTCTCGAACAGCGGAACTACGACGTATGGGCTCGAAGTTGCGGGACGTTTGTTGGCTGCTGGTGCGCGCTTGGCAGATATTCGACGTTCGCTTGTGCGCAACAAAACGGTGCCGCGTTTGAAGTTGTGGGGGATCGCTTTGGCCCGTTTGAAACAACATCCAAGATATGATCTGGCGTGGACGCACCTTTCCCCAGACGATATCGAATCCACCGGCGCAGATGACGAATCCGCGGAAGGTATTTCCAATTTTATTCATGCAGAACAGGCGAGTGCAGATACGACGCTGGTGTTGCGACAGACTACAAACGGATGTATCAAGGGCTCACTGCGTAGCGTTTCACATGACATTTCAAAGCTTGCGCAGGCGTTTGGCGGAGGGGGGCACAAAAAAGCTTCAGGGTTTATGATTAAAGGTCATCTTGTGGTTGATGAGGAAGGAAAAATCAGAATCGAGGAATAGAAAAGCGTCTTTCGCGAGTGAAAGACGCTTGAGGTTTCAGGCGAGTGCGTAGTCCAGCCGACGATCTGCCCAGAACCAGTGTGGGTCCTGATCGTTCGGAACGGTCCACGGCTTGTAGACGACGCGGCGTGCGGTTGTTCCGCGGGGGCGCCTTTCGATGTCGTACAGTTCACGTGCAGCATCGGATACGAACTGCTGCAGGTGGTCGGTGCGTCCGTATGCGGCGAACACGCCTACGAGCAGAGGCAGAGCCACGGGTGCAGAGTAGATGCCGAAGGGGGCACCCTGCGCCCGGTTTTTCGTTGCATTCAGATGTGGCGCGCTGTCTGAACCAAAGAGGATTCGTGGATGCCCGCTCATCGACGCATCGAGCAGCGCTCGTCGATCGTCTTCGCTCTTGGCGACTGGCATACATAGGTGGTGATGGTTGCCCACCACGTCGTTTGTCGTGAGCACGAGATGGTGCGCAGTGATGGTTGTCCAGATGTTCGACCAGCCGTGCACGACCTCGATGGCGGCTCGCGTCGTAGCGTGCTCGATCACGATGCGCAGGCGCGGATGGCGCGTCGCCAGAGCCGTAACGGTCTTGAGTGCACGCGTTTCGCGCTCGAGGAGCGGTACATCCGGATCCTCGGCATGTAGGCACAGGATGAGGTCGAGCTGTGCCATGGTGTCGAAGACAGGCTCGAGCGCTGACCACGGATCACCTAGTGTTTCGAGGCGCACACCGTGTCCGGAGTTCGTGGTTGCACCTCGTGGATAGAATTTTACCGCCTTGACCCCGGTTTTGGCGGCGGCCTCGATCAGGTCCGGAGTTGTTTCCGGGGTCAGGTAGATTGCAGATACGACGTTGAGGCCAGGCGTCCACTGGGTGATTTCTAAGCGGTAGTCCTCAGCGTCTTTTCCGGTTAGAATCGGACGCCGTGTGTTGGGCATGACGAGGATGGTGTCGAAGCTGCGCGCCGAATCTCGAACGACGCTTCGCAACAACTCGCCTTCGCGTAGATGTACGTGCATGTCGCACGGCTGCTCGATTTCGACGAACTCCACTCGATTATCCATGTGAGCTCCCTTCAGTATCGCGGACGGTATTGTTCAAATGTTTCGTTTGCCTTGCGAATGATCTCCGCGATGCACCAGGGACGGAGCATGAATACGCATCCGAGCACGATTGCATCTGCACCGGCATCGATTACGCGTACCGCATCACGGGCCGAGAGGATGCCGCCGCCGACCAGCAGCGGTTTGCTCAATCCGGCGGCTTTGGCGCGGTGCAGCCAGTCGAGCACGAGCGGCAGGAGTGGGGCGCCGGACAGTCCGCCGCCGCGCTCATCACCACCGACTCCGACGAGCGGCGAGGTGTCGCTGCCGAAGAGTTTGCGCCAGTTGATCTTCTTCGGGAGATGTCCCCACGGAATCGTGTTTGAGATCTCGAGCGCGTCGCAACCAGGGTGTTCCGCGATCTTGCACGCCGTTTCGATCGGCAGCTCGACGTTGAACTTGAGGATCACGGGCACGCCGATGTTCGCAGTCTGAATGAGATCGAGCGCGGCCCGCACTTCTTCAAGCAGCACGGTCTGTCCATGTTCCGTGTTCGGGCAGGAGAAGTTGATCTGCAGTGCGACCTTGCTTTTGAAGCTTCTCAGCTGGCTTGCGAGCAGCGCGATGAACGCTCCCAGTTCAGCGAGATTTTCTGCCGGTGTTTTGCCAACAGACATGAACGAGACCACGAAGGGCTGCTCCAAGTTTTGCCAGATGCTCTGCTTGAACAGCCATGCGGCTCCAGGTCCGCTTAGCCCAACCTTGTTGAGCACCACGCCCGCGAACGGTTTCACGATGATACAGCGCGGTTTGAGTTCTCGCGGCCGGATCGTTCCATCTTCGAGTGGCATGAAGCCCTTTCGTTCGTTGATGGTGGTCGTCTTGGTGATGAAGGTGCATCCCGTTGTATCGAACCAGCGCGGTTTCCAGAGCCAGAGCGTCAGGATGCGCATGATCAGGCCCAGCACGAGGTCGATCAGCTTGAAGACGTCGTGAAACCAGTAGCCCGTTTCCGGAAAGAAGTTTCTCGCCCCAGAAGCGTTGAAGACCCTGCCGAACTTTGTTCCACGCAACTCCATTCGTTTTCTCCTTGTGTTTGGAATGAACGCGGCGCAAGAGTTGCATGTTTTTCGAAAAAAGTCCATCATTGGCACTCGCCTCATTTGACTGCTAGCGCCGAAGCTGTACAATGTTCCCACTATGTCGAACCCCTACGAAATTTCTAATCTCGCTCCGCATAATTGGCTGATTCCAACGGTCATCGAAAAAACCAACATGGGTGAACGCGCGTATGATATCTATTCGCGTTTGTTGAAGGACAATATTATTATGCTCGGCTCGCCGATTGATGATGAGGTCGCGAATGTGATCGTGGCACAGTTGTTATTCTTGGAAAGTCAGGATAAAACGAAAGATATTAAGCTCTACATCAACTCGCCGGGCGGTTCAGTCACGGCTGGTCTCGCGATTTACGATGCCATGCAGTATGTGAAGAATGACGTCTCGACGATTTGTATCGGCATGGCCGCCTCGATGGGCGCGGTCTTGCTCGCCGGTGGTGCAAAAAATAAACGCTTTGCCTTACCAAACGCGGAAGTCATGATTCACCAGGTGCTCGGTGGTATGCAGGGTCAAGCTTCAGACATCAAGATTCACGCGGAACGTATTTTGAAAACGCGCGATCAGCTCAACAAGATCCTTGCGAAGCACACCGGTCAAGCCATGAAAAAAATCGAACAAGACACCGAGCGTGATAACTTCATGGACGCAGACGATGCGTTGAAGTACGGATTGATCGACAAGGTGATCGCCTAAAACGTGAAACCCCCTCTCGTCACGTGACAAAAGGGGGCAGGAGGTGGGACGACGCGTCAACGAACGCGTCGTTTTGGTTACGGACGGAAGAATATGCGCACGACGGTGAGATCCTTAACGAATAGGTCATGCATCCAGTGGTGCACCTGTTGGATAGTTGACAACCCCTTCGTCTCCCCGACGTTCATCCGCTAAGCTTCCGGCGTATGTCTCAGACGCACGGCGCCATTCCTATGCAGATGATCCGCGAGATGATCGCGGCAGGATATATTGAGAGCGCGGATCCGACCGCGATTCAGCCGGCGTCGATCGATCTTACGCTCACGGACGAGGCGTATCGCATGCGCGGGTCGTATCTGCCGCGCAAAGGGGAGACGATGCGCGATATCATTGCGCGCGGAGCGCTGTACCCACATGCCCTCGAACGTCCACTGGAGCAAAATGGCATCTATCTTGTGCGCTTGAAAGAATCGCTACGTCTCCCGCCAGGAATTTCGGCGACAGCGAGTAATAAGAGTTCATCTGGTCGTATCAACCTGCGTGGACGATTGCTCGCCGATGGCATCCCACGTTTTGACGATGTGCCCGCGAATTACAACGGCCAACTGTGGATTGAGCTCATTCCAAAATCCTTTCCGATTCGTTTGCATCCTGGCGATCACATCAATCAATTGCGATTTTTTCATGGAGATTCGCGTCTGCATCCATTTGAATTGCGTTTGGCTTATGATCGCTATGGATTGTTGCGCCACACCGATGGTTCGCGCATCGAGCCGCATGTCGATGTGTTGAATCGCGGGGTGACCATGACCGTTGACCTCACCTCGCAAGAAACGATTGGTTGGCGCGCGAAAACTACGGCGTGGGGCGTGCTCGATACAGCGAAATACGATCATGATCCGTTGGAATTTTTTGAACCGGTATTCAAACCAAAGTCAGACGAGCTGGTGTTGCATCCAGAGGAGTTTTATATTTTGGCGACAAAAGAGCGCATTGTGGTTCCACCCACCTTTGCGCTTGAAATGGCCGCGTACGATTCTTCGAAAGGAGAGTTCCGTTCACATTTCGCGGGATTTTTTGATCCAGGATGGGGGTGGCGCGAGCAAGAGGCGGAACGCGGGACGATTGGGGTGCTTGAAGTTGAAGCGTACAGCCATGATTTTGTGTTACGCGATGGCCAGCCGATCTGTTTGATGGTGTACGAGCGTTTGATCGCAGCGCCGGAACAGCTCTATGGCACAGATCTGAAATCACACTACACGGCGCAACAGGGCCCGCGCCTTGCGAAGTGGTTTAAAACGCCGTAGACTCAACCTATGCAAAAATTCATTATCGGACTGTGCGGATTGCAGGGCTGCGGCAAGGGAACGGCCGCGGATCTTCTGCAAAAAGAATATGGCGCCGGATATTTTCGCTTCAGTGCGATCATGGGGGATGTGTTGACGCGTCTTGGAATCGAAAAAAGCCGTGAAGAATTTATCAAGTTGTCAGAATGTCTGCGCGCAACGTTCGGCGAAGACATTTTTTCCTACGCGATTGAAAAAGACGCGGTGCTCGCGCCACAACCGATCGTCATCATCGATGGTATTCGCCGCCCAGAAGACATCGTCGCGCTTGAACCGCTGCCAAATTTCAAATTGATCTCGATTGAAGCTCCGGCGGCTTTACGTTTTGAACGCATGAAAGGTCGTGGAGAAAAAGTCGGCGAACAAAACATGACCTGGGAAGGCTTTTTGGCTGACGAAGAAGCCCCAACCGAAGTTACGATTCCGTTGGTCATGCAACGCGCGACGATCACTATTAAAAATGAGGGAACGCGAGAGGAATTTGAAGAGAAGGTGAGAGAGATGATGAAAGAACTGGAGGTATCAACGTAGTTTTTGTATGCACTCTGACAACAATATTCTCGTGGTCGTTGACGCGATTGATGGCGCAGGCAAAACCACGGTGTTGAAAGCCATGGCGCAGCATCTTGCGAATCAAGGTTTGCGCACCTTTGATGTGCCTGCCTACGCCAAAGAGCATCACGTGCTTCCGGAATTTGACTATCCAGAGGTGCAGGCCGCAGACGTTCTCCTGTCCGCTGAGCCGACGTACGCGTGGATCGGTGCGGCCGTGCGTGAAGAATTTATTAAACCGCATACCAATCGAACCTATGACGGCATGATTGTCGCCAATGTGTTTGCGTTGGACCGGCAGATTCTTTTTTCTCGTTTGATTTTGCCCTTCTTGTCCGCCCGTCAGAACCGTTGGATTATTCAAGATCGTGGCGTGATCACCTCGCTCGCGTATCAACCGTTGCAAGACGAAAGTGTCAAACTTCCTTGGTTGTTGCAACTTGAAGGAAATCGTCTTGAGCTGTCACGTGCGCCAGATCTGCTGATTATTCTTGATCTTCCTGCGCTTCAAGCTCAAGAGCGCGTCGCGAATCGCGGTGAACGTCAGGATATTTTTGAAGAAACGGATTTTCAGACGCGGCTCGAGGCGCGTTATCATGATGAAGCCGTGCTCGCGCCGTTCCGTGAACAAGGAACCAAGGTTGTGTACCTGGATGCGACACAGCCGGCAGAATTGGTGGCAAAACAGGCGTGTGAAGAGCTGGAGAAGATGAAAAAACGTGAAATCGCAGGAGCAGGGCCTTAAAATAAACCGGTTCGAGACAGGTTCTTGCCAAAAAACCTCCTTTTTGCTAGACTCAAGTACAGTTACTCTTTTTGAATTTCCTATGAGTTTACCTGGTCATCGCAGAACCTCCTCCCACAAACGCCGTCGCGCTTCGCATTTTGCGTTAAAAGCTCCAACGTTGACGGCTGATGCCAAAACCGGCACCGTCCATCGTCCTCATCATCTCGCTCCGGGAGCCTCCAGCTACCGCGGAATTGCCGTTCATGTGAAAGGACTTGAAAAGAAATTGCGCAAATTACTCGCAAAAACAAAAATGCATGAAGATGCGCATGCCGGTCATGATCATGGTAATGGTGAAGACCATGCCGGTCATGATCACGCCGACCACGCGAACGTTGCACCTGAAGCCAAGGCGTAACACGTAATGTACAATAGGGGACAGGGTTCCCTTTTCGATCTTTTATATGTCCAACCGTCACCTTGCTCGTGAACTCGTGATCCGTTCACTCTATGAGTGGGACTTCCATCAGGGAAGCCGCGATCTTTCAGGTATCCTTGAACGCAACCTGGAAGAGTTTGCCCCCTCTTTGGATGAAAAGGATTTTGCCAGAACGATTGCTCTGGGCATCGTTGAGCAGCAATCGATTATCGATCAAACGATTCGGAGCTTTGCGCCAGCCTGGCCGTTGGAAAAAATTACCACCTCTGACCGCAACGTGTTGCGCGTGGGTGTGTTTGAGTTGATGTATAATCCTGAGATTCCAAGTAAGGTTGCCATCAACGAAGCGATTGAGCTCGCCAAGGCCTACGGCGGTGAATCAAGTGGCAAGTTTGTTAACGGTGTGCTCGGGGCAATCTTCCGAGACCGTTTGGCGCAAGGTGTGACAAAGCCCGTGGATCAACCGAAGGCAATGCCAGATGCGGGAGACGCGTCAGAGCAAACAGCTGCGCATGGCACAGTGACCATCGAGACTGAATAGATGCGCAAATCATTTTTTTCAAAACCCTTCTATGCAAGACATTCCAGATCTGTCCGTGCTGGAAGAACGACTGGGACACGCCTTTCGTGACCGTTCGCTCCTCCTGCAGGCCGTTACTCACCGTTCCTATCTGAATGAGCACAGCGATTTCGGGTATTCGCACAACGAGCGTCTTGAATTTCTTGGCGACGCCGTGCTTGAGTTGATTGTCACGGAGTACCTATACTCGCACTTTGCGAATCCCGAGGGCGATCTCACCAACTGGCGCGCAGCCCTGGTCAACGCAAAAACCTTGGCAGATATTTCTCGTGAATTAAATTTCGAGGAATATCTACTCCTGTCAAAAGGCGAAGCGCGCGATAAGGATAGCAAGGCTCGCATGTACATTCTTGCGAATGCGATTGAGGCGATCATCGGAGCGATTTATCTCGATGGTGGGACGCCGGCCGCGGAAAAATTCATCCACAAGTACATTTTGTCACACCTGCCGCGTATTCTTGAGCTGCAGTTGTATGTTGATGCCAAGAGCAAGTTCCAGGAAACAGCCCAGGAGATGCTCGGGGTCACCCCAACGTACAAAGTGCTTCAAGAAAGTGGGCCAGACCATCAAAAGGAGTTTGTAGTCGGCGTGTTCTTGAATAAAGATATGGTGGCGATGGGAAAGGGGATGTCCAAACAAGAAGCGCAGGTCGCAGCTGCGGAAGCCGGGCTGGACGTGAAGGGGTGGAGAACGAAATAAGCGCCCTTAGTTTAACGGATAGAACTGCGGCCTTCGAAGCCGTTGATGGGGGTTCGATTCCCTCAGGGCGCACCATGAAAAAATTCCTGTCAGAACAGGAATTTTTTTGTTTCTTTGTATCCTTGAGGGATTCTGTTTCATTGAACACATTCTTGCGTGTTAAAAAGCTCCTTTATTTGCGCCCCTCTCGTCATTTTTTTGGATCACGTGTACACTATCTGTGTTCATGTCTCCACGTCGTCGTTCATCTGAAAGTTGGTCAGTTCATCCGGACACGCGTCGCGGAATTGTGGCGGTGGTCATTTTTGCATTGGCATTCTTTTTATCACTTGGATTTTTTCATGCTGCAGGTGCGTTCGGTCAGGTCATGGATGATGGGATGGCGCAGGTGTTTGGCTGGGTGCGTTTTTTTATCCCGTTCTTTTTGTTGGCGTGGGGAATTTATATCGTTGCGCCGGAAAAGTTGCCGTTGCGTTTTAGTAACGTACTGGGTATCCGTTGCCAGTTCCAAAAATAAATCATGAGTTTTTTCAATCGTTTTATTAATATCAGCCAGAGTTTTATCAACTTTATTTATAATAACTATAATTTCAATCTTTCTTCTTTAAGATATCTTTCTGTTTCTTTAATTAATTCCATTTTCTTACGTTCAGTTATGTCACGAATGTTACATTGAATAACAAGTACCCCTCCTTCCATATATGAATTACTTACAAATTCAA
>CAIKOH010000059.1 GCA_903829075.1 Candidatus Uhrbacteria bacterium
GGTGACCACCGCGCCGAGCACGCAGGCCGTGCGGATGGCCATCGACCACAGGTAGCGCCGGATCCGGCCGGCCTGCTCCTCCGACAGGGGAGCACCCGCATCGGTGATGCGGTGCACCTCGGGGTCGGGAACAGCGCTCACGCGATCACGGTACGTCGACCCCACGGCCCCGGCACCTGCAGGTGGCGACAACACCTGCGACCGGATGGGCCAGGATGGGCCCATGAGCAACCGCACCTACCGCGTCACCGAGATCGTCGGCACCTCGACGCGATCACGTACAATCAAACAGCCGCGCTGCAAAAACGCTTGATCGTCAGATAGGGTCTGAATCCAGGGCAAACAGACGGCAAAAAACGATTCCACCGACATGCTGCGCAAGTACTGCGCGTTTAGCCAACGCAATTTTTCAAGATTAAAAATCGCCCCAGCCTTGTTCACTTTTTTGAGATCAAACACCTGCACCAATTCTTGCATCGTGTACACCTCGCGATCACTCGTCGGATTCCATCCCATCAACGCAATAAAATTCATTAATGCTTCCGGCAAATATCCCTTTCCCAAATATTCCTCCACAGCCACATCGCCCTGTCGCTTGGAAAGTTTTGAGCGATCTGGATTCAATAATAACGGCAAATGAGCAAAGAGAGGCGGCGTCCATCCCATAGCCTGATAAATAAACAGGTGCTTTGGCGTGCTCGAGACCCATTCCTCACCGCGAATAACATGCGAAATCTTCATGTCATGATCATCACAGGTTGCCGCAAGGTGATAGGTTGGAAATCCGTCCGTCTTGATCAACACCTGATCATCAATTTGCGCCCAGGGCACCTCGATGCGTCCGCGGACCTCGTCTTCAAACACACACGTGCCTTCAAGAGGCGCGGCCAAACGAATCACGTACGGCTCACCCGCTGCCATGCGTCGATCCACCTCTGCTTGCTCAAGCGAACGACAATGACGATCATACATCATGGGTTGCTTTAAGGTTTTTTGTTGTTCTGCGAGTTCCGCCAAACGCTCTTTTGAACAAAAACACACATACGCAAATTTTTTCGCGATCAGTTCTTGCGCATACGCCACATGTCGCTCGCGACGAGCTGATTGAAGGTACGGGGCATACGGTCCTTCATCGATAATCTGCCCATCCACAACACGAATCCCCTCGTCCGGGGTCAATCCCACCTGCTCCAG
The DNA here is from genome assembly GCA_903829075.1 of Candidatus Uhrbacteria bacterium. Classification (GTDB taxonomy): domain Bacteria; phylum Patescibacteriota; class Patescibacteriia; order 2-12-FULL-60-25; family 2-12-FULL-60-25; genus CAIKOH01. The sequence goes on from CAIKOH010000059.1 coordinate 1,195, forward strand.
GGCGGCGTACATTTTTTCAATGGATCCTTCAACGTAGCGTGCACGATCCGTGTCCTCAAAACGCAACACAAACGTTCCACCATGACGACGCGCCAACAACCAATTGTATAAAACCGTGCGCAACCCACCGATATGCAAATACCCCGTAGGACTCGGGGCGTAACGAACGCGAACAGCGGAAAAAAAATCTGACATAGCGAATGGCAAGAGAGTAGCGAATGGCGAGAAAAATGTCTAACGCTCGGTAAAAAATCTCCACGGAAATACCAGGACCGCATTCACGATACGCCTCACTCTTCGCGGCTCCTGTGCCACACGCCACAGCCACTCGAGGCCCATCTGTCTCATCCAACGTGGCGACGGTTTGACCATTCCCGCCCACACGTCAATCACCCCGCCTACACCAATCACGCAGCGCAACGAAGGGTAATCTCGTCGATGAAGCTCGATCCAGCGTTCTTGTTTTGGATGACCAAAAGCAACAAACAGAATCTGCGGATCAAACGTGACCAATCGTTCACGAGCACGACTTGTCACCTCATCTTCGCTTCCATCTATGAAAACGTGACCGCCTGGTTCAGCATGAAATGTTACTTTCGGATAAAGTTTATGCATCCTGTCTACCGCTTGTATCGCTGCACCTTCTGCACCACCGATCACCGCGACACGCCATTCGCGTTGATTCGCTTCAACCAACAAACGATCGACAAGTTGACCACCTGTCACCCTCGCAGTCCGTCGACCGGTCAGACGCAAACACGCCCACAATCCAAACCCATCAACCGCGCGCACATCTGCAGTACGAATCGTCTTAGCGTACGATGGATCATAGCGAGCTGCGAGCAACATTTCTGGATTCAACGTCACGATCCACGTCAATTGACACGACACCAAAGACACCATCTTATTCAGAGAAGGTCCTTCAACAGGAACGGTAAAAACGATATTTTTCATGAATTAATGACTCTGTTTTTTCTTCCACCACTCCAACATGACATCTTTTGCAACAGGAATACAGACGGTTGATCCTTCACCGCCAGACTCCAACA
>CAIKOH010000060.1 GCA_903829075.1 Candidatus Uhrbacteria bacterium
GATGTAGCGCGAGAATGATGATGCAGGCCAGCAGGATAAAGAACCCTTCGAGATAAATATCTTCGACGTTGATCGTGGGAATATGATCAAGGATGAGATCGTGTACTGCTGGTCCGGTTTGCAGGGCTACATAGATATTTGCGGCACCGTCCAGGACAAGGCTCACGATAAATAGGACAAGGCCGACCCCGAGTTTTTTAAAATAGGGGAGATCGCTGATGAGGTCGTGGTAACGATGTCCAATGGTTCGAACAAATGTTGTGGGAGATTGCATAGGGGGGTATATGTCTATACTACGTTATGTGCAAATCTTATGGCGCAGGAGGTGACGTGTCTGCTATGCTGTACATACTTTTCCATGAATGGTATTCCACGATCTTTTCGCGGTGAACAATTGAACGATAAGGCTACGCTTGAAACGTATAGTCGTGATTATTCGTTGTTTCGTGTTTTGCCGACCACGGTCGTGTGTCCAAAGAATGCGCGCGAGGTGTGTCAGTTGGTTGAATGGGTGAGCGAGCGGAGGCGGCTTGGTGAGGACGTGTCTCTGACCGCGCGCGCTGCTGGTACGGACATGACCGGCGGTCCATTAACTCATTCGGTCGTCGTTTCTTTTACGCAGCACTTCCATCACGTGAAGCGTGTGACTGCACAGTACGCTCTTGTGGAGCCCGGTGTCTACTTTCGCGATTTAGAAAAACAGTTGAGTCGACGTGGTTTGTTGTATCCCGCGTATCCTGCATCGAAAGATATGTGCGCAATCGGTGGCATGATCGCCAACAATTCCGGGGGTGAAAAAAGCCTCGCGTACGGAAAAACGGAAGAGTACGTTCAAGAACTGAAGTTGGTTCTGAGCGATGCTGCGGTTCACACGATCGCTCCGCTTTCAGGCATGATGCTGCATTCAAAACTTCGTGAACAGACGTTTGAGGGTGACCTCTATCGTCGCGTCATGCAGCTGATTGAAGATCATGCGCAGGCGATCAAGCGTGCAAGACCGCGTGTTTCAAAAAATTCGTCTGGCTATGCGTTGTGGAATGTGTGGGACGGCAAGACGTTTGATCTGACGAAATTGTTTGTTGGTTCGCAAGGGACGCTTGGGCTAGTCGTCGAGGCAAAACTCGGTTTGGTCAAGCCAAAAACCTTTTCGCGTCTCGCCGTCATTTTTTTGCAAGATCTCACATGTCTCGGCGATCTCATCGTCGAACTACTGCAATTTCATCCAGAGAGTTTGGAATCATATGACGACAAGACTTTGGATGTGGCGATTCGCCTGCGACGTGAACTGTTGCAGACGCTGAAGGGGAGCCTTTTGAAATTAGCGTGGGAGTTACTGCCCGAATTTGGCATGGTGCTGCGTGCGCATGCGATGCCGAAGATGGTGATACTGGTCGAACTGACAGATGATGACGAGCAGTTGCTTGGGCAACGACTGAAAGATTTGAAAAACTCTGTGCAGGTATTTTCTTTCTCTCATCGTGGAGTTCAGATTCATGTCTTACGCGACGAAGCTGAAGCGGAAAAATACTGGACCATCCGTCGCCAGAGCTTTGCCTTGCTTCATGGTCAGATTAAAGAGAAGGATACGGCTCCATTTATCGACGACGTGGTCGTGGATCCATCGGTGCTACCAGAATTTCTTCCGCGTCTGAACGCGATTCTCGACATCTATAAAAAAGATCTGATCTACACCGTTGCCGGACACCCCGGAAATGGAAATTTTCATATCATCCCCTTGATGGATCTGAAGGATCCACGCGTACGTCGCTTGATCCCGGTGATCTCGCGTCAGGTCTATGCGCTTGTCCATCACTATCACGGCTCCATTACAGGCGAACACAACGATGGATTGATTCGCACGCCATACCTCAAAGAACAGTTTGGTGCTGAGATGGTTGAAGTCTTCGCCGAAATTAAGAAAATATTCGATCCTTTGAATATTTTTAATCCAGGAAAAAAGGTCGGAGGAAGTTTAAGGGAAAGTTTGAAGTTAATTTCTTCGGCGAGGAAATAAAAAAAGAAAAAGAAAGCCGGTCAGACGAGGACGTCCGGCCGGTGGTATCACATTCTCTTCATGTGTGCCCTACTCGAACACGACGTAATAACCGTTCGGATCCTTGCGCAGAGTGAGTCCGAATGGAAGTTTGAGCGAACCGTCGCGTTCGACTTCGGTCTTGGCGCATTCGGCGAAGGCGTCGAAGAGAGCGCGTGTCTCCGCGGGGTTGAGAAAATCGCGTAGATCCTCCGCCATCAGACTGTCCCATGTTTGACTTCGAGCCCGTTGTGTTTTCAGAAAGCGAGCTTCTGTTTTGGTGGTTGGGACGCGGTCTTGAACTCCAGCTGTCGATTGAAGACGTTCCGTGAGTCGACCGTCGGATTGCGTAGCCGCCAGCCACATTCCGTCAGCCCAGCTGCATACAATCAATCCGGCGATCATCCGGCTGTCGGCTTCAGCCATCGTTTCAACCGTTTCTGGATTGAGACGGATTTCATTCCATCGCTTTGTTCCGACTCCCGCTTGAGCGTTATCGGCGAAGTCCTTGTGTAGAGGGTCTTCGAGTAGAATGGGCAGGATTACTTGCAGCTCTTCTTCTGTCACGATCGTGTCTCGGTCTAGAGCAGGAATCTGTAGATGGGTGAGCGAAGTTTGCTTGCAGACATCTACGAAGAGTGATCCGAGAAACCTCACGCATCGCTCGGCATCTTTTTCTTCTTCCGTGAGAGGATCGAGGGGCGAATCAGGTGTTTTTTTGACACTTGTTGGCCTCCCTAATTGAGATCGGCAGATGTTTTGTATCGGAAAACAAGGTATTTGTCAATGGTGTTCCTCTGTTCGATTGACTGACCGATCTGTCGGTCAGATTGCTTCGTGCCTCGTAATGACGGATGCGTGCCGTTTACAATACAAGAAAAAAAACTTCATTTTTAATTTATCAATTTTCTTCAATGTTTTCGATTGATTTTTCATAAATCATCTTCCTAGAAGCTCACCCCTTGACACAGCCCTTGACAGCTATTCTCACATTGCGTAAACTACGGCCACAACGTTGGAAATATCCACAGGCACAGAGATCAGGCAGGACTTTCCCACGACGAATTTTGACAACAGAAGAGTGATCGCAACAATGGTCTAAAATTGATCCCAGAATTTCTGCCAGGAATTCTGTGGGTTTTGTAAAAGGGTCTTTAAGATCCTTTTTCTGAGAGTTTGATCCTGGCTCAGGACGAACGCTGGCGGCGTGTCTAAGGCATGCAAGTCGAACGCATCATTTTTTGTAGCAATATAAATTGTGGTGAGTGGCAAACGGGTGAGTAACACATTGGTAACCTGCCTCGTAGTCGGGCACAACTCCGCGAAAGCGGAGCTAATTCCACGATGGTCATGAGAAGACGTAAGTCTTCTTGTGTAAAGCGCAAAACGCGCTACGAGAGGGGCCTATGGCCTATCAGCTAGTTGGCGAGGTAACGGCTCACCAAGGCTACGACGGGTAGGGGATGTGAGAGCATGATCCCCCTCACTGGGACTGAGACACTGCCCAGACATCTACGGATGGCTGCAGTCGAGAATATTCCCCAATGGACGAAAGTCTGAGGGAGCGACGCCGCGTGCAGGATGAAGGCCTTCGGGTCGTAAACTGCTTTTGCCGAGGAAGAATTCTGACGGTACTCGGAGAATAAGAGGTTGCTAACTCTGTGCCAGCAGCAGCGGTAATACAGAGACCTCAAGC
>CAIKOH010000061.1 GCA_903829075.1 Candidatus Uhrbacteria bacterium
CACACTCAACTCATCCTGATAATCACAAAAATCACTCGCCGGAACGAGCGCATAACAACCCACTACAACAAACGTAAAAGCGCATCCGTTGAGTTCAACGAATGCGCTTATGTGATTCAGATCCGCGGGGATATGAGATCGACGCTTAGACCGCTTTACGATCCGTTCTCGCTCCTATCGAGCGCGACGATCTCCTTGAACACGTTGGACGCGAACTCGTCGCCGCGCACCAGGTACTGCACCTGAACCGCGGTGAGAAAGCGCCGCACATGTGAATCGTTCTTGAGCTTGCCCTGCTCGTTCCAGAGCTCGTCGATGCCCACCCCGAACAGCTTGGCGAGCACCTCGCCGAAGATCGGCACCAGTCGCGCGCAGACGGAGAAATCCGTCACCTCAATGGCCCGCAGGAAATTGCGCAAGACGGTCAGCGGAAGCGTGCGTCGCCTCAGCGCATCGTCCATCTGGTCGATGAACTGGGAAACCCGCTTACGGTACTCGGGCGTCTCGCTCTGCAATCGTCGCCAGAGCCCGTTCTTCACCAAGACATGGAGATCTTCAAACAGGGCGCGCGTGAGCGTCGGCCATTCCCTCAGCATCGCTGCCGGGTGCGAGAGCCTGATGAACCCCTCTGCCTTGGGATGGCGCTGGGCGGTGGGAATCCAGCGCACCCGCAAACGTTTCGCCTGCGCCAAAAACTCCTTCTTGGCCGCAGCCACGGTCGGAGCAGACAGGCTGAGCGTGGTCAGACGTGGATTCGCGGAGGCCGAGATGCACCCGTGAGTCACGCACGCATGATAGAGGACACCCCTCCACACACCTTCCCAGAGACGGACGCGTCGTTGCGACCGTTCCGCGAGCAACGCCCTCTCCCGAGCACGTCGCTCGCGAGTGCGGAGATCACGTTCCCTTCGTTCATCCTCCTCGCTCCTGGCAAAAGCCCCGAGGTCCCAGACACCAGAATCCTCGATCGATCCGGGAGGAGAAGGTGCTGCTTCGTTCACCGGAATCGAATCGCCCAAAAGGCGTGCTACTTCCGTTTTCATTGTTCACTCACATTCTCCTCGAAAAGACCGCTTCGCAGTCGAAGAACCGCGCGGAATTCGCGCAGAACGACCTATTAGACCACAAAAGCGGGATTTTGTCAATAGCTAGCCAAAGTTCAGCTCAATATCCCGCTTTTTTTCTATTTACCTCGTGTTCAGCCAACGTTTTTGCGTAGTACACATGTCCGGCAGCATCCGTCAAAAAATAACGGTACCCGGTCAACGTCGGATGCAGAACAGCTTGAATCGATGAAGCACTCGGATTATTGATCGGGCTTGGAGGCAACCCGTTCTGTCGATAGGAATTATAGGGCGAATCGATCTGCAGTTCCTGCGCAGAACTTTGCGCAGAATGGGAACCCGTGACATACCGCAACGTCGCATCGCTTTGCAAGCGCATCCCATCACGCAACCGCTGTAAAAAAATACCCGCCACGATCTTCCGATCTTGATCTGTCGGGACCTCTGCCTCCACAATCGAGGCAAGCTTGACTACATCATCTAAATTTTGCAACGGCGCCAGTTCTGGTCCGATCTGCACGCCTCCAAATTGTTGTTGAAAATGCTCCAGCTGTTTTTGGACTAACCCCATCGGTAAATCATCCTTCCAGACGCGATACGTGTCAGGAAACACATATCCTTCCAATGAACGCGAAGCAGGAAGATCATGCAAAAACGCAAATGTATCGCGCAGATGCGGATCAAACGGCGCACGATCCGCAGACTGTCCAATCAACGCCCTGGTGGTGCTGGTAGGAACCTGATCTTCCGCCAACAAGCGCGCCGCCTCATCATCAATCGTCCACCCTTCCAAGGTCTGGATAGAAACCTCAGCATGGTTTGGATCAAGAGCGAGCGCGTGCGCCAGCGTTCGATAGCTCATGTCTGTTCGCACCTCATACAATCCACCGACCGCGTGTCGAGCGGCGGCGTCAAGTACGCTATACACACGATACTCCCAAGCCGAATGAATGACCCCGGCTTGCTGTAGTATACTCGCGACTTGATCTGCATTCGCCGCTTGGGGAACACGAACCTCGATCGCCGCTTGCGCACCCGGACTCGAAAGCCAGGCACGATCCACGAATCGTATGCCCCAAACAATACACAGAAGAATGAGAAGGCGAATAATCCAGCGCATAACATTACAATGATTTTTTCAACCAATGCTTCTTCGTAATCGCTTCAAGTGCCAAGGTCGTCAGTACGCCGATAACCATCCCCGTCAACACATCTGTAGGATAATGCACGCCGACTGCCACGCGACCGACTGCCACCCCTACTGCGATCGCAAACCACCACACAGCACGAGAACGATCGTGCAGGGCGAGTAACGTCGCCAGAGCGAACGCGATCGTGGAATGACTTGAAGGAAACGAAAACTGCGTTCCTGGAACCGCAACCAACAGGTGAACCAGGGTCGACGCATGAAACGGGCGCACGCGCCGAATAAATTGCCCACACGCCACAGAAACAAGAAACGCGATAATCGCATCGACCACCGCTGATATGATCAGACGCTTCGCCTCACGGTGCTTCGCGCAACGCCAGGCGCACCAGACAATCAAAGGCGCAAAGGCAAAAATCAACCACGAGGCACACAATTGCGCCAACCAAATCGTCACGGGAGACGCGAGGATACAATATTGAAAACCAACAATGAATGAAAGTTCGAGGGGCATAGCTTACACTTTTGTTTTTGGTTGAAACGGACACAGAGCCGCCACCGGACAGCGCCAACACTGCGGCTTCCCTGGTCGACAAACATCGCGTCCAAACTGCACAAAGATTCGATTCACCTCGCCCCACCAACGTCGCGGAATCAGCTTCATCAGCTCTTGTTCTACCTGTTCCGCATTCTTGCCCTTCGCCCATCCCAATCGATGTACGATACGAAACACGTGCGTATCCACCGCCATCGCAGGAATTCCAAATCCATACCACAACACGCAACTCGCCGTTTTTCGTCCAACGCCAGGCAGGCGTATCAACTCATCCATAGTTTGCGGCACGCGTCCATCAAATTCTTCTACCAACATGCGTGCCAACGCCTGAATAGCCTTGGCTTTGTTGCGATACAATCCAATCGACGAAATGCAACGCGCAATATCCGGAACAGATGCCTCCGCTAAATCCTGAATACGCGGAAATTGTTTGCGTAATCCAGGATACACCTTTAACACCTGCTCGTCGCGAGTACGAGCGGATAACAAGGTCGCGATCAAGGTGTCTTCGGGGGTCCCAAGATCCACCATCCCTTTTGCGGTGTACCGTGGACGAACTTTTTTAAGTATATTTTCAACGGATGATGCGGTCACACTCATGAAACGAAGCGTAGCACACCACGACGATAAACAAAAAAACACGCTCCTCAGATGAGGAACGTGTTTTTTGTTTTTACTTCAGCACCTCCTTCAAATATTTCGCGGTACAGCTTCGTTTTGATTTCACCACCTCTTCTGGTTTTCCTGTGGTCACGACTTCTCCGCCACGAACACCGCCATCTGGACCGATATCAATCACCCAATCCGCACAGGCAATCACATCAAGATTATGTTCAATGACGAGAACGGTATTTCCTTTATCGACCAACGCATTCAACACGACCATGAGGCGTTTAATATCCTCAAAGTGTAAACCCGTCGTCGGTTCATCCAAAATGTACAACGTCTTCCCTGTCGCGCGACGCGAGAGCTCTGTCGCGAGCTTCACACGCTGCGCTTCACCACCAGACAGAGTGGTCGCGGGCTGACCAAGCTTCACGTATCCAAGACCAACTTCATGCAAGACAGAGAGCTTGTCATAAATTGATGGCTGATCGACGAAGAACCGCTTCGCTTCTTCGACCGGCATGTCCAAAATATCGGCGATATTTTTTCCGTGGTAGTGAATCTCCAAAGCTTCCGCGTTGTAGCGACGTCCATGACATTCGCCACATTCGACATACACATCTGGCAAAAACTGCATCGAGATCTGAATATATCCATCACCACCACACACCTCACAGCGACCACCGCCCTTGACGTTGAAGGAAAACTTTCCTGCATCAAAGCCTCGCATCTTTGCCTCAGGGGTTTCGGTAAACAGATCACGAATCGCGGTGAACACACCGGTGTACGTCGCTGGGTTTGAACGCGGGGTGCGACCGATCGGCGACTGGTCAACGGAGACGACCTTGTCGAGATTGTCGATGCCTTCAATTTTTTTGTGCGCACCGACCGGATCTTTCGCGCCGTAAAAATGCGCGGACAAAGCACGTCCAAGAATATCGATCACCAAGGTTGATTTTCCAGAACCAGACACGCCGGTCACGCACACCAATTCACCGAGCGGCAAGGTGAAGTCAACATTCTTCAAATTGAACTCAGTCGCGCCAATTACCTTCACGGTCTTACCATTCCCCTTGCGGCGCGTCTTGGGAATTTCCATCATTTTTTTCCCGGAAAGATAGGCGCCTGTCAACGATTCTTTCTGTTTTTTTACCTCTGCAAGCGTTCCTGCGGCAATAATTTCTCCGCCATACTCGCCCGCGCCAGGACCCACGTCCACCAAATAATCCGCCTCTTCCATGACCGCGCGATCATGTTCCACCACGATCACCGTGTTTCCCAAATCACGCAACCGCTTCATGGTACCGATCAATTTATCATTGTCACGTTGATGCAAACCGATGGACGGTTCATCTAAAATATAAATCACACCAGACAGCTCGGAACCGAGCTGCGCCGCCAAACGCACGCGCTGCGCCTCACCACCAGATAAGGTCATTGCAGAACGGTCAAGCGTCAAATAATTCAAACCAACGTCCAACAAATTCTGCAGACGGCGCTTGACCTCCAAAGAAATCTGATCGACAACCAACCGTTCACGTTCGGTGAAACCTTGCGGATCCTGTTTGCGCTCCACTTTTATTTTGTGAATCTTTGACGGCTTGCGCTTCGGCGCTGCGTGTCCAAGTTCTTGGAAAAAGGCAAACGCATCATCAAGCGGCATAGCCACCAAATCCGCAATGTTTTTTCCAGCGACTGTCACGCCAAGCACCTCAAGACGCAAACGACGCCCCTGACACACGGGACAGATCAGCACACGCATGTACGCTTCAATCTCTTTTTGTACGTATTCTGAATCCGTTTCTTTGTATTTTTCTTCCAACATCGCCAGAACGCCATTGAACACCAGGGTCTTGCCTTCAACCTCGTAAGTTTTTTCACCAGTTCCTTCAAACAACGTCTTTAACAACTTCGCGGAGAATTCACTCAACGCAACATTCAACGAAAATCCGTTCTCGCGCCCCACAATCTCCAACAATTTGAAATATGCGGCGTGATTTCCGGACAAACGCGTAAGCGGTTTAATCGCACCCTGAGCGATCGTCAACCGTTTATTTGGAATGACAAGATCTTGTTCAAGCACGAGCTTGGTTCCCAATCCCGTACAGGCCTGACACGCGCCATGTGGTGAATTAAAGGAGAACAAACGCGGCTCAAGCGTGGGCAAAGAGATGTTACAATTTGCACAGTACAACGATTGCGATAACAGATGTTCTTTCGCCGTGTCTTCCTCAAGCACCGTCACCAAGCCATGACCCACCTCAAGCACACGCTTCACGTGTTCAAGCACGGTTTCTACCACCATGTTGGTCTTTTTTTCCAAGCGTGCCACGATCACCTCGATCGTATGTTCTTTGGTTTTGTCGATGCGCGTGTGCAGCAGTTCCTCGATATCGACCAGCGTGCCATCAAAACGCACCTCATGAAATTTTGCATTCAAGGCCGCTTGCAACGGAACCTTGTGTTCCCCTTTTTGTTCACGCACGATCGGAGCAAGCAACACCAAACTTGATTGTTTCGCCAATGTTAATACACGCTCGGCGATCTCACGCGCGCTCTGCTCCATAACCGGCTCGCCGCATTTCACGCAATGCGCACGACCCGCACGAGAAAACAACAGACGTAAAAAATCGTACACCTCGGTCACGGTTCCCACGGTTGAGCGTGGGTTGTGTGAGGAAGATTTTTGATCAATAGCGATGGTCGGCGACAGTCCGGTGATTTCATCTACATCCGGCTTATCTTGCAACTCCAAAAACTGTCGCGCATAGGACGACATGCTCTCCATGTAACGACGCTGACCCTCGGCGTGAATGGTATCAAAGGCAAGTGAAGACTTCCCCGAACCAGACAAGCCACTCATGACAATCAACTTGTTCTTAGGGAGGTCCAACGAAACATTTTTCAGGTTATGGACCCGTGCCCCACGAATAGAAATCAGGTTGTGCGATGACATGACGCAAATAGCTTATCCGTCCTTGAAATGAAGAATCCTCGCAGACAAAATGGAGCTAGTTCCTCAATGGACGTGTTGACGACGAGGCTATCACGGATCGTATAGGATGGCAAGAGGAGCGTGTTTACCCATGACTCAGACCAGAGCACGTTCCGGTGCATCCACCCGTGCAGGCGCTCGAACAACTCATTGTGCAATCACCATCTGAATGACAGGCTGCGTGAGGAGCCCCCGTGATTGGCGTTGAATCGCTGCCCGTGCAGGCATAATTACAGGAACCAACGGTACCAGCCGATTCACAGGTCACCGCACATGGACTCGTACAACCCGCCGCACACGTTCCGCTGCACTCACTCATGTCATTACACGACGAACCGACGACCGTAGATGCGCCGGCACATGAATATCTACAAGACTTACCAGACCCTGCTGCGGCTGCGGCAGCAGCCGACGGCGCTGCCGGCGGCTGAGCACAAAACCAATTTCCATTCATTCCTATCTGCGGCCCACCTATTTCTGGCTCACCCTGAATCGAACAGTGGGTGCCACCAGTACATCCAATGAAGCGCTGACTTACATTTGGAAATGTTGCACAACCATAATTCGCACATTCACAGCGCTGTCCAGGACTCCCTTGAGAACACTCGCCGCGAGGCGTATGCGCATCTGGATCGGTACGCAAGCAGTGTCCATCTGAACCGCAGTCACTATCTTGAAGACAGGTATGCGCTCCGGTGGCTGGGGAAAAACCGTCGGGAACCTTCATCGTTTGAATATTTTGACAAAACCATCCTTCGCCGTTACCTCCTTCACCAGTACCACCGATCGGACTTGTAGGATCTCGAAAAAAGATGCATCGAAGATCTCCTGCGCAAATATTGACGCCCGTCCAATGATTATTCGTATCATATCCATTTGGACTCGGTCTTTTATAAAACTCCAATAAGGTACTCGCTCCATTTCCAGTCACCCATCCCCATCGACTCAGCTCGGTTGTGTCGATGATGGGCACACGACAGGAGGTAAGACCAACGTCATCAAGGGCGTTCACACTCGCCTCTGTCAGCATACAGCCTTGACCTGCGCAACGGCAGCGCTGACCAACCAAACCAGATGCGCAATATCCTGGCTTCATCGTTCGATCATTCGTGACATCTACCTGTGGAACAGAGGAGTTGACCGCCCCGTCGCTCCCAAGCGTGAGTCCGGACTGATACAGATAATAAATAACCGCTGTCCCACCCGTTAAAAGACTGGCCACGTATCCACGCGCAATACTACAGGCGCTCGTGGGTCCATTCGTAGCATTATAATGAACATACCCCGCGCGCATGCACTTCGCTCCAGATGTTCCCGTACAATCACTGTCAACCGCACAGCGTTCACTTATGTGCTCCGGTGGCTGAAACGCTTGCTCACTTCCGTTTGCGGCAGAAAACGTACCTGCATGCAATCCCACACTCCCAATATTCGTTAACCCGTTCACCTGTAATGTCAACGCCGCAGGATTGATTGTCTGTAGGATCACATATGAAGAAAATACCAACACCAATCCTAAACAGGCATTCTTCACGATCTCCAATCCCTGCTTAGCAGAACCGCCAACCGATCCCCACAAGTATAAAAATCCTCCGTAAATCATCACTACGACCGCCACAATGGTTGAGATACCGATCAAGTAGCGGTACCACAACACGATATATTGCGGCAAACCGCTGACATGCGTCGTGCCACCTACACCAACAGAGAGCTGGATGGGCGACGGGGTCGCGGAAGCGATGAATGGCGCCAGCAAAAATAGTGAGCAGATGCTCGCCATGAACCAACGGAAGGAAAAAAAACGTTTCATAGAGGTCTAGGGTGATACTGTTGTGGAGGTCGAAGATGCGCTTTGAAGAAACTGTGGGATCAGCCAATTAAAGGTGTCGGCCGGAATCACCCCGGGAATGCGCACGCCGTTCAAAAAAAAGGTCGGTGTGCCTTCGACCCCGAGATGCACGCCGAGCGCGAGGTCGCGCTGAATCTTTGCTTCTGATTCGCGAGCTTCAAAACAGGAACGGAACACAGTTGCGTCCAAACCCGCGTTTACCGCGTACCGAAGATAATCATCCTCTGTTCGAAGGTCTCCGCTATCATCTTGATGCGCGTAAAGCTGGTCGTGATACGACCAGTATTTTCCCTCATCTTGTGCGCAATGAGCAGCTACAGCTGAGGTGACAGCGTGCGGATGCAGTTCTTCCACGGGAAAATCACGCACAATCAAACGCACACGCGTAGGATATTTTTCCAACATCTGACGAACGATGGGCGCAGACTCGCGACAAAAAGGGCAGTCGTAATCCAAAAATTCAACCAAGGTGATCGGCGCGGTGCTCGGACCCCACGTGGGCGCCGATGGATCGATCAATGACAAGGTGTCAGCAGGATTTAAACGATCATTCGTGATCAATCCTTGAAAGAACGCTTCTCGCTGTTGAAGCGCCCGCTGCTCAGGAGTGGTGTTCATCAGGAGCTTATAGTCGCGTGCTGCTTGCACGGCAAACCAAATCACACCCGCGGCAAGCGCCAACAGGATCAGTGCAAAGAACATCTTCAACCAACTCCAACGTGGAAATGCCCCCGACATGGAATAGAGGATAGCATCCTCGACAAACAGCGAACAGCCCATGCCGTTGACCGTTTCCTTCATTCGAGGTATCGTTTTGCTACCTATGCGTAGTATTTTACTGTCAAGCTTTCTGATCCTCGTCTCGATTCTGATGACGATCTGTATTTTATTGCAACAGCGCGGCTCCGGCCTCGGCGCCGCCTTTGGCGGAGAAAGTGCCGTATTCCGCACCAAACGAGGACTCGAAAAAGGATTATTCTACGCCACCATTGTCCTGGCCTGTTTGTTTTTCGGACTTTCGATCCTGAATCTGTTTATCGGAAGCTAGTGCAACCCTTCTCATGAACTCCTGGCGCGTTCGCATACAAGCTATCTGGAATCGTCTCTTCTTTTGGCACACCTCGAGCGCATCGCACGAGATCAAACCCTCTGTTCACGCGGACCATGAACTGGTTTTGCAGGTCACAAAACGTGACAAGGTTCCGCATTGGCACCAATGGAGATTGTTTCGACGCCTCCTCTCCGCTCGTGAACAACAGATCTTTTTCGCGAGTGCTGCTATTGCCGTGATCGCCCTGACCGTCGGTGCAGGCGATCTCTTGGCGCCTCACGTGACCCACGTTCCGGCCTCAGGCGGAACCTTAACCGAAGGACTGGTAGGCGCTCCGCAGCTCATCAATCCCCTGTTCGCAAACTCGAACGATGTAGATCTTGATCTCAGCGCCCTGGTCTATTCAGGATTGTTTCGCATGGACGCGCAGCTTCAGCCTCAACCAGATCTCGCTCAAAGCTACCAATGGCTGAATGATGGCAAAACTTTGCAAGTCACGTTGCGCAGCGACGCACGGTTTCAAGATAATCAACCTGTCACCGCTGATGACGTGGTGTTTACCTATCAATCCGCCCAAGACCCTCACTGGCACAGTCCGCTAGCAAGCCTATTTCAAAATATCCACGTACTTGAAGTTGATCCGCAAACCGTTCAATTTCAACTTGATAAACCCCAACCCGCTCTTCCTTCAGATCTCACCCTCGGGATTCTTCCTGCGCATATCTGGTCAGATGTTCAGCCGAACAACGCTCAGCTCGCAGAAGCAAACCTCAAACCAATCGGCTCAGGACCGTATCAATTTGAATCATTCACTCGAGATCCACGCGGTTCCATTTTAAGCTACCGCTTACAACGCTTCGATGGCTACTACGGCATCAAGCCCTGGATCCAAACCTGGCAGTTCCAATTTTTCCCAGATCACGCGGCCGCCCAAAGCGCGTTGACGAGTCATCAGATTGACGCGCTCGCCTTTGTTCCATGGGGGGAAGCGCAGACTCTCCAGCAGAGCAGTCTGCACAACGTGAGTTTAAACATGCCTCAAGAAACCATCGCCTTTTTCAACGTACAAAATCCGCTCCTGCATGATCAACGAGTACGGCACGCGCTGAGCCTCGTGATCGATCGAACAGCCCTGCAGGCACTTCTTGGCGCGCACACGAACCCCGTCTACGAACCGTTTCCGTTTCTGAATTCAACCAGCAGCGTTCCAAATGTGGATGAGGCGAGAAATGAACTCACCGACGCAGGCTGGGTATTGAGTGATGGTGACGGGTTGCGACATTTTACCCCTCCTGCTCCCGTCACAACACACAGAGGTCGTCACACAACAGCTCAACCTCCAGCCGCGGTGGCATCCACCTCAACCCCAGCGCTCACGCTCACGATCGAAGTTCCAGAGCAACCCGATCTCTTACGTGTCGCAGACTATTTAAAACAACGTTGGTTGTTGTTAGGGGCGCAAGTAAACATTGAATCACAGAACCCGGAGCCTTTACTCCGACAGGCAACGGAAACGCGCACCTATCAGGTACTGATCTGGAACATCCTTCTGTCGCCAGACCAAGATCTCACACCGTTCTGGTCAAGCAAAAATGCCACGCGATACGGATTCAATCTGTCCAACATCCAAGATTCAACCATCGATCAAGATCTGCAAAATGTCGCGAATGCTTCAACCACGCAAGCGCTTCAACAAGCTCGCACGATCCTCAGCCGACAGATCGTGTCTCTCACGCCAGCACTCTTCCTTTTACGCCCGGCCTACACCTATGTCATTTCAAACCGCGTCCAAGGCACTACCGATCAACTCATCAGTCGTCCCTCGGATCGTCTGCTGCAAACCATGGGATGGTACTTATCAACAGGCATAAGATGGAAATAAAAAACACCGAAAGAATCGGTGTTTTTTATTTCCATGTCTTACGAAGTCGCCCGTAAACCTTTCAACATCTCCTCAAACACCGGATCTGGATCCAAATGAAATTCGCGTGGCTCGC
The DNA here is from genome assembly GCA_903829075.1 of Candidatus Uhrbacteria bacterium. Lineage (GTDB taxonomy): Bacteria > Patescibacteriota > Patescibacteriia > 2-12-FULL-60-25 > 2-12-FULL-60-25 > CAIKOH01. The sequence continues at coordinate 11,266 of CAIKOH010000061.1, forward strand.
CCGTCGCAGGATCTTCGAAGGTTAACCCGACACTCTGTAAACAGAGACGCGAGGGCACAACGCGCTTCAGCGGACGACTGGTGTGATACAGGCGGTCACCCAAAACAGGATGCTCCAACGCATGAAGATGCGTGCGAATTTGATGCGTACGCCCGGAAAAAATTTCCAACTCAAGGAGCGACGCGCCGATCAATCGTTCAAGAACTTTATAGTAGGTCCATGCAGCTCGACCATTCTCAGATTCAACTGGATGCGCCGCCATACGCCCCTTACTTTGCGATCGCGACAAACGAAATTTAATTTCACCCTGATCCTGATGCATCACCCC
>CAIKOH010000062.1 GCA_903829075.1 Candidatus Uhrbacteria bacterium
ACGTGAAACATTTCTATGGATGAGCTCTCAGAATGTTTTTATCGAATTTTTTATGGCGGTTGAATCTATTGGCAAGTGGATTTTTGAGAAAAAAGAGCTCGTATCCGAGAAAAATGGTCTTATAAAGTGCAAAAGATTTCTTGGAAATTGGGAGATTAAGGTAAATGGATGCTACGAAAGTTCAAAATACATGAAACAAATGTGGGATCAGGCAATTACAAGGGTTTCCAGATCGAATAAGGTAAAAGATGTCCTTGTTCTAGGACTGGCAGGAGGCTGCAGCTTTAACGGGATTAGTAAAAGATTCCCTGGCTGCCATATTACGGCTATTGAATGGGATCCAGTGATGGTTGAATTGTTTAAAAGTATGGGAATGTGTGATCGAAGAATCTCTCCAACGATTTTGATTGGCGATGCTTTTGATATTATTGATGGGTTAAAGAAAAAGTTTGATCTTATCCTATTTGATCTATTCACCGGACCAGAAATAACGGAGCATACTACAACGCTCGATTTTTTTCGAAAACTCGAGCCACTAGTTAAGCAAGAAGGGGCGCTTATTGTTAACGCTGGTTTACGTCAAAGGCCCCAGGTCGATTCTAGAAGCGGCGAGCGGTTTTTTTATTCAGATCATCCTCTTACCGAAAGCGTATTGCGTGTTAAGCCTACTATAAATAGTGCCGACAAGGTTTTTCTTCGTGTCAAAAATTGGAGATTTATCGCAAACAGTTTATCGTTGTATGTTCGGCACGGGGCCGGTTCTGTTGGGGATACGCTACCTGCTGAATATATTCCGTATAGATCTTGTGATGCTTACGTACGAAGAGAGGTTGATGGAAGATCTGATTACTATTCGTTAGCCGGTCAGGATGGTTTGCTGGGTTTTTCCTATAAAAGGGGTGGTATTTTTTGGGAAAGGTACACTAGTGATTACGAGCCAACTATAGTTAACAATATTTTAAGACGCATTATATATTGGCAACCAATAACTCGAATAGATAAGCCGGCTGGATGGTACAGGGCATGGTTTTATCCTAACTGTGTGCTTACGGGATATGTTGATCTCGGTGTAACGCTCGATCCCGTTTTGAATTGGTCTTCGCATGCGCAGCGACATCTCAAACAGTGGTTTCTTCATCGGGATGAATGGGAGGCTGTGGATATGTCTGTGGAAAACTTTATTCAGGTGTATAAAACCTCTGATTTATCGGAGGATCTAAAGGTGTTACATTCGGATATTTTGCGCAGAAAAAGCAAGGCGCATGGAAATTTGCTCCATTGCGTGGGATTGAAACGACGAACGTCTGGAGCGGTTGAGGTGGGATTTGTGAGTCTCGATGTTCCCGAGATCTCCCAATCAATTCATATCGCTTCATTTATTCTGCCTCAGGCAAAGCATGATCAGGTTGGAATCGGTCTCGTGTATAATTGGTTTCAGGAAGCAAAGGCTAAGAATATTCGTTTTCTTGATTTTGATCTGTTTCGTGGACCAGGCAACCCAAGGTCTTGGGAGGGTTTTTCGAGGTTCAAAGGACAGTTTGGGACACGCTACATACGTTATCCAAAGCCTCTTTTACGTATTATTTGGAAAAAGGAGCGAGAGACGCGTGAATAAAGAGGTCGTTTGTGAAGGGGTTCTCGAGAGAGCGCGATTTTTTAGATGGATGGTTTTTTTGATTGCTTTTGCGCGTGTTTTTTCTTGCGCCACAGGATAAGCGCGAGCAAGGCCAGGGTAAGAATGAAGACGTCTGTTGCGTTTTGTAAAAGTGTTTCGATGTATTGCCAGTTATCTCCAAAAACGACGCCGACGGCGCACGCGATGCCGACCTCGCCAAACGCCCCAAGAATCTCTGCAAGACTAAAAAGGTGAATTGGAACATGTGCGATTCCAGCAAAAATGTTCACCATGGGTGATGCGATGGATACAAAGCGACTTACCAGAACGGTGGAGAAGGAGTGGCGCCGCAATTTTGTCTCAGCATCTACAATAGAGGGCAGTGATAAGGAGTGTTTGAGTCCAAGCCTTGAAAAAAGAACCTTCCCGTATTTTCTTGCCAGAAAAAAACCAGCAAGATCGCCAAGGATATTTCCTAGAAAACCTGCGAGAAATACCAATCGAAGATCAAGATAACCCTGCAGTGAAAAGAATGATGAGGCGGTGATGATGGTGTTTGTTGGAAGCGGAAGCGCGAGCGCACCAAAAAAGGTGATCAAAAAGATGGCTACATATTTGTAGACAAGGACCGCGGTTAAAAGAGATTGAAAAAAGAGATCCATGCAAAGGTTTAGGGGAGCTGTTTGGTGGATGAGCTCGTGTACGCGCGCACCGCAGATTGTACGCGCAAGAGGGCTTCGTCGGTGTTAAGATGCGAGGTGAGCGCGTAACGTTTGATGGAGAGATTGGGGTAGGAGGAGTTTTGAATTGAGAGAGTTGATTGTAGATATACGCTTGGAAGATGCAGCGTTCGATTGAGATAATCAAAGGTCATCCATGGTTTAAGCGTATCGGCCGTAGGCGGCGTGATGGGTAACAGGTGCTGAAAATCTTCGTGAGGATTCAAGAAACGATGAAAGGGATAGCGAGGGGCGAGGTTTCCATTTCTTGCGTATCTGCGGAAGATTTTCCATGATTGATACGCGAGCACGCTCAGTACGAGCAGGACTACAACGATCAACGCGATACGCAGACGGTTCACGTTTTTGAGGGAGGGGGATGAAGGGAGGGACATGGGGATGGTCGATAGATAAAATGTAGCACTGTTTTTGTTTGTGATCCAGCGTGTGGGTGTGGCTTGAGAGACGGTTAATAAAGAATATCTCTGTTTTTTGTGCTATCATTCCTCGCAATATGCCTAATACGTTTACGACGAGCACGACCACGGGATACGGAAATCGAATTATTAATTCTGTGAAGGGGGTGGTAGTCGGTTGTATTTTTATTATTGGTGCGTTTGGTCTTTTGTACTGGAATGAGGGGCGAAAAGATCTCTCTTCGTTAGCTCGTCAGTCGACGGCGATAAGCGCTGAACAGGTTGCCAGCGATGCGTCCTTGCAGGGCAAGTTAGTGTCCGTGAGCGGGGCACTTACTTCTACGGGACAGATTGGCGATGGGTTATTTTTACAGCCAGGTGGATACGTTTCCGTCGCCCGAAAAGTGGAAATGTATGCCTGGGTGGAAACAAAAAATACAGAAAGTCATTCAAACGCAGGCGGTTCGCAGACAGATACCACGACCTATACCTATAAACAAGAATGGACGCATGATCCGCAGGCGAGCCAAGATTTCGCGCATCCAGAAGAGCACGCTAATCCGACGGAGTCGTTGAGTGATACGGAGGTACGGGCAGAAAGCGTCCATGTAGGAGCGTATGCAGTTGGAGATATGAATGGAGTAACGCTTCCTTCGGGATCGCCCGTTACCCTGTCCGCTCAAAATACGAGCTTGAGTGGCAGAGCTGTGCTTGCAAATCAACAGTATATCTTTGTCCCAAATGCAACGTCTACCGGATCTCTTTCAAATCCTGAGGTGGGAGATATCAGAATCAGTTATTCAAGCGTACATCCTGGAATGAGGGTGACTCTCATGGGCAAATTGGATGGCGCCGCCATCTCCTCGTACGTTGATCAAGATAATAATGAGTTGTATAGAATTTTTTCCGGCACACGAGCTGAAGCGATTTCACAACTGCATGCGGAATATGAAACGCTGACCTGGATTTTACGCGTGGTAGGCTTTGTGCTTATGCTCATCGGATTCATGCTGATCGCTTCGCCGATCGCTACGATACTGGATATCATTCCTCTTGCCGGGAGTATTAGTTCAGGAATTATTTTCCTGTTTGCATTTCTCCTGTCGATTGTTTTAACTGTCATTACTATTCTTGTCTCCATGCTTGTGCACAATCTCGTTGTACTCCTAGTTGCCGTCGCGCTGGTTATTGGAGGAGTAATTTTCTGGTGCAAGAGGAAAAAAGCACCATCTACACAGTCCGCATGAGAGAGTTTGGCGAATAGTTTTACAAAAAAACATCCGATATGTCGGATGTTTTTTTGATGGTGGAGCTCGGCAATGGAAGTTCTAAATTCTGTGTATGAGAATGTAGAAACGGTAGTTGGTTTGAGAAGTGCAATCTCACTGCTCAGTAAGTAGGCATAATCCGTATAGCGGCTACCTGGGTTACGCTTGTCATGACCGGATCGTTTTGTTTCGTAAGTCAACCACAAGCTCATCCACTTTTGTTTGAATTAATTGCCAACGATCCTGAACAGTTTTGAGACAAGGTTCACAGTCGGTTGGTGAGATTGCCTGAGCAATATCGCCAACCAAATCAGGGACAGACCACGTTTCAGTGGGTTGAGGAATGTTGAGGTGAGCACGAACAAGGGTTTCGATTTTTTGATCGAGAAAAATAATATAATCGGCTCAGGGGCACAACCTGTGAGACGATCGTCCCTGTGCCCGTACGAGAAGAAATCCCGATCAGGGGGCTTCGTGAGGACATGATCAAAGCGCAAAGTCATCCTATCCGGGGCACCTTCGTGTTCCTGCCCCGCCCGCTCGTGGCTAAGATGCCACGTGGGCGGACGAACCTGTGCAAGTCGCGGCTCGCGTCGTGAGGCCTATGTTTCCCTGCCTTTCAGCGCCCACTCGCTCGGAGTGACCCGACCATCGCTTCCTCGGATGCTTTCTTGACCACATCTACACCGCCGCCCGCAACTGGGCTGCGTCTCTCGTAGATGTGGTCTTTTATTTTTCAACCACTGTGCGCTGAAGCGCACAGGTAGATGACCCTTATCCTGCGTGCCCGACCTAGGGTGAGATACAACCATCAGCGAACGTTTATCCGAACGTTCGCAACTGATCAGCAGCGAGGCCATCAATGATAAGCCGTGTCTGTCGACGGTTGAATCAAGACACGAGTTAGATCTTCCGCTAGCCACTATAACAAAAACTCCGCTATTTAAGCGGAGTTTTTGGTTGGTGGACCCTAGCGGGATCGAACCGCTGACCTCTTCCATGCCATGGAAGCGCTCTACCAGCTGAGCTAAGAGCCCATATGTTTTCGAGAATGAGGATGCCAGATAGTCGAGAGAACGTCAATCGTTTACAAGGGGAGAGGTTGATAAAAGCCGGTTTTTGTCCATTCTCTTGTCACCGCTTGAGAGATCGCGTAGGCTTATCGTTGTGACTCAATCAGTCGGATAATAACGGGCTATAGCGCAGTTGGTAGCGCGCATGCATGGGGTGCATGAGGCCGTGGGTTCAAATCCCACTAGCCCGACCACAAAAAACTTTCGTTGAAGAGACGGAGGTTTTTTTGTACACGATCTTCTGATATCATTGCAGCATGTCGAGGTACCTTCGTAGCTTGCTTTTTTTCATCAGTACTTTTTTTGTAGTGATATCCGCGTTTCAAAATCATGCGCTTGCTGCAACCTGTGCGATTACGACGGATACGGTCGTGAATCAGGCGTATATCGATGGAGGTTCCTGTACCTCAATTGAAATTCAAGCAAACGTGAGCACAACCTGGATCGGCGTGACCGATTTGAGCGGGGGGACGGTCACAGTAAAAGCCGGAAATACCATGACCATGGGGACATCGAGCACCATGGAACTCGGTCCAGCGGATGATCTTATAGTGGAAACGGGCGCGACGATCACGCACACGCAAGCGGATCCGAATGGAGTACGGATTTCTGCCAGAAACGTGACCGTGAGTGGAGGCGGAAACATCAATGCTGATGGCGATGGATGCCCTGGTTCAACAGTTACTTGGGGGGACCCAGGATTTGGTCCTGATCCGGTCACCGGTATTTGTGGCATGGGTCTGAGTGGTGGCGGGGCTTCCTATGGGGGTGGCGGGGGATATGGAGGGACCGGTGGCGGTTCAGTCAACGGAGCTTCTCGAAGCGCGACATATGGCTCTTCTACGCAACCTCTTTTACTTGGATCTGGTGGTTCACTCCGTACGAGTGATGGAAAGGCAGGCGGTGGCTTAATCCATCTCATTGTGAGTGGCACGCTCACCCTTGACGGAAGTGTTTCTGCAAATGGAATTGGTGGCTCAGACACAGGCGGTGGTTCTGGCGGATCCATTCTGATCACCGCCGGAACTC
>CAIKOH010000063.1 GCA_903829075.1 Candidatus Uhrbacteria bacterium
CACCGTACTTGTCATCTGAAAACTTGAGGTCTGTTGTTGACGCGTATTCTCGGTCAACGAGGACTTCACATCCTGATTAAAGGACTCCAAGCGTTGATGTAACAATAAAATCGTCTGTGGATCAATCGCCGGAGGGGCCTGACGACGCTCTCGATCCAACCAAATAATCAATCCAGCGAGCACAACAAAACCGACAAGGAGAAGGAAAATTTGAAGCATGGGAATGGGGCCGTACGGGGCAAAATGTGTTAGACCCTTGCCAACAAAAAACGCATGATCTAGATTACTCGACACGTCTAAAAAAAGCGAATGGTTTATCCACACTTCTAACCCTTTTACATATTGTACGAAATAGGTAGACTAAAAAAACCTTTCTTCATTTCTCTCTATGCAAACTTTTTTGAATGGTCCCGGTGATTTCTGGAAGAGTCCGGATGACACCGAAGAAGAAGATCTTGGCGCGCTCGGCATGCACATGACCGGAGCGACCGATGATGACAAGGATACGGATCTTGTCGAAGACGATGACGAGGCGGTGGATGGCGTTGCCGTCGTAGCTGCCGTAGCTACCGATGAGGAAACAGCCAACCCTGAAGATGACGAGGTCGATGACCTCAAGGCGCTCGATCGTCTCGAAAAAGAGATGCAAGAAGATAAAATCGTCCTTGGGCTAGATGACTCCGAAGACGAATAATACATGAAACAAAAAAAATAAAACCGAGCCGCCCACCTCTAGGTGAATGACTCGGGAGAAACAGGGTGGAGATGCCGGGAGTCGAACCCGGGTCCGCAGGCCGATACAGACGATGCACGTTGCAAAGGAGAGAAGCATCCTTCACAACAACCACGCGCGTCTCCTGCATAACGTTTCAGGCGGACGGTCTTTTTATCTGGCGCAGACAGCCATCTCACGATCGTAGGCTCGTGAGCAGCGCAGGTCTGCAGCGTACGACTGCAAACCAGAGGCGAAGGCGTGTCGTCTGACAGGAGTCGTACCCTCCCATCAAACCAAGTTTCATGTTAACGTCGATCACGCAGATGAAACAGTCCTGCGAGCGACGTCCGGGCTTGAAGACCCGGAAAACCTATTAGGCCGCGGTTCAGCGGTGCCTTTTTTTACGTGGCCTAGGCTCCACGGCGCGCGCACCATCCTCACAGGCCCACGTCGAAACCGTTTCATCCCCGTAACGTCAAACCATCTATAAACATCTCTCACCCGCCCTTGAAGCAGGTTGCCTTAGATGGCAAAGATGACCCAAAATCAAACTTCCCAATTAAGGCAACGAGCGGAAAGGAGAATCTTTCCGCTCAAGCGACGACCCCCACGGGGGGTGTGGATCTGAACCAGCCGTCACAAGTACCACACGAAAACCGCGTGGCGCCCCTCCGCATGTTAACCACACGGTCGCCCTTCACTGGACGATGGGCTGACGCACTGACTCAGGTTACCCCAGAGAGGGGTTCCCACTTGTGTGCACGTCTTGCACACGTTCATGGGTTGAGAGACGTATCGTCCGCGTGCGCACGCGTCGATGCGGCCCCTTCGGCTCACCGTTGCGACAAATCACTGACGGCTTAGACAGGCCGACACAGTGACTTGCAACCAGTGATTCCGACGCTCTTGCTCCCACACGGAGCTAGCGCCGTGCTGTTTTCACCACACTGGGTGTGCAACAGCAACCTTGAGACAAGACTTTGAGGTGGCCATCGTAGCGCGACGAGGAATGACAGGGGGGAACGTTCCTCCGATCCTCGCACACACTCTACGTACCCCACCTCGCGACACGTGATCGTCCCTTCCGATCTCGTACCGCAGTCGCCTTTTGGGTGACCGGCCCGGTAATTTTTTACGCCTCGCGGAAAGCGGCCGCTCAATCAAACGATCAGCACGCGGAAAATGGGATCGATGCGGGTGAGGGTCTGTTTTGGGTCAGCCTGATCGTACAGAGCGTGCGTTCTTCCGTATTGGTAAACACGCCGGCTGCGCACATACAACTCCCCATCGCGATAGCGGCCCATGACAAATACGTTGCCCTGCTTTGTCCCCGTCCAACCGTGCCAACGATCACAACAGTACATATAGGCCAACCAGTCACCGCCCTCGAGCAACGGCTCAAGCAGCTCCCCGCTCTGCCACAGGCTGTGCCGACAGGTCTCAATGAGCGCGCCATGTGGAACATCGACGCCGCGCGCCTCATTCCTCTCGAGCGGGCCCTGACTTGAACGAGTCGCGCGTCGAGCGTTCTCCAACTGGACGAGCCGGCCCCAAACATCAAGACCGGAGGCAGCGAAGAAATTAAATTCCGTGCTCATGGAGACCTCCTGCCTGAGTTGAGGGGCGATGAACACCGGTAGAACATCTACCGTTCTCAAAGAATCATTCTGTATGACGCGCTGAGAACGAGGCACATCTACCGGATGTGCCAGACGGTCTACCTTTGTTGTCGCTGTGTAGAAGTTCAGCGCTGCGTCGAACACACCGTGACGCAGCAACGGGCCTCACCCACATCCTCCTCGCGAGGGGGGGGTGAGGTGCAATGCGACGACTACTCCGTTTCCGGTTCGTCGTCTGAGGAGTCCTCGGGCGGAGCCGCGTTGCGCTCCCCAGTTCCCAGGTCGATCGCGCGCACCGCATCCAACTGGCTCTCACCAGTCTTCAACGTGCGTGCGATGTACGACGGGACCCTGTCGCTCCATCCGTAGATGAAGTGCACCCCCGGCTCTCCCAGCGGAGCCACGAGCTCGCGGTGCGGAGCGATGGTCACAAGGAACGCCTCGGCCTTCGGATTCATTTCCCGCCTGTAGCGACGCCACAGGTCAAGGAAGGGACCGGAGACCAGCTGTTCCGGACCATGCGCCCAGTCCACGTTGTCGGTGATCCCGATGAACGTATTCACCACGAGCTTACGCTCGAGCAAATACTCCACCGGTGCACCGACCGCCGTGCTCCCCCCACCCAGTCCGGCAATCTTCTCCGCGGTGACCATCACGTCATCTCGCGCAGACAGATTCCCATCAAGCCGCACCCTGCCCTCGAACGGCAAGGCGATCACGCGCCCCTCGATCCGACGCAGGAGCGCCCCGGTGAAGATGCCGGCGATGTCGATGAACCGCGTCGATCCCTTGTCGGAGATCACATTGCTCATCGAGCCGCTGACATCCGTCCCGATGCACACAGCACCGCCATCGAGTGCCGGCAGGTTCTGGAAGGAACGCTCAAGCGCCACGCGGAGAGCATCCGCGATACGCACGTCGTTACCGTCCATCTCCGTGTACCGACGCCAGGCGTCGAAGAACCGGAAGGGCAGCGCCATCGAGCGCGCAATTGCCCTTGGATCCGTCAGCCGCTCGACCGCGAGCGCAACATTCGCCTCGTCCGCAAACACTCCATGACGCGTGTACGTCACGAGTGAGCGAAGGAGGTTCATGTACGGCGCATGCCGCAGGAGCGCTGACCAGATCGCGGGCGTGGTGGCCTTGACCGCAGGCACGACGACTTCGAACGGCAGGCGCGCGTTTGCAATCAACGCAACAACCTCGTCCTCAGACATCGCCCGCTTCAGGGCCTCGAACGCGTGAAGTTGGGGGTTCATCCCGGAATCGCTTCCGAGACCCGCCGCACCCTTCACCAGCCAACCGAACCGCTCGGCCATAGCTGCCGTTGCCGGACGCGGATGTGTCAGACGGAGAACGTCGCGCAGCGTCACACCCCTGGAAGCGGCCGAACCGTACTTCAAGGCGTGATACTCCGACATTTCGCCGATCCACTCCCGCACCGTTTCGCGCGCGATGCCACCGAGCCCGGTCCGACCGGGGATCGCATCGAAGAGGCACAACTCTGCAAAGTTGCGCAGGTCATCCGGGATCCGCACGGTCCGCGGGAACGCGGCCCTGAATGCCGCAACCGTTTCGCGCCTCCGACCAGCCGACAGGATCGCAAGACCCAGCGTCGGGACGAGCTTCATGTACCCCTCGGTTCGGGCGTACACGATCGCCTGCGCCAGGAACATCGGGTCCTCATCACGCATCGCAGTCAGAACCGTGGACGCTTCTCGCGCGAGCTCGGAGCCCTTCGCGTAGAACGCATCTGACAGCATACCGGTCGTGAGCACCTGCACTGTCTGCTCCCGGAGCGAACGGCAATGTGCGGGCGCACCCTCGGCGTTGACGCACGGGCCAGGCTTGACCGACCGACGGTCCGTCCGAAGCGAAGAAACGAGGGTCGAAACCGGGGACTGCGAGGCCTGATACGTCGTCATGATGAACTCCTTGCGCTTGCGCGCGGGTGATCTATCCGAATGCGTTTTGGGCAACAAAAAAACAACTGAACCATTCAAGTCGTTTTCTGTTTCCCTTCTTCAAACCAGAATGCAATTCAACGCGTGTACATTCTGAACTAAAGAAGGCAGGGGTCTGACACACATCGCTGTATGCAGACCCCGAAGGCAAAAGGCGGAACTGGTACTACCAGGAGCTTTTTCTCCAGATGTTGTAGTATCCTCGGCTCCAAGTCCTGTTCGTCAGCTTGAAATTCACTTGCGCGAACGCAGAGGTGAACCACCCGCAGCCAACGTGTCAAAGGACAATTGAAGGAGCAAAGGCACCAGACCCAACGCGTGTCGAAGGACAAGGGATCGACCAAGGTTTTTTATCCTTGAGAAGTACCCTCGGTCTTCAGTCCTCGCGCGTTGCCCGCTCCTGTCTGCAGGTAGTGGACACTGGATCCAGTTTTCGGGCTCCAAGATTGCTCTTGGAGTACCAGTTCCTCGTTCTCACTCTATTGACGTCTTGATTTTGGTAGTCAAAGCGCCACACAGCAGGAACGAACGGTGGGAACTTCTCCGAGATCTTGCGATCAGCTGGCGGCCTGCCTATGCAAGCCACCAGACCGTCCACTCGATTTTTCGAAGTAGTTGTAGTATCCTCGCTCGGCAGTCCTTTGATGCAAGACAGACGTTCGTTTTGACTGTCGCCAGTTTGACTGAGCCTACCCGGCTCACACCTCACCAGCTTGCGTGAGGAATCCTGGACTGACGACAGACGAACCGCCTGGAGCTTTCATCATGAGGAGTACGTTACCGCGCGCTCCATCGGACGAAGGTGAGCAAGGAGGCTCCCAGGACCTTTAGGAACAATTCCCGTAGGTCCCCACCGCACATCAACCAAAGTCGTTGTCACGACCCTGGTCAACGCTTGCCACCTCATCTCAACTCGATTGAACTGAGTTGAAGCACCAAGCGTTGACCAGATCATTTTCCTCGAAACCATTTTGTCTTTCAAAAACCGTTCTGTCTTTCACGTGCTGTGTCGTCGAGGAGTTGATCGCTCTCTCGTCATCACAACAGCAGACTACCACGGACTTTTTTATTTGTCAAGAGGTGCTTTACAAAGTATTTTGTACAATTTTAAAGCCCTACCTTTAGTAAAAGCAGGGCTTGTTGTCCGCATCCGGGCTCCTACTCCGGATATTGGTCAAAGAGACAGTGATCCGCCTCGAACAGCTCAGCCACGAGCGCACGCGTCTCGAGTCTGGCCTGATGATCGCCACAATCATCGATCTCGACCAGGCGCTCGAGCTTTTGCCGTCGCGCATCCAGCCGCTCTCGCTTTTCACGTCGCCGCGCAGAGGCCGCCCTCGATGCCATCGATGTTGTTGTTCATCTCTCAAATTTCGATCGTGCGTCGCAAAACGCGAGAGATGAACAACAACGCACCTACCACCTTCATCTTCCCTCTCGAATGACCAATCTGATCATTCAGGATAGAAGACCGTTCAGGATAAACGGCAATGAATGTAAGAACAGGACATTCATCCAAACCTGTTTCAGGCGCCTCTAGCCGAGGTCGACCTCGTGCGCGCTCCAGACAATCTCCTGGCGCGGAACGATGACTGCTCGCCGACACGAGCCGTCGCACGGTGACGTCCGCATCGAGCCCACTCCTCTGCTCGAGGAATCCCACCAGACGCGAACGTGCGATGGCACGTTCGCGTCTGTCGCGTCGACCACGCACATCACAACGCCGCTGCCATGGTGGTGCGCCTCGATCCGTTCGAAGACGATGCCTGTCAGACCGTCGGAACTGTTGAGCAGCTCCTTGGCTTTGGCGTCGATCTCGCCGAGCGAGCACGACCGCTCCTCCACGCGACGTGGATGGAAGCGTCTCACGCGACGCCGCGCCCTCAACGCCCGCACCTCCAAGAGGTCTCCCTCTTTCAGTGCACGCTGCAGGTCGCGGAATCGTAAACGCGACTCGCTCGCCTCTTCCACGCGCGCAATCGCCGCGCACGACTCCCGCACATCAGGCAGCGCCCGTGTACGCGCCGCGTTACTGCAAGACCCATCGCACGCAGAACGCTCGCGCCAGGGTCCACTGACGCCGGGGTTCTCCCAGTCATCCTCGCCACGACGGAAGTGCATCTTCCCGTCGCAGGCATATTCCGTGCGTGAATCACCGGTCATGACGTGGAATACCGTCAGAACCAAGTTGCCGCTGGACTCTCCCGCGACGTGAGCCGAAGCCTTGGGTGCTCCGGTAACCCCTTCATTCGTTGTCACGTCTTTCTGTCTTGTAGATCCTTCAGAAAAACAAAAAGACGTGACAACGAATAGAAACCCGCCCAAAAATGCCAGATCGCCGCACGCAGTTCTGTAAGGCAGCTATTTTTTAACACAAAAAAATAGAGCTTATGCAACAAGTACAGAGGAGAACCACATGCCAACCGATCCAGCGGTACAAAAAGACAACGCAAACGTCGTCGTCGCCAAGACAAGCACGTCTGGCAATCTAATGTACCTCGATGATGTCAAAACGCGGGTCTCCTCGTCCCTCGTTTTTTCATCATCAAAAAAAGATAACATAGCTTAATTTAATTGTCAAGTGTTGATTTACAGTTTACATTTTAGATACTACGATATCCAATAATATTGCCTAAAATAAAGCAAAAAATTACTCAACTGTCCATTAAATAATGTGTAAACTATTGACAAAAATGGAAAACTCTGGTATGGTGTGCTTGTGATCCTGAAGGGGTCTATCTCAGGAACATCTTGAACCGCCTTGCGTCAGGAGCCGTCGACATATCGGTCGACCTCATGGGCTCGGGGTGTGGGTTCATGAAACGAGAGAGGGAAGATACGAGTGAATGCTCCCCCATCGTTGTGTACGTCTCAGCCTCGTGGTGTCTGTCATCTACAAGGAGTGGTCCCGAACCGGCAGCTGTCCGCACGCCGCAGAGGCTCCACGCGTGAAGGCCTTCGTTTCATCATGATGACGGACGACGGCGAACGAGCGCACGCTCTGTCCGCCAGATATCCATCCACCAATCGTCGCCGCCGTCGCGCGCGTTTCGATCGGCCGATTCTTCGGTTGATCACGCGTCGCTCCTTCGCAAGGAGCGCAATCGGCGACCCGTGGAACAACCACGAACGCCGAGCGTCCCCACGAACGAGGGCCATGCTCGTCTCGTACCTCTCTGCAACAAGTCGTGCGGAGGGTGTCACCATGGTCACCGGCTAGTACACAAGCAGATATCCTGAGGCGTCGAACCACTCTCATCGTCACGCGCCGACGAAGCTGCCGCATCACGACCAGAGAATGGGTGTCGACAAGATCAACTTCTTTCGAAAAAAATGGGGCACAACAAGTGGAAGTAAAGCCACACTAGGTAGACAGATGCACCCGCGCGACCGAGCGAGACAAAAACAAAGATCGATCGGTTCATCAGGACACGATCATCTCAGCTCGGTCAGTCTCTCACCAGCCCCTGCAAGCCGCAGTCTCTGCTTGCAGGGGCTATTTGTTTTCTTATTTTTGCTGCAACGACCAAATATAATCCATTAACGTTTTCATCAAGCGCGCTATCTCCTCGCTTTCAATCAACACAGAAATTTGCTTTCCGCGGAATGTTGATAGCGCGACCTTATTATCGTAGACGAGGACGTCACCACCAAATACAAACGAACTCGGTAAGGTGATCACACTATGAGAACTGACCGGCTGTGTCTTTGAAGAAAAAATTGCGCGAATTTTTGGTTTCAGCTTATCAATCTTCGCATGAAATACTCGCACCTCTTCCGGGGAATAGGTTCGAAAAATTTCGTCCAAGTTTCCAAATTCGTCGATGTGCTTCGGTTCAGCTTTTAACAGGTCATCCTGAATCGCCTTCAAAGCCTCATGCCCTTCAAATAATTTCACGACAGGTTTGTCCCCTTGCTGCATCAACTTCAGATCCTGCAATGAAGATTCAACCTCTTTTAGCGTCGCTTCCATGTTCTTCAGATGCGTCTGCACAAACGACACGAGACGCTCTGGAGATTCAGCGACAAAAAGACGTTTTTTGCCTTTGTCGACAAAGCTCATCAAACCGCGCTTTGACAATGATTCAATCACCGCATACGTGGTCACGCGCGAGACTTTGGATTTTTTTGCGATGTCCTGAACGGATGAGGGACCAAGTTCAAGCGACGTAAGGTAGATCACTGCTTCACTGTCGCTAAAGCCGAGAGAAAGCAACACTTTTTTCCAATTGGTCATAGAATGAATTCAAGGGTAATACCTGCAGCCTACAAGAAAAAGACAAAAAAGGCAAGCAGAGCCTGGCGAATAAAGCGTTGTGACTTCGAATAAAAAACAACCTGCCGCGAAACAGCAGGTTGTTTTTTATTACAGTCGATCACTCCCCCCTCTTTTACTGACACACGGCGCATTCTTCTGTAGCAAAATCTCGCTTCTCAGTTTTCTGCTCGATGTTGGCGGCTTGAATCGGAGCAGCAGAACGGAAGTAGTAGAGCGTCTTCATACCTGCCTTCCAGGCCAGCATATGAACATCATTCATGTATTTTCCACTGACCGGGGTTGAGAAGAATAGGTTGATTGATTGCGCCTGGCAGATATACGCCTGACGATCCGCTGCCTGCTGTACGATCTCGCGCATATTCATCTCATAGGCGGTGCGAAACACTTTTTTCTCCTCATCCGTCAAACAGGTGAGATGTTGAACGCTCCCCTTCGCAGCGATCACATCTTTCCACACCTCTTGCGTATTCAGGCCCTTAGTTTCCAGCAAGCGTTCCAAGAATTTATTCTTCACCAAGAAACTTCCGGACAAGGTTTTCTGCAGATACGCATTGCCGCTCATCGGTTCAACACAGGGACTCGCTTCATTGCACAAGAAGCTCGTGCTCGCGGTTGGTTGAACCGAGGTGAGATAACTGTTGCGTTGCGCGCCTCCATCGAGCGGCAAGCCACGTTCCTCGGCGAGTTTGCGTGATGCGGCCTTGGCGTGGGTCTGCACCATATTAAACACCTGTTTGTTAAACATGCGCGCCTGTAAACTTTCGAACGGGATCATTTTTGACATCAGGTACCCATGATAGCCCATGACACCGAGGCCGATCGAACGCTCATGCTTCACGGAGTTGATCGCCTTCTTATATTCCACCGGATCCGCCATTTCACAAAACGTGTCGAGATTATTATCAAGCGCACGCACACACGCATCAATCAGATCCGCGGCCACGTCGCGCCACTCGTCAAACTTTTCTAGATTGAGATTCGCCAAACAACAGACAGCAGTACGATCGGTCGTGGTTGGCAATACGATCTCGGTGCACAGATTGCTTTGACGCACGAACAGACCCTTCTCGCGATGATGCGGGGGAATCGCTCGATTCACCGTGTCCACAAACATGATGTACGGCTCCCCTGTTTCCGCACGCGTGGTCAAAATTTTGCGCCAAACTTCGACCGCGTCGAGCTCTTTGACGACGTGACCGTAGTGCGGATCAATCAACGGATAGGTTCGATGCTCCTCTACCGCTTTCATGAATTCATCCGTGAGCAACACGCCATGATTGATGTTCAAACAACGACGATCTGCGTCACCGGTGGGCTTGCGCATCTCTAAAAAGTCCTCAATGTCCGGGTGGTTCACGCTCAGATAAGCCGCTGCTGCACCACGTCGATGACTGTTGCGCGAGATGGCAAGCGTTTCCGAATCCATGATCTTCAAGAAGGGAATGACGCCGGAGGATTTCAAGCCGCTCGACTGCAACGGCGCGTTCTGTCCGCGCAACTGAGACCAGTCCGTGCCGATCCCCCCACCGAACTTGGCGAGAAACGCATTTTCCCGATAGATGTCGAAAATTCCCTCCAGGGTGTCCGGCACGGTGTTAAGAAAACAGGAGATTGGCAACCCTTTTTTCGTCCCGATATTCATCAAAACAGGCGTCGCTGGGATAAACCAGTTCTTTGCCATGTAATTATAGAGTCGCTGCGCAAGAGGAAAATCTCCGCGAGACATACCAGTCGCGACACGCGCAAAAAATGTTTGCGGCTGCTCGACGATATTCCCCTCTCCATCACGCAAAAAATAGCG
>CAIKOH010000064.1 GCA_903829075.1 Candidatus Uhrbacteria bacterium
CCAGCAACACATCGACCCCTTTCTCCCACTCAAGACGAGCGACACACAGCACGTGCAGCGCAGAATGAGCTGGTTCAACGGATAAAAATACCTGCGTATTCGTCGCAATAGGAATCACATCGATGCGATCAACGGAAACTCCCAACGACAGAATCCCTTTTTCTCCACGACGACTGACCGTTCGAATTCGTCGCGCCCTCCGAGCCAAAAAATTCGCGACCGGCGTCAAGAGCTTCTCTGTAAAAGTTTTGATGTTGCGTGAAAAAAAACCGCTGTGATCTTGCAGGTGAAACGCGGCATGCGCTCGACATGCGGTCATATATCCCAATAAGCCACACCAAAGCGGATCCTGCGCCGTCACCACATCAACTCGTTGTTGTGAGCACAATTTTTTCGCCAATGACATCCCTCTAAAAAATGCATCGACTCGATTTTTTCCACCAGTAACATGCACATGCAGTTGCGGCGCGATCTCTACAAAACTGGATGCACCCGTACCAAGTACGATGATATCCGCCCGCCAACCAGAATAATAGGCACGCTGTCGCTGCGCGGCAGGCGACTGCACATCCACTAATGCATAATCTAAACCGATGGATAAAAGAGAGTGCATATATTTACACGGATGATCCTCTCGAACGTACAACCTTCTGCAAAACCCGCTCTGTCGCATTCACCATCTGTGTTGACGTCCACCTCTGTTCAGTGTGCGTTGACGATTGATCAACCGCTCGTCTCGTTACCGTCTGCAACGCAGACACCCATGCTACCTCATCATCGATCGGAATCACGCGCACCAAATCAGGTTCCTGTTCACGCGTCTCTGGATTTCCTCCTTGATCGCTCACCAAACACGGGAGGCCAACGCTCGTTGCCTCGGCGATCACATTTGGATATCCTTCGTATTTCGATGGTAGGAGAAAAACGTCGGCCACGGCATACCACTCAGCCAACAGATGTCGATTCACAGACCCAAGAAAGCGCACGCGCGATTCAACCTGAAATTTTTTGGCCAATTCTTTCCACACTTCCAACTCCGGTCCATCACCAGCGATAACAAACAAATGCGATTCTGGCATCTCGCGCCACCAACGAATCACGCGGTCAAGACTCTTCCAAGGCACGGCACGCACCGCGCTCAACACCACAACAGAATCCCCTACCCTATATTTTTGACGAATGGACTCACGCGTATCAACGGACGGCAACGTTTCACTCGCATTGACAATCACCTGAATTTTCTCAGACGCTACACCCCATCGTTCCACGATCGATTGCAGATACTTCGAGGGAACGATCACCCGCTGTGCGTTGCGGGCTGTGAAACGCTCAATCCATTCATACGCGCGAATCAATCCTCGATGCCGATGTGACACGAACGCGTCGGGTAATTCCTGTTCGCCCTGATGCTGGGCCATTTCCCATGCATAATCACCAACGACCTTCATGACCATCGGACAACGCGCGAATCGAGCCGCAATCGTCGCAGGTAGTCCTTCGGAGACAGGGCCCTGAACGTAAACAACATCCGCACAACGAACATACTTCCACACATTCCACGCATATCGCACGTAACGCACGACGAATCCGCCGCGGCGTGACACGCGAATCACTGAAAACGCAGAGGATTCACCATCAACGGATTCACCGTACGCAATCACGGTGACCGCATGTCCTCGTTTTTGCAACGCCAAGGCCAACGCACGCGTATACGTCGCTGGTCCACCAATTTCTGGCGGATAAATACCGGTCGCGAGCACTATCTTCATACACGCTTCACTACCACTGTCGTCGCTCCACACGTACGCGCAAGTTCATGGGCTGATACAAGCTCATTCAAACGATCTTCAAATGCAAACCAGGCATTCAACACCTCTTCGCGCGTGCGATATTTCTTCATGAATCCTTTGAGTGTAGAAAAATGGTGCTTACGTACCTGGAGCACCTGTCCACCCTGTTTTCGAATGAACCCACACAATTCTTCATCATCTACCTCCTTCATATAGGGTCCTTCAATGCCGAAGCGTGCGAGTAACTGACTGACGGGCACCATCAAGCGCTCTTTGGGATCATGTGAATGAAAATGACCGTTGTCATAATTTAAATAAGCGATCCCATCTGGTTTCAAAATCGTGAGCGCATGTTGAACAAACGGCTCAATATGCACCACGTGCTCCAACGCGGAAAAAGCTGTCACCACATCGTACGAATCTTTTTCTTGTGCTGCGCGCTGTGCATCTGCCACGGAAAATGTGGCCGTTGGAACATCGGCAAACGCTCGCCGCGCCTGCTCGATAGCCTCACGGTCCGTATCACTCCCCACATACATCACCTGCGGAAAGCGCAGCAAAAAATCATGCCATGACGACCCTGATCCGCAGGCCAAATCACACACACGGACAGGACCATGCGCCGCTCGCTCAGCAAGCTGTCTAAAAATCCATTCTTTAGCAGAACTGTTGGGGGCTGTAATCATACAAGTAATCGTGTAAGCAACTTATCCATGTCTCGCGCGATTCCATTCCACTCATACCTCTCCCGGACCAATGCTTCTCCCTGTGTAATACATCTTGCTCGCAACGCATCATCCTTCATCAATCGATCGATAGCACGAGCAATCGAAGCTGGATCGCGCGGTTGACAAAACACGCCGGTCTGTCCGTCCGTTAAAAAATCAGGAATACCACCAACCGGCGTAGCGATGATAGGAAGACCGGCAGCCATGGCTTCTAAGAAAGAACATCCTAAACTTTCGGACAACGAAGGACGACAAAAAATATCACTTGCTTGCAACAATGCAGGAAGTTCATCGTGTGTTTTATTTCCAACAAACCGCACTCGTGACTCTAGACGTTCTCGAGCGACCAAGACCTTCAACTTTTTTTCGTCCTCGCCAATCCCCGCAACGAGCAGCTTGATCTGTGATGGCGATTCAAGCAATGACAAAATCAAATCATCAACCGCATTCTTTAAACTCAAACGAGAGGACGTGACGACAACGATATCCGCGTCCGTATATCCAAGTTCATGACGTATGGACGCACGCTGCGGTGCAGAAATTCGTGCCGAAAATTTCGCAAAATCCACCCCATTTGGAATTACCTCGGGCGTGCCGCGAAACCCCATCTGGATTGCCCAGTTTCCAAGAAAGCGACTGATAACCTGAACCGCATCTGCACGGACAAAAATTTTCTTGTGAAGAAACGTCAACCAACCTGTACGTTTCGAATAATGTTCAAGTGGATCACCTTCTTGCAAAGTTAACAACATCTTTACTCGAGGATGACACCACGTATAGACCAGGGCCGCGAACCCACCATAGCTTGCCATGAGAGACCAGACAGCCGCGGGGCGATCTGTCGACACGCGAGACAAACGATTCGCCTTCATCACTCCAAGTAACGGCAACAAATATTTATCAATCGGATGACCAAAGCCGCAACGATGCACGGTCACGTTGCCAATTTTTTCCGCCGTAGACAATCCGGGCTTGATGCGCGCACACAACAAATCAAACCGCCAATCTGGAAGTCGGTCCGTGATTTCCTTCATGGCGACCTCCGCACCGCCAACGAGAGGGAAATAGGTTGTTGAAAAAATGAGAGCGTATTTTTTCACAGGTTTACCCTTTGTTTAGCACAGTATTATACAAAAATCGAATCTGGTTTGCGAATGCATCCCCTTGACGATTGGAGCGCGTGAGCGAAGAGCTGGGCTCCAAACGCGACACACCCCGCGCCTGCTCTGCATTCGAGGTTGAAATCTGATCTGCTCCGCGCAACAGGAAACGGACGATCAAACGAAATATAGGCGAGAGCTCGCTCAAGCGCTGATCCGCAAGAGAAATCAACAGCGGTGTCCGCTGGATTTGTCGACGCACAACCACTGCCGGCAGCGCGGCATAACTCGCCATAATGGACCAGATAAACAAATACCGATGCTGCTTCGTGAGTTCTTTTGCTTTTTTTGCGCCATCAACCATCAAACGGAACTTATCAAAACGATTTCCACGACCAACACGATGAATCGTCACATTCTTCAATGAAAAACTGGTTTGCGCGGCCGTCGGATCCGTCAATGTAGTCACCACATCGAAATGCACATCTGACATCTGCAACATCACCTGCATCAACGCCCGTTCTGCAGGACCCTCGATCGGATGAAACGTTGTCGAAAAAACCAGCACTCGTTTTTCGACGGAAGCGAATCGCGTACATGATACCTTGAACTCCTGCACATGCTGCTCAAGCGATACTTGTGGTCGCCATCCAAGCGCGGTGA
The DNA here is from genome assembly GCA_903829075.1 of Candidatus Uhrbacteria bacterium. Classification (GTDB taxonomy): domain Bacteria; phylum Patescibacteriota; class Patescibacteriia; order 2-12-FULL-60-25; family 2-12-FULL-60-25; genus CAIKOH01. Next base: position 4,282 of record CAIKOH010000064.1, read on the forward strand.
GCTTGTCCGTATCTTGCGTTGACCCGTGTCGATTCCCCTGACGTTCCGGCAACATCACGATGTCATCGCTAAACATCTTGGCAACCTCAAGGATCGTGTACTCGCGCGCTTGCCCGATGCCGTACCCATCACCCTGACCATGCTCCGCGATCAACAGTAATCCAGACACAATATCTGACACATGCGTAAACGCCCGCGTTTGGGTGCCCGGTGCGACAACCGTCATCGGCAAACCCTGTTGAAATTCTTGCTTGAAGATACCGATGATCGTCGCGTAAGGACCATTCGCGATCTCACCTTCACCGTACACACTATAAAAATACGCGATCGCATAGTTCAAATTGAACCACTGGCCATAGTTGACAACAAGATCAGCATTCGTTGCTTTGGTCCAGGCATAGGGACTCTGCGCGCGACCAATCCCTCCATCTGCAAACTTGGTACTTGAACCCGCGTATACCAATTTTGATGTTTTGACGCGACAAAACTCCAATACAGAAAACGTTCCTGCGATATTCAGATCCCACACCAGCTGTATCGGATCCTCAAAACTTTTTTCCACGCGCGAGTATTCTCCAAGATGAAACACCAGGTCAGGCGTCTCTGGGATATGCATCGCAATATCACGCGTGTGACCGGTCCGATACTCCACGCCTAACACATGATTATCTGCCGATCCAGTAAAATAATTATCTAAAGAAATCACGCGATGACCCTGCGCAATCAACGCACGACACAAATGCGAGCCAATGAATCCGGCGCCGCCTGTGACGACAACAATTTTCTTCCTCAACATATCAGCCATAGATTTCCATCCACGTCGCAAGCATTAACAGCATCCATAAACGGTTGCCATGATCTTTCCCACGATCATTTTCTCGAAGATAAGTCTGAACCACGGCCGGTCGACAGATCGTAGACAACTTTGCGTTCGATAAGAGACAACGTTCTTGAAACAATGGACGCAACTCCTGTCGAAACCATCCGCTCAATGGAACCTGGAATCCACGCTTTGGTCGCGACCACACCTCAGGCGGAACAAGCCCGGTCATCGCGGCCTGCAGCAACGGCTTTGTGGTACCACGTTTTAAGAGATAAGACAAGGGTAGATGTGATGCATATCCCACCAACTCTTGATCCAGAAATGGCGCGCGCGCTTCCAGACCGTGAGCCATAGTCGCACGATCCATCTTCACGTTCAAATCATCTGGGAGATACGAGGTGAAATCAAATTGCAAGGCACCCTCTGCACCAAGATGCTCGTCAAATGATCGCGCGACAAACGATAATGCAGATGAACGATCGGTCGCTTGTAAAAATTCTGACTGTAGCAAAACCCGCTCTTCTTGGAGAGAGAAATAGGATCCGGTGAACAGCGCGGCGTATCCGTCAGCAAAAGATGAGCGCAGACCATCCAACGTTCGTCCGAAGCGATCAAAGCGGACATCTCCGCGAACTCGACCAACCGTTCGTGTAGCGAATGACAAACCATGCGTCTGACCGCGTAACGCGCGCGACCACTCAATTGCCTTCAACCAGGCTTGATAGCGACGGTAGCCACCAAACAACTCATCACCTCCATCGCCAACCAGGACAACCTTAATATGCTTCGCCGTTTCACGTGCAAGCAACCACACGGGCAAACAGGACGAATCCGCATACGGCGCATCGTACGTCTCCACCATCGTATCAACGAGTGACGCGATATCCGTGGCCTGCATCTCAAATTCATGGTGTCGCGTACCGAATTTGTTTGCGAGCGCTCGAGCCTCCGCACGCTCATCATGACCAAATGAGGGAAATCCCATGGTGAACGTCTGAATCTCATGCGAAGACGCGCGATGCATCAAAGCCACGATCGAGGACGAGTCCATGCCACCAGATAAAAACGCGCCTACCGACACGTCTGCGATCAACCGCAAACGCACCGCCTCTTCAAGTTGTTGGCGAACGGTCGAGGCGGCCTCCTCAAACGACACATCAAGCTTCGGCTCACGCTCAACATGATAATAGCGTTCAATGCGTAACGCTCCACGCTCGATCACGCCGAAATGCCCCGGCGGCAACGAAATAATCCCCTCAAACCCCGTAAGCGGTGACGGCACGTATTGCAATCCGAGAAACAGACGAAGCGCCTGCTGGTCGATAATCGGTTTTTCAACGCAAGTCAAGGCCTTGATCTCAGAGGCAAAAGAAAATGATTGATGGTCCTGCCGATAAAAAAATGGTTTCTTCCCCACCCGATCGCGTGCAAAAAATAAACGCTCGCGTTCCGCATCCCACAAGGCAAACGCGAACATACCGCGTAACCGTTTCAACATCGCCAAGCCACCGCGCTGATACAGATGCAATAACACCTCCGTATCCGACGTTGAACGGAATGCCACGCCATGCACCTGAAGCTCGGCACGCAATTCTTGATAATTATAAATCTCTCCATTGAATAGGATATGCACTCGCCCATCCGCACTCGTCATGGGCTGTGCACCCGTTGGACTCAGATCGACAATGGAGAGTCGACGGTGTGCAAGACCAACCGCTCCATCAATCCACATGCCATCCGCATCCGACCCACGATGCGCGATCGCCTCGGACATCCGAATCAACCGATCGCGTTCGACCGGTCGACCGTCAAAACGAACTTGTCCTGCAATACCGCACATAGAATTGACTCGTGAACCATCAAAGCCTATCCTAAACGCATGATTTCAGCAAAAAAACGGATCGCCCTCGCCATCACCCTCGCTGAACCTGGGGGCGCACAGCAGTTCATCCTGCGCTTTGCTCTCTGGCTTCGTGATCGCGGACACGAGATCACTGTTCTCGCAGGCGAGGGTTCGTGGTTATTCGACGAATGCGAAAAACACAACATTCAGACGATTCGCCTGCGACATCTTGGTCGCGCTATTAATCCCCTCAAAGACTTCCTTGTGATTCTGGAACTTCGCTCTGTCCTTCGTAAACTCACACCAGATGCACTCCATCTCAACAGCACAAAAATGGGGGTCGTGGGCAGCATCGCTAGCTGGCTCGCACACGTTCCCCGCATCGTCTACCGCATCGGTGGCTGGGTGTTTCTTGAACCCATGTCACCAACCCGACGCACACTCTACATTCTCGCTGAACAATTCACTGCACGTTTTAAACACATCATTATCTGCGTTCATCCGGGTGACGCCGCAATCGCGCAACAAAAAAAGATCTGTCCACGCGAACAGATCACCGTCATTCCAAATGGCATCGACCTCGTAACTTTCGATGCACACCTCGCCTCACGAGCGGACGCACGCACGATCCTCAACCTCTCACCCGAGACCTTTGTTTTTGGCACCGTGGCGCATTTTTATCCTGCAAAAAACCTCGTGGAGTACCTCAAAACATGCCAGAAGGTCCACGCGCAAAATCCACACACGCGCTTCATCCTGATAGGTGATGGACCGGAACGCGAATCCATTGAACGCGCTCGTGCAGAACTGCATCTTGAAAACACCGTTGTGCTTACTGGCGCTCGTCACGACGCTTCAAGGCTCCTTCGTGGTCTCGACACCTTTGTTCTGCCTTCCGTCAAAGAAGGGATGCCCTGGTCGCTCCTGGAAGCCATGGCTGCAGGCCTCCCATGCGTCGCCACGGACGTTGGCGCGAACCGTTGGATGCTTGAGCCTAAAGCCGGATGGATCGTGCAGGTGAACGATCAGGCCGCCCTCGTCAAAATAATGCTAGAAATCTTATCAAATTCACGCGAAGCTCAACGACGAGGCGCACACGCACGACACGTGGTCAAAACGCGCTTTCCGTTACAGGAAACATTGCTAAAAAATGAACAAACGCTTCTCCAATCCACCTCATCGTAAAACGATTAATGCGCCTTGAGCACACGCATCTTCACCTCGATCTCATCTAACAATTCATTCATCAAGGCGCCCCTATCATTATCCTCGCTATTTTTTGCAACGATAAAACGCTCCACCAGCCCTCTAACATCGGCCTCAAATACCTTGGCAAAGGTTTCTGCGTTCTCCTCCGTCCATCGTATCCACCCATCATTACTCAATTCTCCATTAACACGCTCGACAAGCAAGCGCTGTAAATTAAGCCTCGCACTCACAATCATGGACAGTTCATTAAAAACTGTGGGGGAATGTTCGTGTTGAATTTCAGACATAAAAAATCTAGGCGTCGGGCCACGGCGTCAACAATTCATACCCCTCATCCGTGACTGCGACGCTGACCTCAAAGTGCGCACACCAACTTCCGTCATCCGTCACGATGGTCCACTCATCTGGCAACATATGAACGTGCCATGTCCCCAGAGTCACCATTGGTTCAATCGCTAGCACCATCCCGGTTCGCAAAACAACGCGTGGCGCGCGACGCTCACGATAGTTTGGAACCTGAGGCGCTTCATGAACCTCATGACCGACCCCATGACCAACGAGGTCACGCACAATGCCGTATTTTTTTCCTTGCAACGATTCTTCAATGGCGCTTCCAATATCAGACACGAATCCACCAGCCTTAATTGCGGACAATCCAGCGACGAGCGATGCTCGCGTATCACGAACAAGTTCTTGCGTACGTGGCGACACGGTACCGACAATCACGGTCGTAGCCATATCCGTCGCCAATCCTTCGTACCACATTCCAATATCCAAACCCACGATCGCTGACGCGGGAATAACGCGAGCTGGCAGCGGCGGACCATGCACAACCTCATCATTAATGGACACGCACAACGCTCCGGAAAAACCTGGTCCGGATGGATCGATCTGATATCCAAAAAACGACGGCACCGCACCCACTTCTGTCATGCGTTTACGCGCGATCGCATCCAATTCTTCCGTGGTGACCCCGGCAACGCATGCCTGCGCACATTCACGCAAAATACGCGACAGGATTTCTCCCCCGCGGCGCAAGCTCTCAATTTCTTGTGGAGTTTTTACTAAAGACATACAGATTACACGGTAAAACCTAATCTCCCCATTTTACGCAATAATTCCTTACAAAGCAATGGGATCGGCTGTTCCGCTTGAACACTCAATAATACCCCACGCTGTCGATAGTATCCGGCCAACGGCTCAGTGATAAAATGGTAGGCAGCCAAACGTTGACGGATCAACGCATCCTTATCATCTTCACGCTGAACTAACGCAGCGCCACATACGGAACATTTCCCTGGAACCGCCGGCGGCGCGTGCACCTCATGATACAACGTATGACATGCCGGACATTGCCAACGTCCGCGCAAACGACGCAAAGCTTCAGCGTCGGAAATCTTCAACTGAATCGCTAAATTTATTTTCACCAAACCATCTAACACCTCTGCCTGTTCAACATTGCGTGGGTAACCGTCCAATAAAAATCCCCGTTCGAGCGACTGTTCCTTTAAGCGTCGTGCCGCAATCGCGTTCACGAGCTCGTCAGGCGCCAACATTCCCTGTTCAACGTAGGCCTTCACCAAACGCCCCATCGAGGTCTCATCCTCAATCTCCGCACGCAACAGATCACCTGCACCAATCAATGGAATATCAAAATACTCGCACAGGATCTGCCCCTGCGTTCCCTTGCCGCTCCCTTGCGGACCAAATAAAACGGCGTGAATGCGTTTACGTTTCATACGGGCAACCTCAAAACAACAGCGAGCATCAACAAAAAAGCGGAAGCAAAGACCCCAACAGAGAACCCCCACCACGCACCCATTCGCTGCTCACGATTTGGAGTATACAGAACGGACACTGAGAGTCCAACTAACAGACAGCTCGCGACAATCCACGCTCCACGAACGGATAAAAAGCTTATGTTTGCGAGCCAAATACACGGAATCAACAAACGGCTCGTAGGAATTTCTACACATGAAGACACCTCACTCGCCTGGAGCACCTTAACTCCATTCTTCCATGTCACTGGAACCAAAATCAGCGTAGAACAGCGTTGCCATAAACGATGCGGCCATTCTCTCAACCAACGATTGCGCGACAGGACGTCATGCAGAAAAAATCCCAGACAAAGCACCAGCGTCGCCAACGGAGGAAGCTTCAATGCAAACCATACCGCACATGCGCTCGCACCCACGGTCAACAGCGCATCTTGCAATAAAATGATTGGCCACAGGCACAACGCCAGTATCAACGCAGCACACGTCAACCACGCAAAGAAAAATCCTAACCACGAAACCAGCGCCAACCACACACCAAATAACGCGCCAAAAAAGAACACCCCTTCCCAAATCACGCGCACAGATACACGTTTCCACAGAGCATAAAAAATGCCCACGAGAAACACCAAGGGAACTGCCAGACTCAACAAAGAACCATCAACCCCAGACACAATGCTTGAAGCACGAAAAACCTGATCATGACGCACAAAAAATACCGTGGTAAAACACGCGAGGCATCCAAGAATAAGTGCGACCAACGCAGACGAGGAAAGAAAAAATTTTGGCAGATGAAAAAAAGAAATGGGAGACATCAAGAAGATACAGACCGGTGAGGCGCTGCGTCAACAGCGCGACCAATTCGCCATCAAAAAATCATCCTCTACGGATGATTTTTGTTGTCTATATTTTTTGTTTAGTACACATCGTATTTATGCATGGTGAGCTGCGATTCGATCTGTTTGACCGATTCAATCACCACTGACACGACGATCAGCAAAGAGGTTCCACCAAGCGCCAGGGCTTTAGTCTGCGTCACCCCTTGAAACGCGATCGGCATGACCGCGATAATCCCAAGAAACAATGCTCCACCCAAGGTGATTCGCTGAATCACGCGCTCCAAGTACTCTGACGTTGGCTTGCCTGGACGAATTCCTGGAATAAACCCTCCTTGCTTCTGTAAATTTTCCGCGATCGTATCTGGATGAAAGATGACCGCCGTGTAGAAGTAGGTGAAGCTCACCACCAACAAGAAATACAAGGCTCCGTAGATGGTTTGGTTCTGTAATGTTGCAACGACCCACTGCGCCGCCGAAGCGACCCAGGCGCTCTTCGCATTGATCAAAAACTGTGCGATGAAGGTTGGGAAAAGCAATAAAGAGATGGCAAAAATGATTGGGATCACGCCCACCATGTTCACACGCAACGGCAAGGAAGAATTCACTCCGGATGCAAGAGAACTCGCACCACCTCTCACCTGACGCGCATACTGCACAGGGATGTTGCGCTGGCCTTCCGTGACAAACACCACGCCCACAACCGTTGCCAAAGCCACTGCAGCGAGCACCAAGATCGAAATCCATGACAAGCTGTCAGCGGTGGATGCGAACTGAGAAGCGGAGCTTGGCAGGTTTGCTACAATACCCGCGAAAATGATCAATGAAACGCCATTTCCGACGTTCTTTTCCGACATGAGTTCTCCCAACCACATCAGGAACATGGTTCCGGCGGTGACAATACACACGATCGTAACCAAATGAAATACACCGGCCTGCTTCAAAATCGGAACCTGTGATTGACGTAACAATGCCATCAAACCAAAGGATTGAATGATCGCGAGAGGAACCGTCAGCAAACGCGTCCACTGGTTAATTTTTCGTTGACCTGCCTCCCCTTCTTTTTGAATCTCCTCAATACGCGGGACGATCATGCCCAACAACTGAAAGATAATGGAAGCCGTGATGTACGGCCCCACACCTAACGCGACGATACTAAAACTGCGGATCGTTCCTCCAGAAAATAAGTTCAACAACCCAAGAACGCGGTTCGCAGCAAAGAAATTCTCTAAAGCTACGAGATCAACTCCAGGCAGAGGGATGTTCGCCGCAATGCGGAAGATCACCATCATCAACAGCACGAAGACGAGTCCATTGCGGACCTCACGGACTTTCCACGCTTGAAGGAGTTTTTCCCACATAGGAAGTAAAATTAACCTATTTCTTATCGTGCTTCACCGGCTTATGTTTCGCCTCCTTATATTTAATTGAACCACCCGCCTTCTCCACAGCTTCACGCGCTCCAACGCTCAACAACATACCTGACACATGGAGACGCTTGGTGAGCAGACCACTGGCAACGATCTTTGCGGTCTGTCCACGACGAACCAGTTCATGTTCAAGAAGGCTCTCGATTGTCACCTGAGCGTCATCCGGAAAGATATTCAACTGCGTAAGCGTCACCGTGTGTGGCTTATTTGCCAAACTGGTAAAGCCACGTTGCTTTGGAAAGCTTAGCAACATCTGCTTCATGCCCTTCAAACCCAAGCGCTTGCGTCCACCTGTACGCGAACGCTGCCCCTTGGTTCCACGACCAGAGGTCTTTCCGCGACCAGAACCCAACCCACGACCAATACGGAAGGTCTTGGTACGAGAGCCTGGATTTGACGCCAAGGTGTGCATCGAGAGTGACATACAGGTAAAAATAAAAGATTACGCTTGTGGAGAATCAGGGGTCGTTGCCGTAGGCTTCTGCTTCACGCGCAACTGTTTCAAAGCGGCAAACGTCGCCTTGACATTATTAATTTTATTGGATGAACCGAGAATTTTGGAAACAACATTCGGTACGCCTGCCAACTCAAGCACGGCGCGCACCGCTCCACCAGCTTTGATTCCCGTTCCTTTCGGAGCTGGTTTCAAGAGCACGTGTGCGGCAGCAAATTTGGCTTCCACGGCATGCGGGATGGTTTCGTTGACCAATGGAACCGTCAACAGAGCTTTGCGAGCTTGTGTCGTCGCCTTGTTCGTTGAAGCTGCAACATCAATGCCCTTCGCTAATCCAAAACCGACGCGTCCTTTATGGTTACCGATCACGCACAATGCTCGAAAACGCATGCGCTTGCCTCCCTTGGTCACACGCGTAACACGAGCGATTTCGATCTTCTTTTCATCGTAATCTGCCTCTGGAGAACCATCGCCGCCTGGACGACGTCCATCGCGACGCTGACCGCCACCACCTGGACGGCGCTGACCGCCTCCTCCGCCACGAGAATTTCCACCACGGCCGCCCATCGCTCCAGCAGGTGAACGCTGTTTTCCGCGTCCGTTGATGTGCACGATTGGCGTAGCCGAAGCTGGCACTGGTGCAGCGGCTGGTTGTTGAGCTTCCGAAGAAGCTGGGATTTGTGTGTCATCAAGTATCATAGATCAAAAGGAAAGTCCGGCCGCACGTGCACCGTCTGCTACGGCACGCACACGTCCATGATATTTTTTATCGCGTCGATCAAACACGACCTGTTTTACCCCTTTTTCCAAGGCGCGCGCACCAAGCATGCGACCAACCAGATCAGCCAACTCCGCCTTCTTTTTTCCTTTGCGTTCCGCCTCCGTGATCTCGCGATCATGGACAGCGGCAAGCGTACGACCAACCGTGTCGTCGATAATCTGCGCTTCCACGTGGCGCAGGGTGCGTTTCACGCTTAAGCGAGGGCGCTCTGGGGTGCCCGTAACGGTGGCGCGAACTCGACGTAAACGGCGAGCACGGCGTTCTTCATTGCGTAATCGTTGGCTCATAGTGATCAAATTAAGCGCCTGTCTTGGCTGCTTTACCAGCCTTACGACGGATGACTTCGTCGGTGTATTTTATCCCTTTCCCCTTATATGGTTCAGGTGGTTTGACGCGACGAATCTGTGCCGCGATCTCTCCCACTAACTGACGGTCCACGCCGCGCAGGGTCACGATCTGTTTTTCTACCGTTACGGAAATACCTTCTGGGACAGAGAAGCGCACCTTATGCGAAAAACCGACATCCATCACGAGCGTGTCTTTTCCTTCCAAAGCGACTTTGAAACCGACACCAACAAATTCCAAGGCTTTTGAAAACGGTGTTTGCACGCCTGTGACGGCATTGTTCAGCAGTTGACGGGTCAAACCCCACAATGCGGACTGCTTCACGTGCGTCGCATCATCAACACTCACCTCGAGTTGTCGTGGTTCTTTTGTTTCAGACACGTGGGCATGTTCGGCAAGCGGAACCGTCACCTGTCCGTGCGGACCCGTGACAATGATGCGCGTCGCCTCCATGTTGACGTTGACGCCGGCTGGGAGTGGGATGAATTTTTTTCCGATACGAGACATACGTAGGGTGGACGGTGATTAGAAAATCTCACACACGACCTCACCTCCAAGGTGACGTCGGCGAGCTTCACGGTTCGTCATCATGCCGGCAGAGGTCGAGATGATGGCCGTACCTTGGTCAGACAATACGCGAGGCAGTTCATGCGCCTGGCGATACACGCGACGTCCTGGGGTTGACACGCGCTTGATCGAGCGGATCAACGGAAGTTTTTCAACGTACTTCAGGGTGAGTGCGATAAGTCGGCGCGCACCATCAGCACGCTCCTCGACGGACATGATGTAGCCCTCGCGTTCCAAAATCTTGGCCACAGCCATTTTTGATTTCGAAAACGGCACGGTCATGAGTTCATGGCCTGCAAGCTGCGCGTTGCGAATGCGCGTAAGAAAGTCGCTCATTGGATCAGTGGACATACAGGGGTGGGTTTACCAACTCGATTTGGTTACGCCAGGCAATTCTCCGCGATTCGCGAGTTCCCGGAAACAGATGCGGCAGAGGTTGAAGTCTCGCATGAATCCGCGTTTTCGTCCACAGCGCCAACAGCGGCGTACGATACGCGTGGAAAACTTGGGTGTCCGCAGTGATTTGGCGATTTGTGCTTCAGTAGCCATAGTGAGAGTTAATGGAGGGAGAGGTCCTTAGGCGGTTTGCCAAGGGAAGCCGAGGGCTTTTAACAGTTTGAATCCACGTTCACGGGTTCCAGCAGTGGTCGTGATCGTGACCTGGAGACCATGAATTTTTTCGACCTCATCTGAACGGATTTCAGGGAAGGCAAGGTGTTCGCGGAATCCGATCGTCACATTCCCCTGCGCGTCCACCAACTTTGGGGACAGGCCGCGGAAGTCGCGGATACGAGGGAAGGTCACGTTGATCAAGCGACCGAGAAAGTCCCACATACGAGGACCGCGCAGAGTCACCATGACCCCGACGACCATACCTTCACGGATTTTAAAGTTGGCGATGGATTTTTTGGCTTTGGTGCGCACCGGCTTTTGTCCGGTGATGCGTTCCAGATTCTGCTCAACCGTTTCCAGAATTTTTGAATCTTTTTGTGACACTGGAATGCCAACGGAAAGCACAATCTTGCGGATGCAAGGCACGGAATGAGAGTTGGTCAACTCCAATTCTTTTTTCAGTTGTGGCACGATGTCTTTCGTGAAGTGTTCTTGAAGTGTCATACGGCGGGTGAAGATGAACGACGACGAGTCGGTTTGCCATCGGCAGCAATGTGCTGCACGTTGGAAATGTGAATCGGCATGGACATCTCAATGATACGGCCCTTGGCATCTTTCGAGCGCGGTTTCAGATGGCGCTTGGTCAAGCGAACACCTTCCACGACGACGCGTTGCAATTGTGGAAACACCTGCAGCACTTTGCCGCGTTTCCCACGATCTGATCCGGCAATGACGATGACTTCGTCACCAGTTTTTACATGAGGAGATGACATAGGGGTTACAAAACTTCTGGCGCCAAGGAAATGATCTTATGATAGCCCTTCAAGCGCAGTTCACGCGCGATCGGACCAAAGATACGTGTGCCCTTTGGATCTTTCGTTTTTGGATCGATGATCACGCCAGCGTTATCATCAAAACGGATGTAAGTGCCATCAGGACGGCGTGATTCTTTGTGGGTACGCACAATCACGACATGCACGATGTCAGATTTCTTGACCACGCCGCGAGGGCTCGCCTGCTTGACGACGCAGGTGACCACGTCGCCGATGCGACCATAGTGCTTGCGATAGCCTCCATTGACGTGGATACACTGTAAAATTTTAGCTCCCGTGTTGTCAGCAACGGCGAGCATGGTTCGATGTTGAATCATACGTTGGTTGGGGTCGCAGAAGACACGTGCGAAACATAACGCCAGCGCTTCAAACGGCTCATGGGGCGGCACGCTTCAAACACGATCACGTCGCCAAGTTTAACGATGCGCTTCGCATCATGCACATGGTAGCGCTTCGACATCGTGTAGATCTTCCCATATTTTGGATGGGTGATGCGTCGATCAACGCGCACGATGGCCGTGAAAGGCGTAGACGCAGAAACCACCACGCCCTGGAGTTGGCGCTGGTGTACGGCTGACGTGGCGGACGCCACTGTTGAAGATGAAGGGGATGACATACGTTGTCTGGAGATCAATGAAATTACCTGGCCTGAACGAACTTGCACACCGAGGACATCTTGTACGCGGCATCTTCGAGCGCTTTCTTTGCGACATCGGCTGGCACACCGTCCATCTCAAACATGATGGTTCCGGCACGCACGACCGCGACATAGTGGTCGACCCCTCCTTTACCGGCACCCATCGGAACTTCGTTTCCTTTCTTGGTGATCGGTTTGTCAGGGAAGACGCGAATCCAGATCTTGCCACCCTTTTTGATCGAGCGTGACAGAACGCGACGCGCGGCTTCAATCTGTTGACTGGAAACCCAGGCCGGGGTCAGCGCTTTCAACCCATACGCGCCAAAGGCCAATTCCAATTTCGTCGTGGCCACGCGAATGTTGCGGCCACGGCCTTTGTGCCATTTACGATGTTTGACTTTTTTAGGGATGAGCATACAAGAAAGCGAGCGTTAAACGGCTGCGACCGGTGCTGCAGCGTCCGGCGAGTGCGCGGGCGCGACCGAGGTAGCTGTCGATGAAGTCGTTGTTCGAGCACCAGAGAACCCTCGATCGTTGCGGCGGTCCGTTGGACGCGCGCCACGATTTTGGACGGTGGTTGGTTGGTATTTGGTCAAACGATCCTGCTCAAACACATCGCCGCGATAGATCCAGACCTTGACACCAATGGATCCAGCGATCGTTTGCGCAAAGCGCTGACAATAATCAATGTCGGCACGCAGATTCGTGAGTGGAAGCTTGCCCCAGCTCAAGGATTCGCGACGCGCGATTTCCGCACCATTCAAACGTCCTGAGACAGCAATCTTTACTCCAAGAGCGCCTCCTTTTTTCACACGTTCGATGGATGTTTTGAGCACACGGCGAAATGCCATGCGGCGTTCAAGATCCGCAATGACCCCCTGACAGACCAAGTTCGCTTCCAAAGATGGCTTGGAAACTTCCTGGATGGAAATATGCAATTGAACCGCCTTTGAACGACCTGGGAAAAATTTCTTCAGGATTTTTTTCTTCAATTCTTCGGCTCCGCTTCCAGAACGGCCAATCACCCAACCAGGTTTCGCGGTGTGAATGACGATCGACAACGCTCCACGTGAGCGTTCGATCTCGATGCGGTTGACCGCGGCTTCCTTCAAATCATTCGCAAGAAACGTGCGCAAACCAATGTCCTGCTTCAGCTGCGCACGATATTGATCGTCACGGGCAAACCAACGAGACGGCCATTCGGTGGTCGTACCAAGACGGAAAACAATGGGATGAACTTTGTGACCCATAGGAAGTTAGGCGCTCTTGCGAGCGGAAGAAGCGGCCAATTCTGGCACCGCCAAGACAAGATGAATATGCGTGCTGCGCTTACGGATAGGCGCGGAGCGTCCCATGGCTCGTGGACGAGAGCGTTTCGTCGTTGGTCCACCATCAGCCGTAATCGTTTTGATCACCAGCGTTTCCGCGTGCAACTGAAAATTATGCTCGGCATTCGCCATCGCAGAACGCAACAACTTAAGAACCGGTCGAGCTGCACCTTTTTGCATGAACTGAAGCCGAGTGTCGGCCTCAACCGCAGGCAAACCGCGCACAGCATTAATCACCAGACGCACTTTGCGTGGTGACATACGAAGAAAACGAAGTGATGCGTGGACGTCCATAGGTTTTATTTCTTTTTAGCCGCTGGCGCTGGAGCGGCGGCGGGAGCTGCACCCGCTTCTTTACTCGACACAACTTTTCCTCCATGACGCACAAATTTGCGCGTGGCAGAAAATTCTCCGAGCTTGTGACCCACCATGTTCTCAACGACGGACACAGGGATATGCACCCGACCATTATGAACACCGATGATTTTTCCAACCATCTCTGGGGTGATCGTCGAGGTGCGCGACCATGTTTTGATAATGGTCTTGTCGCCCGACTTCAAAGCCGCGACTTTTTTCGCGAGCTTCGGATCAGTAAATTGTCCTTTGCGTGAACTGCGGGACATACGTTAGACGTTTTGGATGCGGCCCTTGCGGCGGAATAAGATCATGTTGTCTGAAGCCACGTTCTTGTGGCGCGTCTTGACTCCCATGGCATGTTTGCCCCACTTGGTTTTGGCGTACTTCATACCGATCGGATGCTTACCTTCACCTCCACCGTGTGGATGGTCAACTGGGTTCATCACTTTTCCACGGACGGTTGGACGAATACCTCGATGACGCATGCGTCCGGCTTTTCCCCAGCGCACCAAGTGCCAATCTGGATTCGACACGCTTCCGACGGTGGCTAAACAATGTTTTGAGACACGGCGTACTTCGCCTGATGGCAGTTTAAGCGTAGCGTATTCTCCTTCAAGCGCCATGAATTCGATCACGGTTCCTGCAGCTCGACCGATAACCGCACCTTTTCCTGCAAGCATTTCCACGGCGTGGACCGGGGTTCCGATCGGAATACGTTCGAGCGGAAGACGATTTCCTGCGGAAATTTCCGCTTCTTTCTTGGATGAAATGACCATGTCACCTACCTTGACCCCCTGTGGACACAGGATATAGCTCTTGACCCCGTCCTTGTAGACCACTAAAGCGAGACGTGCTCCGCGATTTGGATCGTATTCAATCGCGGCGATACGCGCTGGAATATCAAAACGCACGCGTTGAAAATCAATGTCGCGGATGCGACGCTTGTGACCACTTCCCTGATGGCGCACCGTAATTTTTCCACCAGAACGGCCAGCCTGCTGCTTACTTGAGATGACCAATGATTTTTCAGAACGTCGCGCGGTGACATCAGAAAAATCCTGCACCGATGAGTGGCGGCGGCCTTTGGTTACTGGGCGGTAGACGTGAATAGGCATAACTTGAGAGATCAAACACCGGCATGAAGATCAATCTTTTGACCTTCTGCGAGCGTCACGAGGGCTTTTTTTGAATCGCTGCGATGACCGCGGACGCGTCCACGTTGGGTCGCCTTTCCACTCATGCGAAGCGTTCGAACACGTTCAACCTTTACCTTGTAGGTCTGCTCGATAATATGCTTGATGTTTTGCTTTTCTGCACCGAGCGCGACGTCAAACACATAGGTACGCAGGTCGGAGTTCAAACGGGCGGCCTTTTCCGTGGCGCGTGGACGATACACGACGCTGTGCGTCTGAGTCGGCATAGCGTTCGCTTCGACTCCGGCCTTCAAGACCGGTTCTGCCTCGACCACAGTTTTCGTTGAAGCTGCTGCATCAGATGATGCGGCGATTTTCTTTTTGCGGATTTGATCAAGAATTGCCATAAAGGTTAGACGTAAATCTTTTCAAATGCCTGCAATCCATCTTGCAAGAAGACCAAGGTTCGGTAGGTTAACACATCTTGCAGATTTACGCTTTCCGCGCTGACAAGTTTTGCCTGTTGCAAATTCTTCATCATACGCATAAGCAGTGGCTGCGAACCCGCGGCAATAAACAGCGTTGTTTTGTCGAGCGGAAGATTCTTCCAAAGCTGTGCCGCCACCTTGGTTTTTGGCGAGTCGGTTGAAATCTTGTCCACAACCAAAATCTTTTTCTGCTCAAGCTTATCACTTAAAGCCATGAACAAAGCCTTGCGTTTGGTTTTTTTGTTGACCTTCTGTGACCAATTGCGTTCGCTGGATGGACCAAAGGTAATTCCACCACCAATCCATTGAGGAGAACGCGTGGATCCTTGGCGTGCCCGGCCCGTACCCTTTTGTTTCCAGGGTTTTTTTCCACCACCACGAACTTCACCTTTGGTCAAGGTTGAAGCAATGGAGCGGCGAGCGTTGGCGCGCTGAGCAACCAACACCTCGTGCACCAAGGCTGTATCTGGGTTGACATGAAAAATCCCATCAGCAAGTTCAACCTCGCCGACGACCTTTCCCATTTGATTGTAGACAGAAACTTTCGACATAGGGGTTAGTTGGTGACGATCTCAAGTAAACCACGGCGCGCACCTGGAACCGCCCCTTTCAACACGAGAATTCCTCCGTCGCGGACCTCAATGACGCGCAATTTTTGAACCGTCACGCGCTCGTTCCCCATACGGCCAGCCATACGGCGACCTTTTAACACGTGCTGCACACCACCGGCACCGATCGAACCAGGCATACGCTCTTGGTCTTTGTGACCGTGAGACGTTGGATGTCCATGAAAATGATGACGCTTGACCACGCCTTGAAACCCTTTGCCCTTTGAGGTTCCGATCACATTGACGAGGTCGCCTGCCTGAAACACGCTGGCCTCGATCATGTCGCCACGCTTCATGGTTGGGGCTTCCTTCATGCGGAATTCCGCCAAATGACGCGAGGACGGAAGATCCTTGCAATGGCCGGCCTGAGCCTTGTTCAGACGGCGCTTCGTTTCAAACCCAATCTGTACAGCTTGATAGCCATCGGCGTCCTGGGTTTTCACCTGGGTGACCACACACGGACCAGCCTGAACCAACGTAACTGGAACGATCGTTCCGTCCGCCTGATACACCTGACTCATGTCCATTTTTTTTGCGAGGATGAATTTCATAACCAAAAAACCAGAAAGCTGCAGACGACGCGTCGTTCGCAACTCTCTGGTTTGGATAAACAAGAAAAGCTGAATCGATCGCGACTCCTCGACCCACAGAAGGGCGAGTCCTCGGTTCAACGAAGATCTGCAAGGAGATTATCCCCTGCATGCAGGGGAACTTGCTCCTTGGGAATCGTTTTAGGACGTTCTCACTCGTCGGTCCAGGAAAATCCTGAATGGACAGGTGAGAACGTCCTATGAATTTGACAGAACTGTACTACATCTTGATCGACACGTCAACCCCGGCTGGAATGTTCAAAGATGTCAATGAATCGATGGTTTTTGGATTTGGATCCAGGATGTCCACCAGGCGCTTATGAATACGGGTTTCGTATTGTTCACGCGCATTTTTGTGAACAAACGTTGAACGATTTACTGTCCATTTTTGCTTTTCCGTTGGCAACGGGATTGGACCCACCACCTGGGCTCCGCTGCGTTCAGCCGTTTCAATGATCATGCGCGTGGCCTGATCAATGATTTTATGGTCGTACGCAAAGATTTTGATGCGCATGCGGCGCGTCGCGTCTTTGACCGGTGCTGATTTAACCTTTGTATCTGACATGTGGGTTGAAGAGGAAGGATGAATGACCTATTTGACGATCTTGGTGACCACGCCTGCGCCAACCGTTTTGCCACCTTCGCGAATGGCGAAGCGCATCTTTTCTTCCATGGCGACTGGGGTGATCAATTTGACGATCATCTTGATAGTGTCACCTGGCTGAACCATGGCCACACCTTCTGGCAAGGTCACTTCACCGGTCACGTCCGTGGTACGGATGTAGAACTGAGGTTTGTATCCGGTGACAAATGGCTTGTGGCGTCCGCCTTCTTCCTTGGTCAGGGCGTACACTTCACCTTCGAATTCGCTGTGAGGGGTGATGGAGCCTGGCTTCGCGATCACCATGCCGCGTTCGATTTCATCTTTTTTGGTACCGCGAAGCAACAAACCAGCGTTGTCTCCAGCCATACCGGAGTCGAGCTGCTTGTTAAACATTTCAATACCTGTGATCACGGTTTTGCGGGTTTCGCCCAAACCGACGATTTCGGCTTCTTCGTTGATCTTGACCTGTCCACGCTCGATACGTCCGGTGACCACCGTGCCACGACCCTCAATGGAAAACACGTCTTCCACTGGCATCAAGAACGGCTTGTCGGTTTCGCGAACTGGTTCAGGGATAAAGTCATCACACGCCTTGATCAGATCAAGAATTGGTTTTGCTGCAGCTTCGTCACCTGGGTTCTGCAAGGCTTTCAAGGCTGAACCGCGGATAATTGGGGTCTTGTCACCATCAAATTCGTACTTTTTCAACAGATCACGGATTTCCTGTTCAACCAAATCGATCAATTCCGCATCTTCCACCATGTCAACTTTGTTCAAAAAGACCACAATGGAAGGCACACCGACCTGACGAGCGAGCAAAATATGTTCACGCGTCTGAGGCATCGGACCATCTGTGGCAGACACGACCAAGATTGCGCCATCCATCTGGGCAGCACCCGTGATCATGTTCTTGATGTAGTCGGCGTGTCCCGGACAGTCGACGTGCGCGTAGTGGCGCTTGTCGGATTCGTATTCCGTGTGGGCCGTTGCAATCGTAATACCACGGGATTTGGATTCCGGGGCCTTATCGAGATCGTCCACGCCCTTGCTCTGAGCGACCATGCCGTGCTTGCTCAGCACCGCCAAAATCGCGGCAGTCGTCGTGGTCTTTCCATGGTCAACGTGACCAATGGTTCCAATGTTCACGTGCGGTTTCGTACGGAGAAATTTGTCGGCCATAGTGCAAGAAGAAAAGAGAAGCGACGACGCGAAGGACGTCAATTCAGATTAAAGATAAGTGTAAGATAAACTCACGTGCACACGATAGTATCAGAAGCGAAAAAAAAGCGCAAGAGGCTCATACTCCGTCCTCTGCCGGCTCCAGGTAGAACCGTTCTTCGAGCCGTAATTCCGAATCAATCTCCTCCTGTACGCGCTCTTTTTTCTCTGCTGGGAGCGCGACCATTTCCACAACCTCGATCACCACTTCTTTCGAATTTTTCACCGGCTCGAACGAGGACTCTTCTGCCACAGACTCCTTTGCCAACGTCTCCAATCCCACGGCCACCCGCTCTTCTGCGAGCCGCGCCTGCTCCGGCGTTTTTGCGGGGGATGGGGCGCTCTGCGAGAGAACAGCTTGATCCCCTTCAATCAACCGTTCATACGCTTCTAGACTCAGAACCACGTACGGCTCGCGGCCAGCGACATCACTGACAATGACGGGCATGCGACTGCGTTGCGCAAGATTTAATACACGTTGCCAAGACATAGTGGAACCATCTCAGCACACGATCGAACCTGCGACAAGATCAAAAAAGGATCACCCCTACCAACTATTCTTTCAAAAGACCCCCCCCCCTCAACAAAAAACTACCCGTTATCACACGGATAGTTTTTCACCACCTTCATCATTACCTAGAATCCTCCGCCAGAGGCTGATCCTCCTCCTGTGGACGACGTGAATCCATCCATCGAAGGTGGAGCAAACATAGATGAGGCGTTCGCATCAACCGGAGCGACTGGAGACTGGATCAGACCTGAAGGAATCGCTCCGCTTCCACCCATGGATTGACTCAGGGCCTGACTCAAGATCGCCAGGTCTTCGACGTCACCCATAAACGCATCGCTATTCGCCTCCAACGTCTTTACCTGCGTATACGCATCCTGCGTACGCGATAAAATATCCTCCAATTCACTCGTGTCTTTACCCGCCTTCTGCTGCTGCGCGACAAACAGTTGCGCGGCATGAATCTGATGAGCTACTTGCGTAAGAAAGCGGTTAGCGTCTCGGGCTGCCTGAATTTCCTGCATATCCGTCTGCAACAATTGCAACTGCGTCACAACAGAATCTTGAAGCGTGGACTGAATATCCTCAGGGCTGGTTCCATTCTGCATATCCTGCGTGATCTGCGCCCGCGCATCGTTCAGGGTCTGAAGAGCGCTGTCGCCTTCGGTTACGGCACTGGATGCGGAACTTGGTGCCGTCAACTTTGCTTTCGCCCAGCGCGTTTCTGTACGTTTTATCTGCGCATCCACTTTCTTGAGGATGCGCGGCAATTGCGAGAGCTGTTGTAATGCTTGATGACAGTCTTGCAACTGTTGGAATAAATCCGGCAGACCGTCTGCACCCGCATTCTGGACATCATCCATGGTTTGCGCGGCCTGTACTGCGTCCACAATTGTCTGTGCTTGCCCAAGAGCATCCGCGCAATCCGATGAGATGGTAAGGCCGGCCTTTCTATATCCATCAAAACTGGTAGAGATGCGTTTCAACTGCTTTGCGGCTTGCGCAAACGATTTTTGCATACGAGCAAGCTGGTCCTTTTGCATCTGCTGCTGTTGCACATCCATCTGTTGTTGATCTGCCGAGGGACCATTCGCCGTGTCTGCGGTCGGAGGTTGTTCCTGATTCTGGTCCATCATCTTCCCAGGATCAGATGGCGCGGATGAGCTGCTGGAACTGGATCCGTCTGATGGAGCAATAAAATTCGAAGGCAACGGGACACCCGGAGGAACGGTTCCATTCCATGACGACGATGAAGAGCCTTGACTATCTGGTGATACTCCTTGATTCATCTGCCCTGAATCCGGAGGGACAAAATTAGACGGAACTTCCGGCGGCTTTGGTTCCTGTACCGCATCAGACGCAG
Organism: Candidatus Uhrbacteria bacterium; assembly: GCA_903829075.1. Lineage (GTDB taxonomy): Bacteria > Patescibacteriota > Patescibacteriia > 2-12-FULL-60-25 > 2-12-FULL-60-25 > CAIKOH01. The sequence goes on from CAIKOH010000064.1 coordinate 24,624, forward strand.
CTAACCACATCTGAGTGCGCTCCATCTGCGGATGGAGGGTCGCCAATGACACGCCCGTTGTACCGATCATAAGCCCGATCAAACTCGAAGTTAAAGGACGGGCTTTTATATGTGCACTGAGAGCGCGTAGCATAGAATAGAAGAAATGAACGAAAAGAAGCTGCTGACAGTATACCAGTTTTTCCCCAAGAACTGGCCCCAGCTCCCAACAAACATGTGGATAACTAAAACGATCATGAATTCTCATGATCGTTTTTTTTGATAGTTGATGGTTAGCCTTCAACTGTGAGACCCATATTGCGCGCGGTTCCTTCCACCTGACGCATCGCGGACTCAATGGTGTAGCCGTTTAGATCCCCCATTTTCTTTTCGGCGATGGCGCGCACGTGAGCGCGCGTCACTTTGCCGACTTTTTCGGTGGATGGCTTGGCCGAACCTTTGGTGATGTTCGCAGCCTTTTTCAACAGATCGGCGACCGGGGCGGTCTTCAGCTCAAAATCGTAGGTACGGTCCTCGTACAAACGAATGATCGCTGGCACAACTTCGCCCAAACGATCTTGCGTCGCCGCATTGATACGTTGGCAAAATTCGGCAATGTTCATGCCGTGCTGACCGAGTGCCGGACCGAGTGGCGGGGCTGGAGTCGCCTTGCCTCCCATGACCTGCACCTTGATAATTGTTTTCAGTTTCTTTGCCATATAAATAGGGTCTTATATCTTCTTTACTTGAGAAAAATCCAGCTCCAGCGGGGTTTCGCGACCAAACATGCTGACCAGCACCTTGACCTTCCCGCGTGAACCATCCACCTCCAGGACCTTGCCTTCGAACCCTTTAAACGGCCCTTCGCCGATGTTTACGGCCATACCCGTTTGCAGATCAATCATGACCTCAGGTTCCTCGGTGGTCCCAACGCGATGAAGGATATCGCTAACTTCCTTTTCTGACAAGGGGCTAGGGGTGGTACCGGTTCCAATGAAGCCGGTCACGTTCGGGGTGTTGCGCACCACATACCAAGAAGCATCGTCGACCAACATGTCGACCAGCACGTACCCCGGATAGATCTTTTCCTCTGATACGCGGCGTTTTCCGTTACGCATTTTGATCTTTTTCTCCTTTGGAACAAGGACTTGAAAGATTTTATCCTGCATCCCGAGCGTTGCGATACGGTGACGCAAATTTCCGGCGACATTTTCTTCGTACCCAGAGTAGGTATGGATGGCGAACCAACGCCGTCCATAATCCGAGGTTTGCTTAGGCATACACGTTAAGGCTTGACAGGTGCGAGTGGTTTAGAGGGCGAAGGAACAGGAACTGCGTTGATCTGAACATTGCCGCTTCCCGGCGTGGTTTGAACGGTTGGCGTGAGCTGAATATTATTTCCCTGAGCGGACGTCGCCGGAGTCACCTGGATCGAAGAGTCTGTGGATGAACTCGTGACCGTTGGCGTTGGCTGTGCGGCGCTATTCGCACCGATCTTTTGAGCGAGAATCGCTTGCACCCCATGGCTCAAGCCAAAATCCAACGTCGCAAAAAATGCCGCGATCACGACGGAAATCCCAATCACGAGCGCACTATAGCGGATCGTATCCTGACGCGTTGGCCAGTGGACCTTGGAAAATTCTTCACGTGAACTACGCAGATATTCTACCAAATTTTGTACAAAGCTCATATTTTATCTTTTAAAAAAGACCCGCCTGGGTACTTATACAGAGAAAGATACAGGGTTTTCAGAGAAAGGTCAAGGGCGACGGATTTTTTCCAATCCCTTGCGATTCAGCTGTTCGTCTCGTATCCTACTTCTTGTTTCTATGCCTCGCATTCAACCCGTTGTTCTTGCCATCATTGATGGGTTTGGCGTAGCGCCGGACTCTGAAGGAAATGCCATCACGCGGGCACGCATGCCGAACTATCGACATCTGGTGGAAACCTATCCGGCGATGACGGTGCAGGCTTCAGGTGCGGCGGTTGGATTAAGTTGGGGCGAGATGGGAAACTCCGAAGTGGGCCACATCACGATCGGTGCGGGACGTATTTTTTATCAAAGCTTGCCGCGTATTAATATCTCGATCGCTGATGGCAATTTTTTTAAGAATCAGGCCTTCACGCAGGCCGTTCAACATGCGCGTGCGGCAAACGGGGCCGTGCATCTGATGGGTCTGGCTGGCGTCGGTGGCGTGCATGCATCACAAGAGCATCTATTCGCGTTACTTGAACTCTGTAAACGCGAAAAAATCTCTTCTGTTTTTGTGCACGCGTTTCTCGACGGACGCGATACGCAGTTTAATTCTGGATTGTCATTTATCCAAGACATCGAAACAAAAATGAAAGAATTGGGCGTAGGGCAGATCGCCACGCTTTCCGGTCGCCAATTTGCCATGGACCGCGATAATCACTGGGAGCGCGTCCAAAAAACGTATGACGCGATCGCGCTCGGTCAAGGGGAAACCGCAGCATCGGCAAGCGAAGCGATTCAAGCTTCTTACGACAAAAAAATCTTTGATGAGGAGTTTGTGCCGACCATCATCACGAAAAACGGTCAGCCGGTACGCATCGTTCAAGCCGGCGACAGCGTGATCTTTTTTAACTTTCGCCCTGATCGTGCACGCGAATTAACCAAGGCGTTTGTTCTTCCGACGTTTGAAAAATTTCCACGTACGTATCTTCAACATCTTTTTTTTGCAACGTTCACTGAATATGAAAAAGATCTCCCGGTCGAGGTCGCGTATCCGCCGCAAATCGTCGAGACCTGTCTCGCGCGCGTTGTTTCAGACGCTGGACTCAAACAATTGCATATCGCTGAAACGGAGAAGTATGCGCATGTCACATTTTTCTTGAATGGCATGCGTGAAGCCGCGTTTCCCGGGGAAGATCGCGTCATCATCCCCTCACCGCGCGTCTCCAGTTATGATCAGCAGCCACACATGTCCGCACTTGAAATCGCGAACCGCGTGGTGAAGGAGGTCGCGAGTGGAACATACGCATTCATCGTATTAAATTTTGCGAACCCAGACATGGTTGGCCACACCGGAAACCTCGAAGCAACGATCAGCGCCTGCGAAACCATCGACACAGCACTCGGACAGATCGTTGATGCCGTCCTCGCCACCGGCGGCGCACTTGTCATCACCGCAGATCACGGTAACGCTGAAGAGGTAAAAAACCTGGTCACTGGAGGCATGGACAAGGAACACTCAACCAATCCCGTGCCGCTCGTTGTGGTTACAAAATCTTTGGAGGGTGTGCGCGCACCTGGTGGCGATATCATTGGTGGCGATTTGTCGATGGTAACACCGACAGGAATGTTGGCAGATGTAGCACCAACCGTCTGCAAACTTCTTGATATACAGCCAGCCGCGGATATGACGGGACAGGCACTGATTTAAGAAAAAATACTCCGCTTATACGCTTCCAAATTTTCTAACGCAATCCCCGTCCCCTTCGCAACACACAGCTGCGGATTTTCTGCGACCACAGCCGGAACCCCTGTCGCTTCAGCGAACAAACGATCTAAGTTTCGCAACTGTGAAGAACCACCAGAGAGTACCATCCCCTTTTGCATGACGTCGGCAGACAATTCCGGAGGCGTTCCACGCAACACCTCCTTGATCGCTTCAACGATCCCCTGAAGTTCAAGCTGGATCGCATCCGTCACATCGTCGCTGGTGACCGTAATGACACGTGGTAACCCTGTGATCATGTCACGGCCTTTGATCTCCATGTCGAGCTTCTGTTCAAGATAGAGGGCGGAGCCAATACGAATTTTCATTTCTTCGGCGGTGCGTTCTCCAATCGCAAGGCCATATTTGCGACGTACATGCTCCTGCAACGCGCTGTCGAATTTATTGCCACCGATGCGCACAGATGCGGAAGACACGATGCCACCAAGTGAAATCACAGCGATCTCTGAGGTGCCTCCACCAATATCGATAATCATGTGACCCGAAGCTGAACCGATCGGAATATCTGCGCCAATCGCGGCGACCACCGGTTCTTTGATGATGTAGGCAGCCTTAGCACCGGCAGACAACGTCGCATCAATCACGGCGCGTCGTTCCGTGGAGGTGATGCCCCCAGGAACTGCGACCATGACCTCCGGACGAAAAAAATGGACACCACCAAGCGCCTTGTTGATGAAATATCGCAACATCGCCTCCGTCGTCTGATAATCCGCGATAACGCCGTCCTTCAACGGACGTCGGGCGACGATACTGTCCGGAGTTCGACCGATCATCTCCTTCGCCTCTTTCCCTACGGTCAACACTTTTTTATCAATCAAAGATACCGCCACAACGGATGGTTCATGGATAATAATGCCTTTTTTGGGAACGTAGACCAGAACGGTCGTGGTTCCAAGATCAATCCCAATTTTTTTTCCAAACATAGAAAGAATGCTCGCCTGGTAAGACACGAGACGGTTTTGCCATGAACAGCTTCGCGATTCATCCGTCATTGCAAGAGAGCGGACGACAAACCGATCTGTTCGACAGTGCATCGATCGAACAGATGATCCTGCTCCTTGCAATCACGAATGAATCGCCAAACACCCTTCAGGTCAAACCCGGTATTTCAAAGAACGTTACGGAGCGATCTCCATGGTAAATGGTTTGTCCGTCGAGACATCGGTCGAGGTACGATAGAAGCGATCCCCCCACTCACTCGGCATTTCCGACGGGAGAGCGGATACAATCTTTGTAGCGAATGAGATGTCAAGCGTCAAACGCATACGCGAACCTGGTTGTTTTTGCACCATCAACTGATACGGCGTACGTGATCCCTGTTGCAACTGCACCACAGGACTCAGCACCCAGGGTAATCGATACGTGAACACAAGGTCGCGAGACTGACCCGGCTCAATCTTCCAAAAGGTACCGAACACCGTTTTTCCCAGATCGTGTCCAACATCAATCGTGGGCGATGTCGGTGTTGGATGCTCACGATCGGAAATCATCGCTCCCTGCACAGACACGAGCTGACTTCCCTCCGGCACAAACACCCGTACATAATCACGGTAGGTGGTGTAACGCCAATCAGCTGTTTGCTGCGTGTTCTGATAATGCAGACGCAGCGTGGCAAGCGGATGGTTCGGGTCGCTCGCATCAAGCTGATAGATCATCTGTTTATTCATCACCCCATCGGTTTTATACGCATCCACGTTTGTATCTACTACCCATAGGTAATCTTGTGCCGGGTTTGCAATGCGATCCGTCCAGGCCTTCGCATCGAGCGCCGCAAGCAGTTGCGGATCGCGATCGTACAGCAACACATCCTTGTGATCCAACGCCTGCGTACACATCGCGAGCATATCCGTCCATCGTCCAAACGGCATCTCCATCAACCGCTGCAACAACACCTGCCCCACATCGCGAACGATGTCTTTACGCGCAGCCATGGACTGTCCTTGTGCACGAAACTTCACCTCAACATCGTACTGCAATTGACTAAAAAACGTATTCGCAGAAAATGTTTCTCCATCAACCGTTAACGGTCCGGTTAAACTCAACAGTTGCTGAAACAATCCTGGTTCCAAGGCAATCACCCCATCAATCGGCTGCACGGGCTGATGTGCAGCCACGCGTTCACGTTGATAGATATCAAGCAGTCGCTCCGCGGTCTGCGGAAAATCCGGGGACCAGTTGCTATCGCGTAAAAACCAGGTTTGAAGCTGCAGCTCACGCTGCAATGGAACCGGCGGCAGATCATGGATCGATCCTTTTGCCGCTTCGTCGAGCGAGTACACGTCCTGAAACTGCCAGGACACCAAACGTCCCGCGTCCAAACCAACAAGTCCGACCATACCGATAAATCCCCCGGTGGGACGAAGCTCGTCGCTATTTTGCAGCACCACAAGATACGTTTTTGGATGTGGATATCCGGCCATCGGGACAAATGTTTGCAATAACGGAATCGCTTGATGCAGTACCCGCTCCGCATCTTGCAGGCGCATCATCCACGGCTGAATCGTGGCCGCGAACGCAGGATCCCGTGGACCTTGTTGCCAGGTGTTCACCGCTTGCTGCAACAAAAGCTCCGCTTGTTGCATAGCCGGAAGCGCATCTGACAACCGTTGCAAAAACACCCGACGCTCATCTGAAGACAGTTGTTGCAACGAGCCGTTGGCCGGAACCTGAACGGAGCCGATCAACCCCTGACCCTGATTCAATAACTGGGCCGCTTGGCTCAATTCATTCACGACCTGCAACATGGTGTAGCCTGCGTTCACCGCCAATGATCCGGTCTGTTCTACGGTGCGCAGCGCATCAAGCCTTGGCCCCACCCACCACACATATCGCCACGGACGAATCGCATTCCACGCCTGATCCATGTGCTGAAAATCCTTCTGCGCAAGCGCAAGATGCTGTTCAGCCTGTGCAAAATCTTTTTGAATAAACGCTCGTTGAACCGAAGAAATTTGCTGACGAGCGTCCCGCGCAGACCACGCAAAAAAAACACAAGCGAGCACGCTCCACACAAACCACAGTGCGCACACAACGATACACAAAACACTTACACGAACCAACCACGTCGTCCTCTGCTTCGGACGATTTTTAACGGCGTGATGATGAGAATTTGAAGAAAGGGCTGACATGAAAAAAAGAGACTTACGAACTCACCAGACGCGCAGAAGGACGCTGTCGATATTTCCAAAAGTATTGTACCCCACTTTTGATATGCATGCGCGTTTTACGATTGGTCAAAACCTCCCACAGATGACTCACCTGACTTTCACGCTGGTAGAAATGCACAAAAAAGGCAACGGGCGTGTACGTCACCCGCGAACCCGCTTCCCAAATCCGACGACACAAATCCTCGTCCTCAAAATATAAAAAAAATCGCTCGTCAAAATGACCAATTTTTTCTGACACCTCGCGACGCATCAAAAGCGCGGCTCCAAGTAACCAATCAACATCTTGTTCCTGTTCACGATCCGAGTCTTGAGAAAAATAGCGCTCGAGCGCCCGCTTTCCCCAAGGTGTTTTCCCTAAAATCGTTCGTCGATACACAGGGGTTAACTCGGTATGATAACGACAAAATGATCCTTGAAGCGAACGATCTGGATTCTATAATTTCGGCCCAGAAATACCCACATCAGGATGCTGCTCCATCCAGGCAATCCATTTTTCCATCTCGCCTGGAAACACAATCAAATCCGGATTCAGACAGGCGAGATACTTGCCACGCGCTTGACGCAACGCACGATTATTCGCCGGTCCAAACCCCAGGTTTTTTCCATTTTCAATAATTTTTACCCAAGGAAATCGTTCTCGAATAAGTGGTACCGATTCATCGTTGGAACCATTATCGACAACAAAGTATTCAAACGGAAAAGAAAATTTCGCCTCTTCAACCGCAGTCAGCAAATGCCGCATGAAATGCGGGGTACGCGTATTCACGGTCACAAAAGAGACTAACGGAATAACATCATCCATAGGGGTTTATCTGAACCAGACGGCCATGTCTTTGGTGGAAATTCGAGAGAATGTTTGACGTGACACGCGATGGTTGAACAACCGTACCCAAGCAGAGACCGAGATGTCAAGCTTCGGCCACATCAACGGATCAACCAACAAGAGGCCGTAACGACGCACGCAGCCCCACACAATCCATGGGGCATGACGAAGACGCAACAACGGGGAGTCCTCTTTCAGACGCACACGTCCAATATAGACCTGATCCGCACGCTGTTCACGTGCCGCCGCAGAATACCAGGCACGCCAACGTCTCCATCCTTGTACCTGTAGCTCATTCGAGGCGACTCGCCACACCTGCACCGCTGGCAATAATGCAATTTTTAATCCAGCCCAGCGCGCGCGCCACATGACATCCAACACAGCCTGAAAGGGCGACAGATCCTGATCAAAAAACAGGGAGCGCTCCTCTTTTCCCAAGGCTTGCCAGACAGAAGCGCGGACCGCAACGCAAGCTCCACTCGCCGCAAAAACCTCACGTGGCTCAAGTGACTCCTCCGTATTGATTCCTCCAGCTTCGGGGAACATCACTCGACGCGAACGCGTCAGGCGCATCTCTCCTTCTTCGATCCGTGGGGTACGATCAAGACTTACGGCTTCGTCTTCCGCTACATGTATCGCTGCATGCAAGGTTCGTGGCACGGCAAACATGAGGGCAGAATCACGCTCAAACGCTTCCACGATCTGCGCGAGCGCCGTAGGTGCGAGCACCGCATTTGGTGCCATGAACACCAAAAAATGCGAGGACCATTCGCTCTCTGGCCAACGAGCAAGATTAAACGCCAAGCCCTGATTCTGCCCGCGCGACCATCCAAAAGCGCGCGCGTTGCGCAACGTCACTGCTTCAGGTCGATGCTCCGCAAGCCATGCCAGTGATCCGTCCTGCGACGCCGTATCCACCATAGTCACCTGAAAGGCACGCGAGGTCTGCGCATCCAACGACGAAAAAAAATGCGGCAAAAATGCCACATGGTTATGCGTCACGCACTGGATGAGAACTTGAGGCGCTGGTTCCATAGTAAAAAAATGCTCTTCAAGCACAACAAAACAACACGTCGCGCAGATCTTATCAGACTAACCTATTCCATCAGAGAAAGACAAGTGGATATCTCAAGCTTCACGCAAAAAACATCAGGACCGCTCCATACGTTTCGGGGAAACGTAAAATCCCAAGCGCTTTCCCAACATCAGGCGCGTCTGCGCATCAAGCGCGGGAAGTGCTCCGAACAGGATAAAGGTCACCGGCAACAACAACCACTGAAACGCCATGATCGTATACGCATGCCAACGAGAAATCTTTGCTGGTCGTGGCGGCAGCAATGTGAGCGCCAGAATACCGGATACCAACACACCGATCATGGCAAAACGCATCAACCATTCAAGGGTAAACGGCGTATTCGCCACAAACGCCTGCCGATGCAATTCATGCGGCGCAACCCAAAAAGGTAGATACCCAAGAATAAAAATCAGGAATGGCGCCGTTGCCCAGGTATAACTTCCTTCCAACTGTTTGAAGGTCCATTTCATTTTCGTGATGAGCGGCATCTGCTTATCTGCCCAAAACATCTCCATCATGTAGGGAAAATTCTCCACGCCCCAGGCCCAGCGACGCAACTGCTTATACAACGCTTTCAGCGCGGGAAAATACCGATCTGTCATCACCGTATCCATGGACACCGGCAAATGAATGGGCGTGACGCGATAGCGACCATGATAGTGCACTAATCCCTGCAAAAAAATCCGTGAATCCTCGGACACGATATCTGCCTGCCAATATCCCACATCCATCAGCATGCGCAAACTCATGGAATGGGAGGAGAATGTCATCATGCCCTCAGGACGAGCGAGCTCTGTCATCAACCAGAACGTTGTTCCAAACATGGCCACACGCACCGGCGCTGGCGATTCCCACAGATTATTATTGTACAAGGCCACCGGCTGATACGAACTATGCGTGGGTTCATCGACCGTCAGATACACATAGGTGATGCAGGACAGATATTCACGATGCACCAACGTGTCCACGTCAAACGCGGACACGATCACCCGTTCCGGAGAGATCCCTTCCTGAACGATTTGCGGCACAACCTGCTCGGCAGCCCAGTGCAGATTCGACCCTTTCCCGATCACCTCGCCCACGATATCCGCAGGATGCACGGTCACAGAAAATCGAAAAAACGTCGCTTGAAAATCCTGACGCAGCCGTTCTGCGAGGGGGCAAAATGTCGCTGCTGCGCGCGCCTCTCCTGCCAATACAATCCAGATACGCGAACTCGGAAAGGTCGATTCACTCACTACACGCAACGTTTCGCGCACCACCGACTCTGATTCATTCACCATCGGCAAAAAAATAAGCTGGTACGTCTGATCAAACCCTTCGAGCTGGGCGGCTTCTACACCCCAATTTCGTTTCAGCGCCTGTCGATAGCGCCACCAAGAAACCAGCAGGAACGGAATGAAATACACGATCCGTAGCAACCAATACAGATCAAACAATAGAATAAAATAGATCATCCACAGCGGCTCCACAAACGAAAGTACCACGCTTGTAATCAGCGTGAACCACACGAGCGCTCCGGGAAGAATGCTGTAAAAACGATGACGGGTCATACGGAATGCTTGATCTGCGACTCCTTGTTCTTCGGGAGCGTGATATTAGGTTCGGCGTCGTACAGAGGGATAGCTACGCGCGTCGTTGAAAACGCGGCGATCTCACGTGCTACGTGCGGCAGATCAGCCGCCTGATCGACAATGATTTCAACCAAAGGCACATGCCACAATCGCGCGAGCAGATTCGCGTACACTACCCCCACGCGCACCGCACTGAACGAACCCGGACCTGAGACGACACACACGCCCTCAAGATGTTTTTTACGAAGACGCGCCTCACGCACCAAACCTGTCAACAAAAATGGGGCACGCTCCTCGTAGGTACGCACCTTGACTCGTCCATGCTCAAACCATCCGTAGGTAGAGGTACGGGGCGCGTGCGTATCAAGATACAGCCATGACATAAGCATTATCCTCTCTCCCCTAATCGATCCAACACCACATTTTTCGGCGATTCAAGAATCGAAAACAAAAAGCGGTCCGTCATCTCTTTGCGATAACGATACTCATCTGGGGACATGATAGAAAAATTAATCGTGCACCCCAGATCACGTTCGGTTTCGTTCACGATGCGTTTCATCTCTTGCTGATTGACCTGACCGACCACAAAGATATCCACGGGCGCACCTTGCGTATGCAAAAACAGTCCCAAGAACGCAAGATAACGCACATCACCAAGGGCCAAAATTTCTTGATCAAGCCGACGCTCGAGCATTAATTTTGACTTAAACATCAAAGCTCGGATTTCTGGCAGCAACGGACACTGCGCGTTTAATTGATAGTACTTTCGTTTCACACCCGCGGGGGTCGCTGGTTCCTCAGGTGAAGGCAGGACGTCGGTGCGTTCAATGATCAATCCAAGCAACAATAAATTCGCCAATTCACGGCGAATCGCATTGATCTGTACATCCAAACGCCGGGTAATTTCACGCACGAAGATGGGTTCATCTGGCGTACGCAAAAACAGATTCAGAAGTTTGACTCGGGTTTTTGAACCAAAGAGGTGTTCAAGCATACCTTGCTCCCCGTATCGTGCTTGATCGAACGACGCTTGACAAGCCCATCCCCCTTAAACGGCATTTCGATTATCCTATTCGCAGTCATGTCGGAACTCGATCGTCATTATCGCCTAGCCGAGATTGAAGTCACCGCTTCGGGACGCCTCGAGCGTATCGTGGGTGTTTTTCGATACGAATCCGACGTACGTCGAGCACATACGCCAATTGTGCTGCTGCTGGTGGATATCGCTTCCACACTCTACGTCTACGAACAGTTGCTCGATGCGCTGAACGTTGCCGCAGAACAGGCACGCCATCAACTTGCAGGCGTGGAAAGCGACCCCATGGCGCGATTTGAAAAGCTCGTTCAGCGTTTAAACGAGGCCGTTGCTCGCTTTCTTGAACACGAGCCCACAGCCATCACTTGGAACCGCGTAAATTTATATGCGGTTGAACTCTCCGAGAGCCACATCTGCCTGACCGGCATCGGACACCTGTGCAGTCTATTTCTCCAAAAACAACCGGATCAACACTATCGTGCGTTTGATTTATTTGGTTCACTTGAACAACCAGAAACCATCGATCCCAACAAACCCTTCACCTCGCTCATCTGCGGCGATCTACACCCCGGTGACATTCTGTTTGCCGGAACACGTAACTTTGAAAGCATCCGCGAAGAGTTGCGTTTAGTTGAACGCCTCAAAACACTTCCCGCCGTGAGCGCCGCTCTCGAAATCCAACAAGACCTCGAACATGGCGATGTGCGCGACGATTTTTCTGGTCTTATTATTGCTCAAGTTGAATTGCCTGCACGATCAGAGGCTTCAACCGAACCCGTGACCGAACCACTCAAAGAAAGCAGCACAGAATCTGTCAAAAAAATGGAACGCTCAGTACGCGCCACAGAAGCTGCGCTGGCACCGGCACTCACCCCACTACCCCACACAACCGAGCAAACCTGGAAAGAACGGTTTCAAAACATCTTTGACGAAGGGGCTCGACGCGTTCACGCAGTACTGAAACGCCGCCATGACCATGATCTGTTATCGCTCAACAATTTGCGCGGCATGAACGCTGGCTACCAATCAAAAATCACGCGCCAACATACCATAAAGATCGCTCTTGGCATCGCGGGCATTCTCATGATCGTTGGTGGCATCTTCTGGTATCAAGCAATGCGTCGCAATGCCGCTGAACAGGCGCTCTGGAACGCCTCCTATGATCAGATCCTTGACCGCGAACATCGCGCCGAGGCAGATCTCGTCTATCAAAATGAAGCCGATGCCCGCAGTTTAGTTCAAGAAGGCGAACACATGCTCGCCTCGCTTGATGGAACTTCTGCCACGCGTCAAGCCGCAAAAGCAAAACTCGCCGATCTCTTCAACGCGGTGGAACAACATCTACGCCACATCAACGCGGTGGATAATCCGGTCAGCTTCACCGTCAGCACAACCTCTGACGACACCATCGATGCGCTTACCGTTTCTCATCAGCACATCTACGCCGGAACCGCTCAAGGACATCTCTTTGATGTTGATGTCAGTGCAAATTCCATTGCCCCACTCCCAGCTACCTCAGCCAACGGTTCGATCCAAGCCATCACGGGTGACGCTACACGCGTACTCATTCTACAAAACAACCATCTCTTTGCATTGACACCAGCCGGCGCGGCGCTGAGTGAAGTCGCGTTCGTTCCCTCGAGTCGCGTTTCCAGCACAACCGCCCTTCAACTCTATACGGGAAAACTCTACCTTCTTGATGCAATCTCTGGCATGATCTGGAAATTCCCGGCGCACGGCACAGGCTTTGGAAAAGAACAGGCCTATCTCAAACAGCCTATGGCAGAGCTTCAGCAGGCCGCGGATCTAGCGATTGATTCCAATGTATACGTCGCGTTGAATCAAGGAAGTCTCTTACGTTTTCTTTCTGGAAACCCGCAGACCTGGAAACTCCAGTCCATTGATCCACCGCTCACCTCCATCGCTCATCTCTGGACAGATCTGAACAGCACGCGAATCGTTGTCACGGATCCGGCCAACAGACGCGTCCTCGTGTTCAACAAAGATGGTTCACTCAACGAACAGATCACCTCAAACAACCTTCAACATCCCAACAACGTAACCGTCGACCCTACCGCAAAAAAAATCTACGTGTCTGACACAAATCACATTCTCGTCTTCGATCTACCGTAAATAAAAAACTCGCTCTCCTGGCGAGTTTTTTATTCTGATTCCTGATATTCCCCCTCTGGTAGCCTCATCTTTGTCCATGTGATACGCTCGCGCCATGTTGATCGGCATCGAAGCTTCGCGCGCCAATCGCGTCCACAAAACCGGCGTTGAATGGTACGCGTGGCAACTCATTCAAGCTCTCAAACATCTTCCTGAAGCACAGGAACATGCCTGGCTTCTCTACACAAATACCTCACTCGCCGAACCCCTCCGCACCGGACCTGCAAACTGGCACGAAGCACAACTTTCCTGGCCAGTCCCCTACCTGTGGACTCAAGCGCGTCTCAGTTATGAGATGCGCGTTCGTCCACCAACACGCCTCTTTGTTCCCGCGCACGTCCTGCCCTTGGTCACCCCTAAAAAAAGCTTTGTTACCATTCATGATGTTGGCTTTCATCGTTTTCCAAAACTCTACAAACCCGTTCAACGCGCCTATCACGAATGGAGCACCCGCGACATTATTCGACGCGCCGCTCGCATCATCACCGTGTCAGAATTTTCCAAACAAGAACTGATTGAACTCTACCGCGCCTCTCCCGATCAGGTCGTCGTCATCCCCCTAGGCATCGACCAAACGTCAAAGCCGCCCATCCCCTCTGAACGACAGCAAGCCATTCTCAAAACCCATCATCTCACCCACCCTTTTTTTCTATTCATCGGACGCTTGGAACGCAAGAAAAATGTCACCCTCCTTGTCGAGGCGTTTACTCGTTTTACACAGACGCGGGACAAAAATGACCTCACGGAACTCGTATTCGTGGGTCCTCCAGGTGAAGGCTACACCGAATTTCAACGTCTTCGAAATGCCTCGCCTGCACGAGACGCCATTCGTGTCCTTGGCTATCTCAACGAAGAAGAGAAAACCGTTCTCCTGCAATCTGCAACCGCGCTTGTGCACGCAACATGGTATGAAGGGTTCGGCCTCACCCCGCTTGAAGCCATGGCTCAGGGGACACCCGCGATCTGTTCGCGCGTCGCATCACTCCCGGAGGTCGTGGGAGAAAAAAATGCCCTGTGGTTTGATCCGAGTAACATCAACAGCCTCGTGAACGCCCTGCACGCCATCTCAGACGACAAACAGCTGCGTGCGCACCTGAGCGAACTTGGTCAGCAATGGGTCAAAAAATACACCTGGCAAGAAACCGCGCACCAGACCTTGCGGGTGCTGACGGACTAATTTCATCCGTATGCTCGATGAGCTGAAAAAAGTTTATTTGAAATGCAGTTTTCGCCAAAGGAGGCCGACGTGTATCTCGCCTTACTGCAACTTGGCCAAGCCAGCGCACAGGACATCGCCGATAAAGCCAACATCAATCGAACCACCTCATACCCGGTCATTGAATCCTTGCGTGAACGCGGATTAATCAACAGCGTCACCCAGGAAAAAAAGGTTCAGTACATCCCAGAAAGTCCGGAGCGCTTGATCTTTTTGATGGATCGCGATGTAACTGCAGCGCGCGAACGTTTGGCTCGCGTGCAAGAAAATATTCCGCGCATGCTCGCCCTGTTCCGCGGCGCAGATGAAAAACCGGCCGTGCGCTACTTCGAAGGCGCCAAAGCTCTCATCCAACTCAGACGTGAGATGCTCGAAGAACAGCAGACCATTGATCAGATTGACGAGATGTTTTGTGTCGACGAGGTTTTGCAGGAACTGGTCAAAATTCAACCCGAGCAACGTTTTGCCGTGACACGGCAGGTCACACGCGTGCGTGTACTCATGGCGATCAAGCCCGGATTTCTCCCACCCTTTTTTGATCGACGCAAAATCGAAGCGCGCGAAATGGATTACGCACAAGCGCCCTTCAGTGGAGAGGTCGCTCTGCTCCGCGATCGCGTCTACGTCTTCGCAGGACAGGCGAAAGGTCTCGGCATCGTGATTGAAAGCACCCAGATTTCAACGCTCATTCGTGCGATATTTGAAGCAGCTTGGCACCATGCAAAGATCTGGGAACCGCCAGAAGAATGGGGAACAATATTACCAACCTAAATAAAAACTATGCCCTCCACCTCCTCGCAACCGTCTTCCTGGATATCTCTTGTTACGCGTGATCTCTGCAGCGATGATGCGGCCTGGCAACGTTTTCAAACGCGCATCGAACAAGGTGGGGTTTCGCGGGAAGAAAACCCCTTGTCTCATTTTGGTGTCCAGTTCGTTCCTCTGAATCAAAAAACCCGTGAAGTCTTTCTCGTGCATCACAAAAAAGCCAATCAATGGATCGCGGCGGGCGGACATGTTGATCTACACGAAACACCAGAACAGACCTTGCTGCGAGAATACTTCGAAGAGCTCGGTGAACAACTTGACCCTAAGACGGTGCCATCGCCTATCTTTTTTTCCATTCTCGATATCGATCTCACACGTCCAACCTGTCAGACGCATCATGATCTATGGTACGCTATTCCTTCAGACGGTTCGCATTTTCAGGTTGATCCAACGGAATTTTATGAGACGCGCTGGATGTCCTTTGATGAAGCGCGGGCCCTTGTGACGGATCAGAACAATCTGCTCGCATTGGAACGAATTTTTCTTCCTGCTTCTCGTACGGTACACTGATGCCATGTCGTCGGCTCTTTCAAGCGCCTCTGAACGCATCGCACTTCCTTCGTGGGAGGTGTTCGCGATTTTTCTGTACGTAATCGGTGCTTGTATTGGCTTAGGAGTTGGCGTACCGCTCCTGATCGCTCTGCTGTTCGCCTGCGCGGGACTGTTCGTGTGGCGTTTTCCGTATGCGACGTTTTATGCAATGCTGGCCGCTTCTCCCTGCCTTGGCTGGATCATGAGCGTTCCCCTTTTATTTTGGACAAACGCGCCATCCGTGATTCAAATCAGCATCGGTGATGCACTCGTTTTATTGCTTGCAATCGTCTGGCTTGCTCGCGCACTGACCACTCGCTTCCTGCACGGAAGGCACGAACACTGGTCTGCACCGCTCATCGGCGCCTATGGCATTCTTGTACTCGGGCAGTTCCTCTCGATTTTTTCCAGCGCCTCACCAAACCCCTCCTCCATTGTAAAATTCGTGCTGCATCCCGTCGCCTTTGTCTACCTTGGATCAATTTTTCTCCCGGTCACCTTTATTCGTACCCGCCGCGATCTCACGCACGCGCTCGCCGTTCTCACCAGCGTCGGCGTGGCGTTCGCATTAGATGGATTTCGCTCGCTCTTCATTTTTGGCGTGATGGAAGCAGGGTTCCATCGCGCGCGACCACTTGGCTTGTTTGGGATCAATTTTTTAGGCGGCAACCACAATGCGCTTGGCGAAGCCCTGATCTTCATCGTGCCTCTGGCGATTGTTCTTGGGTTACTCGCTGACACGGCTCAAGCTCGACGAACCGCCTGGTCCGCAGCCCTGTTCATGACCCTGATTGCCCTGTTAACGTTTGCACGCTCTGCCTGGCTTGCACTTGGGGTTGAAGCAATCTTTCTTGGATGCACGGTCTGGCGCGGCTGGGTCAAGGAACAGGCACAAACGCTCATTCGTCTTGCTCTCGCCTGCACGCCACTTGCCGCAATCATGACCTGGTTTTCTCTTGGACCAGCGGTTCAAAGCTCAACGGATGCGCGCTTGACGCTGGCAGATATTGCATGGAATTTCTTTCGCGGAAACATCTGGCTCGGTGTTGGCAGCGGGACATTTACCGAACGTCTAGGGAACGTTTGGCTGTACGCTGTAGACTACGGAGATCCGATCGATGCGCACGGCCTGATACAAAAAATCGGCGCGGAAAGTGGTCTGGCTGGTCTAAGCACGTGTACATTTTTTGGATGGCGCCTCATTCGTCATCTGCATATCAGCTGGCACAAACTCACTCGTTCACCGCAAGCATTAAATATGTATGCCCTCCTGTGTGCCGCAGCTCTTGGCGCATTCACCTATCAACTCTTCAGCACCAGCATCTGGACCGCGCGCCTATGGCTGCCGATTGGTCTCGCGCTCGCCGGAGGCCGCGTACTGCTTGGGAAACAGGCGGAAGCGGATCCCAAATTTTTTCCTTCATGACCACCATGCAAAAACCTGAAATCATCCAGATTCTCTGGGGGCTTGATCGCGGTGGCGCAGAACGCATGGCCTTTCAACTTGCGTGTGGTTTACGCGAGCGAAATTGGCGCGTGCGCATGATCGCAGCCGGTGGTGGTGGCGACCTGCAGGAAGAAATCGAGCGCACCGGAATCCCTCTACACATCGGACCGGACACGCGCAATCGTTTCGCGACATTGAATTTTTTGCGACGCGAATTACCTCGCCGATCTTCCGCCATCTACCACACACATCTCGGTGCCGACATCTGGGCAGGTCTGATCGCGCGTACGCGTGGCATCCCCTGGGTCGCAACAGCGCATAGCCAAGAGGAACATCAACCACGACTCCGTACCTGGATGCATGAACGAATGCTACGCCAAGCAACTCACGTCGCCTGCGTCTCAAAAGAAGTACAAAACAGGATCTGGACACAAGCCCATGTCCCAATAAAACGCACCTCAGTCATCCCTTGTGGTATTGATGTCCAACTTTTTTCTACACGCGCGCACATCCGCCATCTACACGACATTCCACGCTTCATCAGTGTCGGACGCCTTGTCTCAGGGAAACGTCATGCATTATTACTCGAAGCACTGGCAGCCATCCGCCGTCCATGGCAGCTCGAACTCGTTGGCGATGGCCCGGAACGATCCTCGCTCACTCGACTCGCTCAACGCCTCGGCATTCTTCCACGCATAAAATTCACCGGCAGCGTTGAACCAAAACGCGTCGCACAACTTCTTCAAGAATCAGATGTATTCTGCTTTCCCTCTGAACAAGAGGGCCAAGGACTGTCCGTCCTCGAAGCTGCCACATCTGGCCTGCCGCTTATTCTGTCCAACCTCCCCGTATATCGCGAATGGTTTCAACCAAATGACGTCACCTTTGTCCACGAGACAACTCCGCACGCCTGGACGTCTGCTCTCGAACAAATCTGGACAGCACCACCGACCTTCTTCGCACGCGCAGAACCGATCGCGCAACGCGTGCGCGATCAGGCCTCACTTGATACCATGGTGATGAACTACGAAGCGATCTACTCTCAACTCACGCCCCATGCGCATCCTTCACGTCAATAAATTTTTTGATCTTCATGGCGGTGCCGAGATCTACATGCACCGCTTGATGGAAATGCAGGCAGCGGCAGGACATGAGGTTCACGCATTTTCGACGCGCAGCGAAAAAAATCTTCCGTCACCAGATCGTGATTTTTTTGTGACGCGCTACGATCTGGATAAACGTGAAGGAGCAAAAATCGATGCGCAAAAAGCTCTCAATTACGCATGGAATTACGCCGCAGAACGCTCCATGCAGGACATGCTTCAGACGCATCGACCAGACGTAGTGCATCTTCATAACCTCTATCATCATCTCTCAACCTCTGTCCTCGTGCCCATTCGACGCGCCAGAATCCCCTGCGTGCAAACTCTGCACGATTATAAACTCGCCTGCCCAAGCTATAAAATGTTCACACAAGGAAGCGTCTGTGAACGTTGCAAAGGCGGAAAATATTGGAACGCTGTACGCTTTTCTTGTCTCTCGAGTGGATTTGTTCCCAACGTTCTCGCAGCCCTTGAAATGGGCTTAACAAAAGCGAATCAATCGTACGAAAAAACCGTGCGCACCTTTTTATGCCCCTCACGCTTCTTGATGGAAAAAATGCAGGACTGGGGTGAACCATCCGGCAAGTTGCGATTCATGCCAAATCCAACCGACCTGTCCGACCAACCAGCTCCCCGCGGCGGTGGATATCTCGTCTATGCAGGACGCTTGTCCGCAGAAAAAGGTCTCATGAGTTTTATCACGGCTGCTGCCAGTATGCCGGATGTTCCGGTCAAGATTCTTGGCCGTGGACCCGAGGAGGAACGCCTGCGTTCTGCTGCGCGTGATGCCGGAGCTACGCACATTGAATTTCTTGGATTTCAGGCGCCGGCCGAAGTCACACGCATCCGTTCACGCGCCGAAGCTGTGGTACTTCCCTCGATCTGGTACGAAAATGCCTCGCTCGCTCTTTTAGAAGCGATGGGCCAAGGCCTCCCCTGTCTCGCCACCCGCATTGGGGGAAATCCTGAACTCGTGGACGATGAAAAAACCGGCTTCCTCGTCAAACCAAATGACGTGCAGGACTGGCAGCGCATCATTCGACGCTTTCAAGCGCTAACAATCGATCAGCGTACAAAGATGGGAGAAGGCGCGAGAGAAAAAGTGAGGAAGACACACCTATGGTCAACCCATCTTGAACAGGTAATGCAGTGCTATCAAAACCTATGAACCTCTGGACCTGGCCAGACGGACTCGTTTGGCGCGCGACCCGCACCATCACCGAACGCTCTCGACATCAACGGTTCGATATTTTCATGCAACTGGCCAAACCAAATCCGTCTGACCGCGTACTTGATGTCGGCGTTGGTGCGGGTGAAAGTCGCGCGCTCAATTTTTTTGAGGAATGGTATCCCTGGCGTGCGCACATCACCGCTCTCGCAACAGAGGATTTACCAACATTCCGCAAACAATATCCGGAAATTCAACTCGTTATTGGCGATGGACGCACACTCCCCTTCGCAGACCACTCGTTTGACCTCGTGGTTTCAAACGCGGTGCTCGAACACGTAGGAACAAAAAATGACCAGCGGCGCTTTATCGCCGAAGCGTGCCGCGTGGGCAAACGCGTAGTTCTTTCTACCCCAAACCGCTGGTTTCCGGTGGATGCACACACCATGATCCCGTTCGCGCACTGGCTCCCGCTCGGGATGCGCAACGCGATCTATCGCAAACTCGCTCGCGACTATTACGCCAGCGAAGAACGTTTGCGTTTGCTCGGATTACGCGAGCTCGTTCAGCTTCTCCCTAAAAACACGACCTATAAAATTCATCGCCAGCGACTCCTGGGATGGACAGCCAATATCAACATATTGATTGAAAGAAGAAAAAAGTACATTTGAGAAGGTATACTCTAAAGGATCTTGCTCTTACGCAGTATCCTCTCAGGTGGTTCAATAGTGTCATATGTCTCTCACCTACGATCCTTCCGGCATGTACCTGCCGCATGGCGAATTATCCCCGACCCTTCTTTCACAACGCGCAGCACATCTCGAAGATGCTCGCCGCACCATCTTGCAATCAAAAAATACGCGACCTCTTGGTTGGCTGGATTTACCATCCGATCGTGTCATGCGTACGCGCATTAAACAGGTCGTAGCGGCAACAAAAAAATTCGATACGCTGCTCGTTCTTGGTATCGGCGGTTCAGATCTTGGCGCACGGGCGATTCTGCAAGCGCTTCCAAGCAAGCAGCGTGTGTTGTTTGCTGGTGACACGACCGACCCCGATGCGCTCGCGTCCATCCTATCGCAACTCAATTTGAAAAAGATCGTCGTCAACATTATTTCAAAATCCGGTGACACGTTAGAGCCCATGAGTACGTTTTTTATTCTTCGTGATTTACTCAAAAAACAGGTTGGCAAAAATTTCATCCAACAGATCGTCGCAACCACAGACGCGAATCAGGGCACACTCCATGATCTCGCTCACACCGAGGGCTATCACACCCTAATCGTTCCAGATGATGTTGGCGGACGGTTCTCGGTGCTCTCAGACGTCGGATTATTTCCCGCAGCGTGGGCCGGCGTTCACACCGAACAACTCCTTGCGGGAGCAGCGGCCCAAGTCGAACTATTCCGCGCACAACCCGTTGAACAACAGGCTACGGCCACGTACGCACTCCTCCATGCAGAATCCTATCAACGCTATGGTCGTCACTTATTCGTATTCATGCCCTATGCGGCACGTCTGACAGAATGTGCACGCTGGTATCGTCAACTCATCGCCGAGAGTTTAGGTAAGACGACAGAAAAACATGCTATTGGTCCAACGCCCATCGCCGCGCTGGGGCCAACCGATCAACATTCACAACTCCAACTCTACATGGACGGTCCTTCAGACAAAATCATCACCTTCCTTGAGATCGGATCGTTCACTTCAAAGCTCCGTGTTCCCAAAACACTTCCTGAGGCAGGACGTCTTTCAAACATGAAAGACGTGCTCTTCGAAGACCTGATTCACGCCGAACGTCGCGCCACCGCCGATGCCTTGTCTCACGCGCATCGACCAAACGGCACGATCACCTTGCCAAAACTCGATACGTTTCATCTGGGCGAGCTGTTTCAATTTTTCATGTTGAGCACAGCGTATCTGGGTGAATTGCTGCACGTAAATGCCTACGATCAACCCGGCGTCGAGGATAGCAAGCGCCGTTTTCGCGAATGGCTTGACACGCGCTCGTCCTAACTCTTGACACGCTCTATCAACCCTTCATGACTCTGCTATCATAAAGGCATATGAACAAAAAATCAGGTCATCTCGCCTCAGGTCTCGCCATTGGTACGATTCTTGGGATTGCCGCTGGATTCTTCATTCAATCAAAGGAAGGGAAAAAACTGAGCAAGGATGCACAGAAAAAAGCCTTGCGCTTACAAAAGGATGTCATGAAAAAACTGGAAGACACGGGTGATTTAACCAAAGAGACGTATGCTGAGCTCGTCGACAAAATCCTCGCTTCATACGTCAAAGGCAAAGACATTGCCCAAAAAGAAATTCCAGAAGTACGCAAATTTCTCTTGAGCCGCTGGAAACAGGTCGAGGAACAATTGACGAACCTGACCCGAGAAGAGGATGACGAAGCGTAAAAACTAGCAGCAACGAACACTCGCGATTAGTTCGCGGGTGTTTTGAAATAAAAGAATCTGAAAAACAAACCGACCCGCGTGCAGGAGTGCACACGGGTCGTAAGAAGAAAGAAGTTTCTTGGATCAGGACGGGCGGCCAGACGCTGACTGCGAATGCCCATCCAGCGCGCTGCCGCTACCCAACCGCTGGAGCTCATCGAGGGCCGCCTGGGATTCGGGATCCGACACGACCGATGGACGCCTGTCGAAGGCGCGGCAACCGAGACGGATCAGGTCGGCCTGGCTCGTCAGCTCGAACTTGTAGGCCAGGTTCTGGCGCGGATCGACCAGGTAGGAAGGCCACTTCGCCCGCTCACCAGTCACCCTGAACATCCAGTCGTCGATCTCGTTCATCTCGCGCGCGAGGGGGACCATCTCGTTCCAGAAGATCTCGCTCCGCTGGGCGACGACTCGATCGGCGTTCATCGGGTTCTCGACGAACAGGTGATGCGAACGGTTGTCGGTATCGTCGATCAGTTGCGCCAGCGTCTGACGCAGCCCGATGAACCTCGCGCTTCGGCGCTCGATCTCGTCGAGCTCGGGCTGGGGGTTCTTCCAGCCACGCTCCGTCAACAGAGCCTCGGTAAGCTCGAACTTGATGGCCGCCGGACCGATCGGCTGAGGACCATTCTCGTCCGTCATCCAGCTCGGAACTTCGATCCCCTGCTGGATCAGACGGCGCGTTGCGTTCGCCACCCCATTGATGGTCGGCGCAACCGTTTTCATCCAGCGGTCGGTGATCGTCTTCGAAATGACGCGGAACGAGTAGTGGTACTTCTCGTCCGGCGTGAGCGCGCGCGCCTGCTCGGTGATGAACGCCTGCAGATTGCGCCAGGCGTCGGTGTACGCTTCGCAGAAGTCGCCGTAGCGGTAGAGCTCGTCCTTCACGGACTGATCGTACCCCAACCTGGCGTGCTTCACGTATCCCATCTTGAGCAGAGCTTCCTTCGCCTTGTCGTTGTCGGCCGCGGCCTGCGCCGGAAGGTAGAAGTACCGCCCGCCCTCCTCGCTGCTCGTGATCTTGATGATGATGGCCATGAGGCCGATCACCATCATGACCAGGAAGCAGGCCTCCCTGATCTGCTGGACCTGCAGGTCGCCCGCGCTCATGCTCAAGAGCGTTCGCAGGAAGCTCAGGAAGCCGCGCGGCTCGCGCCACGTCCCGCCGTACTGGGTCGCCAGCTCGTCGCCGTCCATGCCGCTGATGCGGTCGATCATTGCCTGGCGTGCACTCTCGTTCGAGGCCTGTGCCGCGATCCGCTGACCGCGCATGGCATCGACGTGGGTGTCCGTCGCGCGATCGAAGTTCTGGAGGTCGGTTGCGACCTGCGCGTTGTAGTCGCTCAAGGCACGCTGGGCATCCGCCGTCATCTGCCGCTCGCCGCCGAAAGCAGACGACGCGCCGACGCGTCCGGAGGATCCGAGTCCTGCGGCCTCGTTCGAAGCTCGTTGCGCACGACGTGCGACCTCTGCCGCGAGACTCGCTCGATGCGTCTCCTGAGACTGCATGAGCAGCTCGCGCGCAGTCTGTCGCTCACCGATGTATGTGGCGATGTCTCCCTGCGTTGCCATGGTGGCCGTGACTCCACGATCGTCGACGTGTGACAGCTCCAGAGTGCGCGCCCGCGAACGGATCGCGTCGAGCGACGCCGTCTCACGCTCGTGGATCTTCTGCTCGATCTCCGGACGGAACACGCGCAGCTCGACGGGAACCGCGTTGATGCCAGCCGTCAACACGAGCAGCGCCACGCGCAAACTGTAGTTGAAGACCCACGAACCGATGTTGATGCGAAACGCCGTCTTCTTGAAACGGAATCCCGCGTCCGGCCGGATCGGACCCGTGTAGGACACGATGACCGCGCGATCGACCAACACGGTGATCGACGCGAACACGAGGCTCAGCATCACCGACTGCCAGCAGAGGCGGCCGAAGATGAGCTCCCAGGTCGATCCCCAGGCCCACAACTCGATCCCGAAGATGCAGGTCAGCAGCGCGGCATACGCACGCAGCTCCGCCTCCACCCGCGGGGACATGAGCGTGTTCCCGTAGACCTTGAGCATATAGACCTTCTCGACCAAGAAGTCGAGGATCCCCGCAAACCACGTACCAATCCTTCCCATGGTTCCACTCCTCGAGCGCGTATCGCGCTCTCGATTCCATTGCAGCCAGTTTTCAAGCCCGCGCCTATCGCAGAGCCTGAACGCCGTAGTGAACCATAAAAATGAAGTTTTGTCAAGAGCTTATGAACAACATTACAACATTCCTCAAGGACACTCATGATCTCGATGCTTCCCCTGCACCCGCCCTGCATGCGCTTTCCATCCTTTCCAAAAAATTGACACTCCCTACAAAACATGGTATTCTGTTCCTTGTAACGCTTTTCGCTCGCTGCCGATCTTGATCGACATCCTCGAAAGTCGTGACATTGCCTTAGGTTCCTCTCCTAGGCTGCAGAAAACGTCTGCTGTTCCTCGCACCATTCCACCTACGCGTAGAAGTTCGTCACTTCTTTCAATTTTCGTTGATTTATTTTTATTTTCTCGGCGTCTCAATCTCTATTGAGCGCCACATTCTCTGTTATGGATTCTCCAAACAAACCAGCAACTCCGCGACCAACCGGTCCCAAAAGTTCCTTTCCTCCTCGCCGTGGACGCTTTAACTCGTCGCGCGGACGCGGTGGATATCAAGGACAAAAAAATACCGCCAACATGCACACCCCCTCAGCTTCGAAGACGGGGTATATTTCGCATGCGCCTGCCGGCACTACGTCCGGTGCGCCTACACAAAGCTTGAAACAGGGCTTTGCAAAAGAAGAGCGCGGCACCAGCGGCCGTCAAGAAATTCAACGACGCAAACGTCCGATGGGCGGAGCCTTTGAAGCTGCGCCACGCATGCACACCTTTAAAAACAAACCATTCCACAAAACCGGAACCGACGTTGACGTGCTCACCCCAGGTGACACGCGCTTGCACGTCACGGTACTCGGTGGCAACGAAGAAATTGGTCGTAACATGACCATGCTTGAATTCGGCAACGACATTTTGCTGATCGACATGGGTCTGCAGTTTCCTGACGAAGACATGCCGGGCGTCGACTACATCATCCCGAACGTGTCCTGCTTGAAGGGAAAAGAAAAAAACATTCGCGGCGTCATCATCACCCACGCGCACTACGATCACATCGGCGGTATCCCGCATTTGATGCCCGTGCTCGGCAATCCACCGATCTTCACGACGGATTTAACCTGCGCCATCATCAAAAAGCGCCAGGAAGATCATCGTGATAAACCTGCGCTGAATATTTTTTCGGTCACCACGAACGATGTGTTACAACTTGGAAAATTCAAAGTCGAATTTTTCGGTGTTGCACATTCCGTGCCAACTTCGATGGGTGTTATTGTGACGACCCCGGCCGGCATCATCGTCCACACCGGCGATTTCAAGCTCGATGCTTCAACGGGCGCACAGTCGCTTCAAGAAACCGACAAGATCAAAGCGCTCGGCGATCGCAATGTGCTCGCGCTCATGATTGACTCGACCAACGCAACTAAATCAGGTCGCCAGCTCGCTGAAGGTGAAATTCAGCACAACATCGATGAGATCATCAAAAATGCCAAGGGCAAAATTATCATCGGTACGTTCGCGTCCATGATCTCACGTATTCAGCAGATCATTCATGCCTGTGAACGCATGGGCCGCAAAGTTGCGATCGAAGGGTTCTCGATGCGCTCGAACGTCATGATCGCGCAGGAACTTGGGTACATGAACATCAGCAAAGGCACGCTGATCGATACGAAAGACATCCATAAATATCCCAGCGAAAAAGTCGCGATCGTCTGTACCGGTGCACAAGGCGAACAACGCGCTGTGTTGATGCGCATCGCCAACCGCGAACATCCGATCGTCACGATTGATCCAGGAGACACCGTCGTATTTTCCTCGTCTGTCATTCCTGGCAACGAACGTTCCGTACAGCGGGTCAAAGATACACTGTATCGCGAAGGTGCCAACGTCATCCATTACCAAATGATGGATGTTCACGCCGGTGGACACGCGCAACAGGAAGATTTGGTCGAGATGCATCAGATGGTCAAACCAAAATACCTGATTCCGATCGAAGGTCACTACTCCTTCTTGTGTGAACACGCCAAGGCCGCGATTCGTGCCGGCTTCAATCCACAAAACATCCTGATCGCCGACAATGGACAGATCATGGAATTTGATCAACAAGGCAACGGCATGTTGACCAACAAAAAAGTGGTCACTGACTTCGTCTTCGTCGACGGTCTCGGCGTTGGTAACACCAACCAGGTCGTGCTTCGCGATCGTCAGCAACTCTCTAGCGACGGCGTCCTAATCGTGGTCGCTGTCATCGATGGACAGACCGGCGAACTGCAAGCAACACCAGACCTGATCTCGCGCGGCTTCATCTACATGAAGGAACACCAAGATCTGATCCAGCAAACACGTCAAAAAGCCGCCAGCGTCTTCAAGGAACATTCACAGCCGACGATTCCACCAAATGCAACGTATCTAAAAGACAAATTACGCGATGAACTAGGAGAGTTTCTCTTCGTGAAGACGGAGCAGCGACCGATGATTATTCCAGTGATTATCGAGGTGTAAAAACAAAACAGGCCATGACATTGTCACGGTCTGTTTTTTTGTTCGAGGGATTGACGTACACGATGGACGAAGCATGTCGTAAAAAATAGGAACTGGATAGCAAGTCGACATCTTTTTCCGCATCCGTTATCGTGAGGTCATCTATGCAAGATCTCGTCCTCTCCGGCGTCAAACCGACCAGTATTCCGCACCTTGGAAATTACATCGGTGCATTGAAATATTGGGTCGAACTTCAACATACGTACCGCTGTGCCTTCATGATCGCGGATCTGCATGCCATTACGGTTCCGCAAAATCCGGCAGAGCTGCGCGCGCGCACGATCGACACAGCTGCGATGTATTTTGCGGTTGGTATTCTTCCAGAACGTTGTTTCGTGTTCGTGCAAAGCGAGGTTCCGCAGCACGCCGAGCTTGGATGGATCCTCGGCACGATCGCAAAAATGGGCGAGATGGAACGCATGACGCAGTTCAAAGACAAGTCCGCGAAGGAGGGTCGCGAACGATCCGGCATCGGCCTCTTCACCTATCCAGCGCTCATGGCCGCGGATATTTTGATGTACGACACGACCGCCGTTCCTGTCGGCGAAGATCAGCTGCAACACCTCGAACTCACACGCACGCTCGCGCAGCGTTTCAACACCCATTTTGGACCGACGTTTAACGTTCCAGAAGCTCTCATTCAAAAACATGGCGCGCGCATCATGAGCCTGGCGCACCCAGATCGAAAAATGAGCAAAAGTGATGTCGCAAAAAATGGCACGATCTTTCTGGACGATGATACCGACACGATTCGTCACAAAATCAGCCGTGCCGTCACCGACTCCGGTTCAACTATCACCTTCGACCCCATCGAGCGACCCGCGCTCGCGAACTTGATGACCATCTACCATCACATGACAGGCAAAACCATGCCAGAAATCGAACAGCTTTTCGCTGGAAAAGGGTTTGGCGACTTTAAAAAAGAACTTGCCGAAGTCACCATCAACCACCTTGGCCCGATTCGTCATCGCTTACTTGAATTTCGTAAAGATCCCTCTGAACTCATGACCCTTCTGAATAAGGGTCGCGATCAAGCACAAAAACTCGCGGAACAAAAAATGACCTTGGTAAGAGATCGTGTGGGATTAGGAAGAGCATAGGATGAACACACACGCCCTCACTAATCGATCGGCCAGCCGTTC
The DNA here is from genome assembly GCA_903829075.1 of Candidatus Uhrbacteria bacterium. Taxonomy (GTDB): domain Bacteria; phylum Patescibacteriota; class Patescibacteriia; order 2-12-FULL-60-25; family 2-12-FULL-60-25; genus CAIKOH01. The sequence continues at coordinate 52,482 of CAIKOH010000064.1, forward strand.
AGATTGCTTCGTCGAACTCGCAATGACGGTCGGCTCCGACACAATCCCCTCAAACTCCCGCGCGACTATCGAGCACCGCAGGATGGCCTGTGAGATAGCGATGAACGCAAGCGCGATGCTTGAGCCACGTCTTCATCTAAAAGATCTGATCGGGTGTGACGTGGCGAGTTGCGCTTGCCCGCGTATCGAGACAGAGCCATCCGAGGAGCGGAGATGCTCGCGCAACAGTTTTTCTTCGTCTATTCTTTTTGACGCAACAAAAAGAATAGACCGGAGTGCAGAGGCAGAGCCCCGCTCCGATGGAACGACCTATTCCTCTTCAAAAACTTGACAAATATCCTAGCTTTACGTATCATCACGCACGAAGCTGACATGTCTTTCGACGTTCTGTTTCTCCATAAAAAATGCGTATTCACCATCGCCGCCGAGGCGGCTACCAAAAAAAAGAACTGATGCCGCTGTATCGCGCCAATGAGTCGATCCTGTCTCCGGAAGTCCGGGTGATCGATGAAGAGGGCAAGCCACTTGGGGTCTTAGCCACCAAAGAGGCCATCGCCATCGCGCGCGAACGCAGCTACGATCTGGTGGAAGTCTCGCCCAAGGCGGTTCCTCCGGTCTGCAAGCTGATCGACTTCGGACAGTTCAAATATCAAAAGGAAAAAGAACTACGCATTCAGAAAGCGCGCGCCAAAAAAGTTGAGGTCAAGGGCATACGCTTGTCGATCCGCATGGGAGAACACGACACCGAAATTCGTCGCAGTCAAGCCGTGGAATTCTTGAACGATGGACACAAGCTCAAACTCGAGATCATCCTCCGCGGACGTGAGAAGGAGCACGGTGATCTGGCCAACGAACGCATCAATTCATTTATCAAACTGTTAGAAGCGAACCACGCCTTACAGCTTGAACAACCCATCAGCCGCAACCGTGGAAACGTCTCGGCGATCGTGGGAAGAAAATCCTAACCCTATGAAACTCAAGACACACAAGACGGTTGCCAAACGCATCCGCATCACCAAAACAGGCAAGGTTATCAAGCGCGCAGCTGGTCAGGATCATTTCAATGGTCGTGATAGCGGTAAGGTCACACGCAACAAGCGCCGCGATCGACAGGTCTCCAACGTCTACACCAAAACCATCAAGCAATTAATCTAACCCCTATGCCAAGAGTCAAACGCGGCACCCACCGCATCAAACGCCGCAAGAATATATTGGCCCGAACCAAGGGCATGATGTGGGGTCGCAAGAACCGCATCACTCTCGCCAAGGTTGCCGCCACCAAATCCGGTGCCAACTCGTACCGCGATCGTCGCCTCAAGAAGCGTGACGCACGTGCATTGCAACAGATGCGCATCAACGCCGCCGCTCGTTTGCTTGAAACGACCTACTCGAAGTTCATCCACAGTCTCAAGCAACGCAACATCGAGCTTGATCGCAAAGTTCTCGCGCAGATCGCCATGAATCATCCAAACGTCTTCGCGCAGATCGCCAAAGTGTAACCATCACTTGATCGATACACGCATCTGTGGATAAAAAATCACCTCTCCTTCTGAGAGGTGATTTTTTATCCACAGCGTAAGCTACAATAGACATAGAAAAAACTGTACACGGCATGTATACTAGGTACATCATTTTAATTTGCACATTCCTATGCCAAAAGAAGCCGCCGCAAAAAGAGAAGCTCCTCTCAAAGGAGGCGAAGCCTCTCCTCGAGTTCTACCGCGAATCGCCGTTGATAATAGACCCCTAAAAACCAAGCTGGATGCACGTCCAGATGCTCGGGAAGCCATTGCTATAACGGAATATGTGAGCGACGTACGCTACGCCGTAAATGGGGCTGACGATCTCGTCGTAACCGTCGAAAACGCACTTTCCGCGATGCAGGGAACCCATAACGAAAGAATGCTCAATCAGCTTAAAACAAGCATCGGTGTTTTGAACGCAAAATTAAAACAGCTGACGGCAACGGTGCCAAAAGGCATGAAGCAAGAGCAGCTTCAAAAAATACATGCCGAGATTAAAATAGCCGAAGCCGATCTATACGATGCGCAGAGCCTCATTGATGATTACGAAGAAGAAAGAAGCGAACATTCACGTGAGGTTGCCGCCGATTTTGCAAACTTTGCAAAACTTCCACCAACACCATCTTCCAAAAAACCAGAACCCGAGTTTGATGAGCTGTACGATCCGAAGGGACGCGTTGATCTTTTCCGAAAATCAGACGGCAACGAGATAGCTCGCTGGCACAACCCACTTGGGAACGTCCCAAAATTTAAGGAAGAACCAACCGAACTCCCTTCCGACCTCCTTCTTGAAGACGATGGACCAGAAACTCCGAGCTCAAGCCCAAGAACCTTTGCCCACAATCCAAGTGTTCGCCAACCCCGTCCTGAACCCATGGCGAACGCGTTTAGTCCAGAATCCGCTGTTCAACGAAGAGGTCACAACCCATTATTTCGTCAACCAGGCTTAGACACAACTTCGCAAAAAAATATTGAAGACGTGAATCAAGGACTTCGCTACAGACTACACAGACTACAGAATCAAGCAGGCACCCTCATTGATCAGGCCGAGAGACACACGTTGGACTATAAAACACTGAACGCCAGACGAGACGCATTACATCAAAGCTTTGAAAATGAAGATGCTCTCATAGCCAATCTTCCAGAGTTCGAGGATTTACGCCAAGAAACAGTCGACGTAATCAAAGAACTTGATTCCGCTTTGGAACGCGCATTCCCTCCAACTCCACTCCAGAACTACAACTCTTACGTTCGTCAATCGCGTTCTGAAGCCATGGTGAACCCATTCAATCCAGAGTCCGCCGTTCAACGAAGCGGCTACAACCAACTATTCCATCAACCAGGTTTAGACACAGCTTCACAAAGAGATCTCGAACGAATAAATGATACGTATCGACAAGGACTTTACAGGATACAGGGGGAATCAGGAAAATTGATGGATCTTATCGAGCAAGGCAACACGAGCTACAAAACGCTCGAAGCTGAGCGCGAGAAATTGCGTCAAAATCTCGAAAACAACGAGGAACTGGTACAAGGTATCCCCGAACTCGCGCGAGAATACAGCGAGACCGTCAAAGCCATGCAAAGACTTGGCTTTGCCATGGAGGAAGCCTACAGCAAAGAACTCGCCCGAGATGCAAAAGAAACACGAGATTCTATTCAGCAAATCGAAGGACTTGCTAAACATGACCTTGTTTCCGCCATTGAACGTGCCAGCGGAGGAAAAACCCAAATTACAAGCGAAGATGACTTAAAAAATTGGCTCAAGTTCCATTCGAGCCCTGCAAGAAAAGCTGCAAATAAACTAACAGGTCTTGTGCGCGATGTGTTTCTCACGCCGAAAAAAATCACTCATCATATAGAAAAGGGTCGGCTCCCTCCGCCAACCCCACAAGAAGAACTTGCGCAAGCACGTCAGGTCTATCTCGGCGTGCAGGAGCGATACCATCTCGATGAAAAACGCGCGCATCTCGCTCAGGTCGAAGCGCTCCTTCAAGAACGAATGCCGCGTGAAAAATATTCGCTTACTCAAGAAGCAACCCCTGCAGCAAACCGTTCAAAGGAACATCAAAAAACCGAAGATCTTGAAGACGGTTGGTTTAAACACACCATCGAAAGCACCAGAGCGGAAATTCAGGAAGCGCTACTCTATTCGGTCGGTGAACTCAAATTCACAGATCGTATCAAGCTCGCCGATCTTCTTGGTGCAGACGTTGACCGTTCCGTCACCCCGGAGATTTTGACCGCAGCCGTGCTGAGAAAGCTCAACTCCAACACAGCGACCGAATGGGTAAATACCCATCTCGACGAACTTCTCGCAGATCTGCACAGAGAAACGGATATCGATACGACCGATGAACTTGAAAGACTCATCTTCCGCTACCTTGATCTTCGCAACAACGACTAAAAAAGCGTAAAGCGTTGTACATAAAAACACCGACCTTATGGCCGGTGTTTTTATGTATGTCCTTATCTCTTTTCTTTCACCTCTTCCAATGTCTGCCGCAAAAAATCCTCTTTTGTCATTGTTCGCTGGTCCTTCTCGCCGTAGATGCGGACAGTCAGCGCTTCCCCACTCGCCTCTTTGTCCCCTACGACCAACATGCGTGGATACTTCATTTTTTCTGCTTCACGAATTTTCTTGCCCACAGATTCCGCCGCTTCATCCACGATCACGCGCAGATTCTGTGAACGAAGTTCCGCGGCCAAAGTGCGCGCGAATTCGATATGGCGATCCGCAACCGGCAAAACGCTGATCTGCGTTGGCGCGAGCCACAGAGGGAATGCACCCGCGTAATGCTCAATCAAAACCGCAAGGAACCGTTCAATCGATCCCATAATCGCGCAGTGGATCATGACGATACGTTCCTTTTCGCCCTGCTCATTCACACAATCAAGATCAAACCCTTCTGGCATGTTAAAGTCGAGCTGAATCGTGGCGACCTGATGCTTGCGACCAATGCTGTCCACACCCATGAAATCAATCTTCGGACCGTACATTGCGGCTTCACCAATCCCTTCAACATACTCTTTTCCACGCTTCACGATCACTGATCGAAGTTGATCCTCAGCCTTCTTCCAGATCTCAGGCGTTCCGAGATATTTTTCAAACTTATCTGGATCATGGAGAGAAAGCCTGACCTTTAAGTCGAAGCCGAATGTCGAATAGAACCGGTCAATAATGTCCCAAACAGCAAACACCTCCTGTTCGATCTGAGTTTTTCGACAAAAGACGTGCGCATCATCCTGCGTGATCGCTCGAACGCGTGTGAGCCCTGCCAGCTCTCCTGACTGCTCGTCACGATAGACCATGGTCGTTTCCGCGAAGCGCTGTGGCATGTCACGGTAACTACGCGGCTCAGAGGCAAAGATTTGCGTATGGTGCGGGCAATTCATCGGCTTCATGGCAAACTCATGCCCTTCGCGCGTCGTAATTTTAAACAGCTCTTCCGAAAACTTCGCCCAGTGGCCGCTTTTCACATACAAATCTTTTTTTGTGATGTGTGGAATCGTCACGCGCTCATACCCTTTTTCTTTACGCAAGCTCCACACAAATTCGTCGAGCAGCACGCGCAGCATGGTTCCACGAGGCGTCCACAGAGGCAAACCAGAACCAACGAGATCCGAAAACACGAATAGTCCAAGTTCTTTGCCAAGTTTCTTGTGATCACGCTTCTCCGCTTCCACCAACATCGCCTCATGCGCAGCAAGATCTTCTTTTGTGGCAAAGCACAGGCCGTAGATGCGCTGCATCTGCGGATTCGCTTCTTTCCCACGCCAATAGACGCCGGCGGTTCTGGTTAACTTATAGGCGCCGATATCTTTCGCTTCTGCAACATGCGGTCCGCGACACAGATCAACAAAGTCGCCCGTTTTATACAGGGACACATGCGACACATCTGCCACGTCCACATCGTGCGCGACTTCGGCGCTGACTTTTGTGGTGCCGCGCATCTTCAAATCATTCAACAGCTCTACCTTGTACGGCTGATGCAAGGAGGTGAAGCGCGTGATTGCCTCATCGATAGAGAGTTCTTCACGTTCAAAAGACGGATTTTCTGCCACAAGTTTTTTCATCTCGTGGGCGATCGTTTTTAGATCTTCTGGCGTCACGGAACGACCAAGATCCACGTCATAATAAAATCCATGCTCAATGACCGGGCCAACACCAAATTTGGCATCAGGAAACAAACGCTTGATGGCCGCGGCCATGACATGCGCTGCGCTGTGACGACGAGTTTCGAGAGGATAATCCATACAAATAATGATGGGAGAATAAAAAAACGAAACAGAAAATACTCGGTTTCGTCGGGACCCCCGTTCCTTCGAACGAGGGCGGTTCCACCCGGATTGCTATGCCGATGCAACATCAGCGCATAACCACTTTATTTCACTCTACTTTTCCACGCCGGTTGGTGAAGCCGGAGGCTAAAACTATAATGACAAAAGAACCAAGGGTGGTCAACTGCAACCTACTGAACCTGGATGTCAATATGATCGGTAACTGTTGGAATCTTCCCAATCCAGCCCGGGGAAAGATGAATCTGCACATCTTCAACGCCAGGGACAGAACGCAGGATATTCAAGGCCTGATCAACGGTCTTACCCTCAACTAATGACTTATCAAGCGAGGGGCTACTCGTCGCGAGCTGATAGGTCCCTTGCGCAACCACATGGATCGTTGCTGTTTCTGCATGAGGATCTGCGGCTTCAAGATTTTCTTTCACATCTTGCGCGCGTAGCGGCAAAAATTCACGCCCGTCAGGGATTTTATTCTTCAACTGATCGCGAACCAAGGAAAGCATGTCCTGCTCCGGATAGAATACGGCGGTCACGCTGAGCTTGATGGTGATCCGAATATGATCCGTGACCTCACCAGGCTGAGCGCTTGAACGTGGTGGATCAACCGGCTGTGCAAACACCACCACATGGTCCAACTTCGGATCATTGACCTCTGAGGCGAGCACGCTGCGCGCCTGATCAATCACCTGTTGCGTAAGCGTTTGCTCATCCTGATTCACAATCGCCTGCGTCACTACAGGAACACCCATCAGATGCGTTGTCGGTACAACCAAAGGCAGGGTCGTGGTTGGAGCAGCCGCGAGCGGAGGGGTTGCCGTTCCATCTCGAAACGCTCCCGAAGGGGCCGTCGCCGTAAACGCGACATCTGAAACTGCGTAAATATATTTTTGTAAATCAATAAATAATCCAGGAATGGTGAAGCGGGACGGACCGATCGCGTACACCTGTCCGGCTTTGTCAGCATGCACCTCAACGCTCACCTCTTGTCCAGGCAGAATGTGCACCTGACGATCAATACGATACAGTTTTTGATCCGCCGTCAGCAAACGCGTAGTTTTCACCAAGGTTTGCGCGTGCGCTGAATTATTGACGATGCGCACTGTTCCGCGGGCAATCACCGTATCTGAAAGCAGCGGCGCATTCGTATCACTTGAAGAAGGTGTGGGCACCGCAACAGGAGCAGCTGCCGGCGACGAGGTGACCTGCGTATCTGTTGTCGAGGTGCTTATTGGAATGGAAAAATCTTGGGTTTGGGTGAACACGCTTTGCATGACACGCCCTCCGATCTTACCAGACTGTGGTTGACGTGCAATTTCAACAGCTCCATCTAAATTCACCGCTTCTTGTTTCACGTGCACGGCAACCGTGGCATGCACAGACGATAGCCACAAAACAGAAATCACCACCAACACGGTTAAGCCCAAAAATGTGTAGGCGATGTTGCGATATAAATTTGAACGGGGCATGGTAGGAAAAGAAGGAGCTGAAATAGGAACGACACGTGGCCGTCGGCCACCACGAATGGTCATAGACGTTTGTATGATAGCACTTTTTCACGCAAGACCCAACACGCGCGCACTGTGGATAAACACTTATCGCACCAGTCCCTCGCCAAGAGCAAAATCATCTGTGGTGAGATCTGTGTTCAATGCGTCTGCGCTTGCGGAAAATTGTTCACTCGTCGATCCATCCGTGACCCCTCCATGTGTCTCCTGCAAAAGTTGCGCAAACCGACCGCGATCCATTGTTTGCGGGGTTACGGTAAGCAAGAAACTTGCTTGTACATCCTGCGTGCCAGAAGGAAGATTCGGAATCGTCCATCGAATAAGGCGCGTCAGCGGATCATAGACCACATTCCCCTGTTCAACCTGAACCCCGTTCGCCCACGCCACGTTTAATGGAAGCGTTGCTTGTAAAAAACCGTCCTGTAATTCATGCAACGTTTTATGCGCGTGCCAAAAAATGCGATAAGTGGTAGACGTTCCCGCTTGCGGTGGCAAAGGTCCGGTTCCTACGGGAACTCCCTCAGATGAAAAATACCGCGCCTCTGCCGTGAGCTCAAACTGACTCGCGTACGAAAGCAGAATCGGCTGAGCATGAACGATTCGACGCACATCATGACCTCCAACTCGCAAAATCCCTCCCTGCAACGTAAGACGAATAGCTGCATCATGAGTACCTGTGGGTGCAGGTAGCATCGGTAACGCAAGATCGATCACCCCTCCGGCATGAGACGCGAGCTGTTGAAAATCTGGATTTCCAGTTTCGTCATAACGAAACGTCACCAACCCTCCTTGTTGCGAAAACATAGGGACGGGGCTGAGTCCGCGTATATGCGACGTATCCACAAGCGAGGTACTCGTGGATTGACCGTCTAGCAACGTCTCCAATCCCAATAGCAACGAGATATGATCCATGTCCTGCGCGCCTGCATTTTGATATCGCAGCGCAAGATGCAAAGTATCGCCTGATTTGATCGTCGTTGACTGGGATGAGCCATGTACGATCGGCTGCAACGTCAGATCATCGTTCACCACAGACAACGAACCACTCGTACGGCTCGCAATCGCCAAGTTCCCCTGCTGCATCAACCCTACATCCGCCTTAAAGGTGCGCTCGCCCGTGCTATCAGCAGAAAACATTCCGGTAAAACTCTGCGTAGAACTCGCCTGTGGAGCAAGCGTTGGGAACGTGACATCCTGTTGACCTGTGGCCAAGGCCGTCCCATTTGATGAAAGCACCTCAAAATCCTTCGGCCACTGCACGTGCGCATGCACACCCGAGAGCGTTGTCGCAGAACGATTCATTATCGTATATTGGAATGAAACGAGTTGGCCCGCCGTTACCACCTGCGGAAATGTCCACGTCGCATCGAGATTCGTGTGCGCTTGCACCACCTGTAATGAAGCCAATGACAGACGTTCTGTCTGACCACCCGAGGCCGGGATACGCGCCGTCATCTGCATCACGTCGCTCGTTCCAAGGGCGCCCTGAAACCATCCACGCCAACGCACACTCCCAAACGCATGCGGCGGAATCTCAGCGATGTGCCAGGTTCCCCCTGCCTGCTCAGGTGTCGGAGGATCCGTAGACAGTAAAATAAAATCCGATGGCAAACTAATGCCCAAATCTACGTCATGCAGAGTTGTTTGGGTTTGATTTTTCCAGGTGGCCTCATATTCCTCTACCTGCCCCATCGTCACCTGGCGCGAACCATGCATCTCAAGAGAAATGCTCACCCCCTTTTGCGAAAGACGCGTATTCCACCACGACCATCCCATCCATCCTCCCAGACTCACGCCAACCACAAAACAACCGATCAATAACGCATATTTCCAAGACGAAATGTTCACCGGACGTTCCAAGTGCGAAAAATTCATGCGCTGACCATCCGTGTGCTGATACACTGCCTGCAAACACGCATCAATCTTCCGCTCGTCCTCAACTGAACGCGGGATCTCAGGCGGTTCAAAGGGGTTCTCTGAGAGCATATACTCACGTACAAAAAACTATTCACGTTGAAACAACTCTGACACCACACAGTCACTCTTCCAAGCACCATCGCAGAGCGTCGATGCTGTAGAGGTCGACGACGCGTCAGCGGCTTCGTTGGTCCACAGGGTTTGCCACTGCGGTGGAACCGTGAGACTGGTGGTGAGCGTACGATCTGATTTTCCTGACTGGCTGGTCGCAAGCAGCGTATAGGCGGCTAACGATATGGTTGATGTGGCGTCTGTTGCCGTTGAACGCTCACGCGCTAAATCAAACACCGTAAACGGAAGCCGATAGGTAAATGTCGTGGTGCTCGAAGCGCCAGGCTTCAGCTGCAACCACCCACCAAACGCCGTCCGACCAAACTCATCCGTAATCGTGACACCATCCACCCCCTGCCGTTCATTCTGTACCAACCGAGTGATGTCCGCATCCTCTGGCTCAGGAAGTTTTGACACATGAAACAAGGTGGAAGAAGGCGCATCAAATCCATCAGCAGCCAGCAACGTCGAACCCTGCGGCACGTACACTCGGAGCCATGACACGTTATTCACACCGTTAAACAACGTTCCTTTGACCCCATGATGCGTACGCGTCAAGGTCACATGATCGATAATCGAACCATCTGCCTGAACATCCGCTTTATGCGTCACATGTTCTTCAATGACACCATCGGTTTTTTGCCCTCCCAAGTTCGCCTCATTCACAGCGAGTTCATCACCTGTAAACGGCTGCAGACGACCATTTGCTCCCCACGTTTCCAGAAACGCCTCCTCCTCCGGTCTCGCCATCCACATCTGGATATCTTTATTTGCAAGGGATGCCACCATCAAACGAGCGAGTGCGAGCTGTTGTGTCTGTGAAAATGAATTACTGCGTTTCAACAAAGCCTGCAACAGCGCACCCACCACTTTTTTAGGCTGGTTTTGCGTCTTGTCGTAGTTTAATTCTACGTCACGTTGAAGCACCGCGAGCACATCATCGGCGGTAAACGTTGTGCCATCAGGCAAGGTCACCGGACCGACCGTCTGCATAACACCTCGCAACACATTTGAATTGATGGCGATCACCCCGTCGATCGTTGGCTGCTGAGCTTCGTTCCAAAACCACTGAATTTTTTGTGCGGCAGAAGGAAAATCTGGAAACCAGTTTGCGTCCTGAAATTCCCAACGTGCACCCAACAAACGCATCGGCGTAGGCGGCAACACACGCACCAACAGCTGGCTGCGCAAATCATACGGCCCACCACCAGGAAATTTCACATTCGTAATCTTACCTTGATTCACGGTCACATCCGCGATCGATCCCATGAATCCTCCGGTTGGTCGAAGTTCGTCTGAATTTTGAAACACGAATAAATAATGGCGATCATGGTCATGCCCAAGCATCGGCAATACAGCTGCTGCAACGGAACGTAAGGTGCGCACCGAAGCCTGTGCGCTCGCCACACTCGCTGGAATGCTCGACCATCCATCACGAAGACTTGCCGGCAACACCGACGGATCAATCTGCGCCACATCAGCAGACACCTGAGTTAAAACAGTTCCAGCAAGATCAAGCTGCTGCTGCAAAATAATCAAACGCTGATCCGGATGGTCGACATTCGCATGCAGCGCCATATCCAGACCCTGCGATAATAAACTCGCCGCTTGCGTGGTCTCATCACCAATATGCAAGGCAGCCTGAGCGCTCTGATACAACGTACGCGTTTGCGGCAACGCCTGCGCAAGCGCCACGGCAAGTGCGTTCACATGAGCGACATCCGATTCTGCAGATGCAAAACGCGCTGCCGCTGTCTGCAAATCCTCTGCTCGCACCTGACCGCTTCCCTGCATCGCCAACCGCACATCTTGAATCGCTAACTGAGTTTGTTGCTGCACATGCGATGCGGATTGGTGCATGTGGTACGCGAACATGGCCACCCCTGCTGGCAAACACGCGAGCGCACACAACCCTACAAACAGGGCCATCGCCTTACGAATCTGAGGCCGTGCATTCGACTCCGGTTCTTCTGCAGAGGCTTGCGAATCGTCAGGGATCCCATCATACGGAGGACCCTGATCATTCCCTGCTACCGGTTCAGATCGATCCACCGCAGCAAACACATCTTCAACCCCGGGGACACTCTGTTGATCATTACTTGGTCGATCAACCATGGATTCAATAGCTCGCTCAACGACGCTCTGCTCTGATTGCGACTCATCACCCTCCACAGAAGGTTCAGTTGATGGAGGTACAACCATCTCAATCTGAGGCTCTGCGGAGGAAAAAATTCCAAACGTTTGTTTAGGAAATTGTTCTTGCGGCTGAACTTTCGTCGACTGACGCGCGGGACGAACAAGGGTTTGCCACGAAACAAGAAACGATTGTCGCACGCGCTCCACAAAAATAGCCGTGATCGTCTCGCTTCTCTGAAAGAGCGCGGAACCAGTGGTTATCTGTTCCTCAAAGACGCGCGGATCAATATGCTCAATCGAAAGATCATTTGCCGTAGCAACCAAGGTCTCATAGGAAACCTGCTCATAACACGGAGCACTCCACGCATTCACATCAGCTGATAATCGCTCGCGCGTCTGCGTTGCAAACTTCCGCACCATGTCAGGCGTTTCAATCACGTGTACACTTTCTTCCCCTTGACCAAAATGAACGGGAACATCAACCGTTTCTTCCTCTGTTGTCGGGGAAGAGGTGTTGACCGTAGACACTGCATTTCTGCGTATCTTGGCGTGCAGCGTCACGGAGGCAATAACCGCGTCTGGACGCTCGATCACCTTCCACAGTTGCAATAAAAATTGGTCCGAAGACTCTGGCATCGGTTCTGGAGATCCAAAAGATGCCATCTGGCCAAACGGTTCACCAGATGGACGATCAGCCGCGGTGCGGCGACGACGTCGAGGACGAGACATGCGAATCAAAAGCGCGCTGATACCCTTCAACTGTGCGTTTGGCGACTTGCCGCCAAACAAATCGTTCGAATATATTCTCAGATACGTCTTCAAGTTGGCGACGGAGTTCAGTCGTGCGTGGCAAGAGATCTTCTATGACTCGCAGCATAGCATCTCGGTTCCCGCTCTGGAAGAAAGTCGCAGACGTATCACGCAACACCTCCGGCAATGACATCGCATCACTCGAAACCAGCGGGCATCCACGCGACAATGCCTCAAGCGGCGGCAATCCAAACCCCTCGTGAGAAGATGGGAAGATGAATAGCTGCGCCGCATCATAGAGCGCCGCGAGCTCTGCATCTGAAACACGCCCAAGAAAATGCACGCGTGGCAATCGCCGTTTTTCTACCTCAGCCCTATATTCACACATGAAGACATCGAGCTCTCCTGCGATCACCAGCTCCAATTCTGGATACCTTCTCTGGAGATCACTCCACACATCGATCAACAGATCAAGTCGCTTATGCGGATACGCGCTGCCCACGTATAAAAGGAATGGTTTGGTCGGAACCCGTCGTGTATCTGGTGTTGGGAGATGCGTCAGCCCTTCACCTGTCACGATCGTTTTGTTTTCCACCCCTGAGTACAAACGGTGTACATCCTGTGCAACGAATTGCGTTGGCACAAAAATTGTACGTGAACGGTAAATCGCCTGATGCAACGCATATCGATATCCCAATCGTTTCATCATAGCGACCGGTTGCGCACGTCGCGAGGCTTTCGCGCTATTCGCTTGATGCCGAAGCAGCAAATCATGAATAGTCACGCACAACGGTCCACGATACAGCACCGGCACATTCCAATGCGGTACATGCACCAAATCAGCTTTTGCCTGCGCAAACACCCTGGGCATCACCACCTGTTCCTTAAAAGAATACCATCCCGCATCAGCTTGAAGATGGGTTACCCCCGAATAACCAAGAAATGGCGATTGATCGGGCTCACGTTCGATCAACGTCAGCTCGCATCCAAGCTCCGGCGACAACGCGATCGCCTGCACCAATTCAAAAATATAGCGCCCGATTCCTCGTGCATGTTCGGCTCCCATCATTCTCGCATCAATCGCAACCCGCATACGACCATGCTACGTCGTGCGAGAAAAAAAACCAACTTGACAGCTCTTCATATCTCCTGCAAACTTATTCTATGCTTCAATTCGTGTTCTCATCACGTCGTACATCCCCTTCTCGGTGAGAACGGGTTGATTTGAATGCGGGAGCTCATTCAGCAAAACCCCTTCTCACATCGAGAAGGGGTTTTCGTATACCAGAAATACGCCTAGAGATCCCATGAACATCATCGAAATCATCGACAGCGTCTGGAGAATTTCGAGCAACGCCAAAGGACCGACCGTCGCCATCGTCGGTGGAACACATGGGAATGAACGAACAGGCATCGAGCTGGTCAAGCGCCTGCTCGCGGACTGCCTATCTGGCCGATTCATTCTCACCCGCGGAGAACTTCTCCTTGCACTCGGCAATCCACGTGCCATCGAAAAACATCAACGTGGATCTGAAGCGGGCGCAGATCTGAATCGCTGCTTCACGGCCAACAGCCTGGGATCAAAGGGAGCACGCTACGAGGAACAACGCGCACGGGAACTCGCAGAGATTTTTGCGAGAGTACACCTGGGAATCGATATCCACGCAACCAACACCCCGTCTGAACCGTTCCTGGTGAGTCAACGCTTTCCTGATTCTCAGATCGAGCAACTGTGCCGATGCTTCAAAGCTGGAATCGTGCTAACAGATCCTGATTGGGTTTTCGCTGGCGAACCCACCACCCTCGATGAGCTGTTCGCGAAGCAAGGCGGAGTCGGTCTTTGCTACGAAACAGGACACGCGTCCGATACGTCACGAATCGATGAGGTTGAGCAGGAAATCCGTCAGATGCTGGTCATGGCGGGCTTGCTGAAAAACGAGGCGCAGATACATGTGGCCCAAACCCGCCAGAGCATCTATCAACTGTCACAAGCGATCACTCTGACAGGTGATGGATTCATCTACGCGGAAGGTGTAGGCGCTCGGAACTTCCAAGTCGTGAAATCCGGCGAGCTGATTGGTCACCATGGAACGCGCGCCCTCGTCGCCCAACACGCTGGATTCATCGTTTTTCCGAAGCTGCCTTCACTCTGGCAAACAGGCAAGCCCGTGGGCTACCTCGCTCGACGCATCTCGTAGAAATACCGCGTAATTCTTCAACACGAAGCGGAACTCCCTTCGTGTTGCTTTATTTTTGAGTCTCGGGTAGGATGCCAACGGTAGATTCATTCGGGGCGTAGCTCAGTTGGCTAGAGCGCCTGCTTTGGGAGCAGGAGGCCGCAGGTTCAAGTCCTGTCACCCCGACCACGCAAAAACACCGCACAACGGTGTTTTTGCTTTGTAAAATAAGGAGTTGTTCGCCATACCACCCTACCCATACACAACAAACACCCCGACCGGAGAGTCGCGTTGCTAACCATGACTAGCACAACACTCCGCGGCCGCACCCGGTACGATCACCCAACTGACGACGACACAGCACCTTCACCGCGCGCCTCGCCAACGTCGGCACTCGACGTAGGCAGGGATGCGGTTTTTTCATTTTTTAGTACACGTATTTCAAACATATCACTCCGACCTCCCCTCGTTGGAGTCACGGTCAAAAAGTTGATAAAGCTCCTCACCTCATTTAAAAATTCTTGCCAATTTCAATGAGTAGATCGGAGAATTCTTTTAATTTTGTTGTTTGATTTTTTGGAATAGCACCATCGCAAAAATCTTCCATGTACTCAAGCCCTTCTGTTAGTTTGTTTTTTCCTCCTGACGCAAGGACAACATAGCTGACGCGGGCATCATGCTCGTTTGATTCTTTTTTTATCAATCCTATTTTTTCCATTGGAAGAAGCAGGCGCGTGACCCCGGAAGCAGTTAAACCCACTTTTCCTGCTAAATCTATACGACGCATCTTCTGATCGTCCGCTTGGCTAAGATGGTAAAGAATAATAAATTCAGTAAATCCAATGCCGTTTAAGTGCGCATCTAAATGACGGCTTAACTCGGTTTGAAGCTTCGCAATATCTATACAGAATCTGATAGACTGATTCAAATCTTTCATAGTAGGCATTTTTATTTGATTAATAGTTGATTACTCAAGTATATATTAAGTAAATACTGGAGTCAAGTATCGATTTATACATAAACTGGTGTGCATGTCACTTTTTTCTGTAGATCCGGTATGATGTACCCGTTGAGTGACCTAAGCACTCAAAATATTTTTTATTTTTGTATGAAGAAACTTGTCACCGTTCTCACCACTGCCGCATTCGTCGTATCTCTGGCCGCTCCGATGGCCACCTTTGCTCAAATGGCCCCAACCGCAACAACTACCCCTGCTGCCGGAACCATGATGGTCAAGAAACATGTCATGAAGAAGCACGTTATGATGAAACGTGTAGTGATGAAAAAGAAGGTTGTTGTAAAAAAGCATGTCATGAAGAAGCACGTTATGAAAAAAGCCATGAGCCAGGCCGCTCCAACCTCAACCAATTAAGAATAAAAAATCCTCCGAGAACATCGGAGGATTTTTTATTCTCTGGTAGAGCGGTTTTCTGAAATACATTCTCACATCATTCAACTCTTGCCCGTCATCCAAAAACGGCATGGATGGGTCTCCGTTTGTTATTTTCACCCTCTCATAGATTGACGCCCGACCGATATTCCAGTTAGTTTAAGATTGGTTATTTTTTTTGATTTTCTCTATTTCGGCGTTCGATGAATCTTTGGCACGGACGTCACTTCGCTTGGCGTGTGTACAGCATCTCCATGGTCATGCGCGTGGTGATGCGTGTCCATCGGCAACGCATTCAACACATCCGTACGCGTGCGCGCGATCACCCAGGCAGATAACAGCGCGGTGATAGGAACCGTGAAGATCAGACCGATCGTGCCGGACAAGGAACGAATGATTTCGTCGACCACGATGTCAAAATTGATAAATTTAAACCACGAGGCTCCGAACTGTTTATACAGTAAGAGCGTCGACAATGAACCACCGACATAGGCGTACACCAAGGTATTTGCCAGCGCAGCCATGTGGTCCTTGCCAACCACCATGCCGGACGCGAATAATTCACGCGTCGTCGCCCGCGGATTAGCACGCTTCACTTCAGACACGCCTGACGCAATCGACACGGCCACATCTTCCACTACACCAAGCGAGGCGATAATAATCCCCGCGAACAATAATCCGCGTGGATTCAAATTTTGATTGTTGCTAAAAAATAGACGATCCTCGTCCGAAGACAATCCATCCAAATGCGACCAGGTCGAAAACCAATCAGAGATCATATACGCGACCAGGATGCCGCCCATGGTTCCAATAGCCGTCACCAATGATTTACGGTTCCAGCCAGTTGAAAGTCCAGCGGACAAGAGGGCTAACACGCCACTAATCGCGATCGCGACCGGCACCGGATTCACGCCGCTCAAAAACGCCGGAATCAACACCCAGCCGATCAACACCAGCGAAATAAGGATCGAAAATGCGACTTTGATCCCCTGCCATCCAGCGAGCAGTACCAATGTCAACACGAACAAGATCGCGAGCCATAGCATGGCCGTGTGACGATCGTAACTTTCAATATAAAAATTTGAACCGCCTGATCCATCTGGCTGAATAAATATCACCAACGAATCCCCCACGACCGGCTGGATCCCATACGGATCAGATCCAACTTCGTTACTGATCGTTTTCGTCTGTCCATTCCACGGCCCAGATAAAAAACGCACTGTGTACACATCGACTTGCTGGCCGCCACCAGGAACCTGCTCACTCGTCTGTTCAACCTTCTCAACACTGGCGCGTTCATAGGTCCCCTGCACATCGCTTTGTGGAGCCTGAGCTGTAGTAGAGGAAACGTTTGTACTCGAGGTTGTCGCCGAATGCGTCGGCAACGGCGCCGCCTGCGCGAACGTCAACCATACACACCCAAAACAACCACTCAACAGGAGCGTGGCTAAACCACGAAGAGAATAGTTCATGCGTTTTGACATACGAAAATGGATCGGTCTTGGTGACCCATCCATATCATACAGGTTGTTTCTTTAGATGAACACGGGCTGGATCAATCGTTCAACGCTTCAATAATGGCATCCAATTTTGCGTTGATCGCTTTAAGCTGTTCCTGCACATGAGATCCTTCTGACCGTTCTGGGGATCCAAAGGAACGTTTTCCTTCAAACGAAGGCTTGTCAAAACGAGGTTTTCCGCCGTAATTACGTGGCTCTGCTGGACCATTCATCTGAAAACATGCTCGACAATAGACGGGTTTGCTGCCGCTTGGTCGAAATGGAACCGTGCAAGATTTGCCACAGGATCCACACACCGCATCATAGGAAGTCGCACGCTCAGAACCAGATCCGAAGGATTTTTGTTTCCAAGGCTCTGGACGCTCTGAACGATTCGAACGACCGGAAAAACGAGACGGCTTTCCGCTTCTGCTCGCATGTCGTTCGGCTGATGCGTTCCCACGGTGTGCTTTGCTCATAAGGTCAATTCGCAGACGTTACTTTATTCAAGAGGATCTGTCAAGTTTCCCACCCCGAAAGATCGTTTACAACAGAAAACAACGACTCTGTATCTCGAGATCGTTGTTTTCATTGAACAAGTTGGCAATTTATTTCGTCTCCTTGTGCGCGACGGACTGCTTGCAAAACTTACAAAATTTCTTCAATTCCAAACGTCCTTTGATGATTTTCTTGTTTTTCTTGGTCTGGTAATTACGGCGTTTGCAAACCGTACATTCCATGTTGATGAGTGTGTCTTGTGACATAGGCGGGGGAATAGTTCGAAAAAAGAGGCGCTCAAGCCGATGAAAGAAAATAACGCGGAAATCGTGGAGCCGGAGAGAGGAATCGAACCTCCAACCGCCGGTTTACAAAACCGGTGCTCTGCCGTTGAGCTACTCCGGCGTATTTTCAACTAACCCCAACAGAGTACCGCACCTCACCAAAACCGTCAACTGCCTAGCTTGACCTCAAGATTAGCGTCTATTAGGATGCCTGGCGGAGGTGATCTGTGCCCAATCAAGAACCGTACCGTTCGTCAGAAGAGGCTGGGAAGGCTCAGCTCGAGGAGCGTCGTCGGGAGACACTGGGGTTCGTCGCCCCCAAGTTCCGTCAGATGTCCACCCTGCTATGGATCCTCTCTGTAGCTGTCTCCATACTCGGGGTAGCGCAGATCTCGCCGCTGCTGAACCGCTGGATGGGCTACGACAGCCCCGTCCAGTCGCGAGACTCCGCGCTCGAACCGCCTGCCGTGGCCATCGTGATCCACGAGAGCTGCACCGTCGTCATCCAGCAGCCCGAGACCATGTGCACGGACAACTACGTCCTACGCCAGCCCCTCCTCGATCTCTGGAGTCCGATCGTGGATTGGAATCTCGCCACCCCCTTCAACCTGGACGCGTTCCCACACCTTCTCAGCTACGGCCTTCTGTGCACGCGCGAGGAGATCCTCATCGAACAGATCTCGCTCTCGTACGCACCACCGGCGCTGACAGACGCGTCCCCCTAGCGCACTCGTGCGCTCGCTCATTCGCCAACATCCTGCCTCGACTCGCGTGTTCTCACCACGCGAGTTTTGTTTTATAAAAATATCTTGTAATAAAAAACGCGCGCTTTTTAGCGCGCGTTTTTAGACGTTACTGTCCGTTTGGCGTTGATGAAGCATTTCCCCCGACCCCAAATCCTCCAACGGGACGCATCTGAATACTCTGTGCGGTCACGCTTCCGTCGCTATTCGTTGCTCCCAAAACTGTCACCGTTCCTCCTACTAATACGTCGTTGATAGACCCGTCAACCATCTTACGCATCGTAGTTGAAGTTGAATAGAACACAATATGCGAACTTCCATCGCGGGACTGAACAGTCAGGCTCTGCGCATCTTTCGCGATCACATTACCAGAAACACCACCGCCTTGTCCGCCCGCTCCACCACGACCACCGCGACCACCAAAACCTCCTTGAGCGCCTGGCGTACCACTACCGGCCGTCACAGCCGGGACCGTAGAAATTCCATAACGCATCCCTCCATAGAACGCTCCTCCTCCAACCACGATCGCGACAACAATGACGATTAACCAAGAGTTCTTCATACAAAAAAGATAAAAGAATTATTCGTAACGTAAGGCCTCAATCGGATTCAATCCAGACGCTCGCCGCGCCGGATAATATCCAAACACGACACCGATCGCTGCCGACACACCAAACGCCATCAACACAGATGAAAGCGTAATCTGACTGTGTATGGAGGCGAACTTTTCCACCAATAGCGTCACAATCCATCCCAATATTATCCCCAAAATTCCGCCAGAAAAAGTTAGAGCCACCGCTTCCATCAAAAACTGATTACTGATATCGTTGCGCTCTGCACCAATCGCTTTTCTTAAACCGATCTCGCGCGTGCGCTCTGTCACGGTGGTCAACATCATATTCATAATTCCAATTCCACCCACCACCAAAGAGATCGCCGCGACAGATGCGAGTAACGCCGTAAACGTACCTGTCACGCTCGATGCGGTAGACACGATATCATTTTGATTCAAAATGCTAAAGTCCGCACTTTGCGGATTACTGATATTATGACGCTGCAATAGCAAGGTTGTGATCGCTTGTTGAACCGTGGACATCGATTGCTGATCAACCGCAGATACACTGATGGTAGACACGTAGGTGACACCCGCAAGAAAATGCTGCGCAGTCGTCAAAGGAACATACACCGCATCATCAGGATTCGCAAAACCCGTTCCTCCTTTTGACTGCGTGATCCCTATCACCAAAAAAGAGATGTTATTGATGCGCAGAGTTTTTCCGATCGCATCTGATCCCTGTCCAAACAGATCATCACGCGCGGTCGGTCCGATCACCACAACTTTTGCCATACTTGTGACATCCTGATCTGTAAAAAAGCTCCCCTGGTCAACCGCAATATTACGCACATTCAAATAAGCTGGCGTCGTGCCTATCACCTGCGTATTCGTATTCGTTCCTGGCGCCGTGACCTGGTATCGTTTGGTCAAATCAGGTGCGACCGCACTCACCGAACTCACCTGAGCCTGAATCGCGCTCGCATCAGCCGCGGTAAGCGTCTGTGACGATCCACGACCCGCGCTCACCTGCTGACCAACTCCGCGTTGGGCGCCTGGCGTGATCGCAATCAGATTTGATCCAATCGACTGAATGCTGGCCTGAATGCTGGCCTGAGACCCCTGACCGATGGCAACCATCGCAATCACCGAAGCAATTCCAATCACAATTCCAAGCACCGTTAGCGATGATCGGACTTTATTTCCAACAAGCGCTAAATAAGTTTCCTCAAGAAGATCACTGAGTTGCATAAAGGTCTGGATGGATATGACGTTTGTGATCACGCTCTTCTTTGACGATCTGCCCATCTCGAACATGAATGATGCGTTCCGCGTATTCAGCAACCTCGCGCTCATGAGTAATCAACACGATCGTGCGCCCTTCACTGTGCAGACGTTGAAAGGTCGCCATGACCACCTCTCCCGTTTTAGAATCAAGGTTTCCCGTTGGTTCGTCTGCCAAAATCAACGCTGGATCATTGATTAACGCACGGGCGATCGCTACGCGTTGCATCTGCCCACCCGAGAGCTGATTCGACATGTGCGTAAACAATTTTTCGTCCATACTCACCGCCCGCAACGCTTCCCTTGCGCGACGTTCGCGTTCTTCTTTTTTCACCCCCTCATACACCAAAGGCAACATGACGTTACGCAACACCGTTGAACGCGAGAGCAAATTAAATGACTGAAATACATATCCAATGCGTTCGCGCCGAATCACGGCAAGCTCATGTTCATCCATCTTGGAAACATCCTTTCCATCCAACAAGTACGTTCCACTTGTTGGCGTATCAAGACCGCCAAGCGTATACATCAGCGTGGATTTTCCAGAACCGGATGGCCCCATGATGGCCAAAAACTCTCCTTTTTCCACATCAAACGAAACATCTTTGAGCGCAAGAAATTCAACGCCCCCGCTTTTATACAATTTCGTGATGTGTTTTAACTCCAGTGTTTTCATAGGAAATTAGCCACCTCCGCCTCGACCGCCCCCACCGCCTCCGCCTCCAAGTCCCGGAATACGCACCCCTCCTCCGCCCAAGAGACTCGCCGCAGAACCCGTTGTCGGCGCAGCTGCCGTCTTCGTTGTTGCGGTGATTGTCTGCGTCACAACCATATCCCCTTCTTGCAAACCACTCGTTATTTCTGTCAGTTTTCCATCGCTAATTCCAACCTGAACCACGCGTGCCGTAGGAGGCGTCGGAAGTGAAACCGATACTCCCTGCGATGTCTGAGTCGTCGTTGCACTCATCTGAGCAACCTGCACCACTGCCTGACCACCAATGGTTTTAACCGCTGAATTCGGAACCGCTAACACATCTTGATCAACTTGCTTAATGATAGAAACATTTACACTCATTCCAGGCTTTACTCGAGGATCTTGCGTACCAAAACTGATAAACAAGGTGTAATTCACCACGCCTTGCGACACGACACCGAGAGGATCAATCTCCTGCACAGTGCCGACCAGGGAAAGTCCCGGCAACGCATCAAATGTTCCCGTAACTTTTTGACCAACTTTTATACTCGATGCATCAATTTCATTTAATGGAATATTTGCAAGGTCCTGAGTTGTGACCAACGTTCCGATTGAGGTAGATGGACCGATGTTATCCCCAACATTAACGCTCATGTGCGCCAATACACCATCAAACGGAGCACGAATTTGATAGTTGGAAAGGGTATTTTCCGCTTGCCCAAGAGCAACCTGCGCGTTATGCACTGCTGCTGCGCGCTGGTCCACAGTATTTTGAGCAATTGCAACATCGATCGGCAGCGCGCCCGCTTGCAGCGTCTGCAGAGAAACCTGAGCCTCACTCACTTTTTCCTGTGCAGTGGCCACCGAACGAGGATCAGGGGGATTTTGTAAATTTTGCAACGTCAATTGCGATTTTTTATACGCATTCAAGCTTGTAACAGAGCTGTTTTTTGCCGCCTGCAAACCCTGTTGCAGATTTACAATGACCGTGATTTTTCCCGCAACGCTCGACTGGTCTGCTTGAGCCGTCCCCATCAACGAATCAATGCTCGCCTGAGAAAAATTGGTTGAAGCTGGCGTTGAAGCTAACTCATCTTCCACTGTCGTCAGAACTTTTTCCACAACATTCACCGAATCCAACGTTGAGCTCGCAGCTGCATCAATGCTCGCCGTATCTTGATTCGTTGTCTGCAGAGCATCCACAACCGGCATCAAATTTTGAACGCTTGTTTTGGCTATCTGATATTCGGATTGTGCTTCTAGCACGTATTGGGGCTGAAGAACTGACAAAAATTGTTTCAAATTTGGATTTGCCGTAATATTGTCCGCTCCGATAACCTTATCCGCATCAAGCAACGCATTTCGTAAAAGTGGAGCAATTCCTTGCAAGGTAGGAACAGCTTGATCATACGCGTTACGCACAACCTGCGGAGTCACACCATCCGATGAAATCTGAATAGCGTTTTGCGCATTCTGCAGATCTGTCTGTGCCTGCTGAATTGCATTTGCATTGTTTGGATTTTGAAGTTGATCTAAAGCATCTTTTGCTTGCGTCACAGCGTCCTGAGCTTGAAGTACCTGTAATGCCGTTGCTGGTTGTTGCATTTTTTTCAGCGAGAGCTTCGCCGAATCAAGATCGATCTTTGCTTGCTGCAAACTCTGAACCGCATTCTGCACAGACTGTTGCGCATTCGTGGAATCCAATTGAACAAGCAACTCCCCCGCTTTCACCGTTTGACCGTCTTGATTTACGTATACATGCGTTACACGTCCAGAAATATTATTCGAACCGATCGCATTCGGCGTCAGACTCACACTGTTCTGGCTCACCATCTGACCACTTCCGCTCACGGCTGAGACGATTGTAGTTCGTTGAACAGGCGCCACGACATATCGTGGCGAAGCGGTTGAAGACTGTCCACCCTGATACCACCAATATCCGCCCCCAATCACAAGAACCGCGATGATTCCAACGCTCCAAGCATGACGTTTCAAAAATAACCAAGCGGGCATAATATATTGAAGGGTTTTTACAAATTAGGGTGCTAGTTACTCATAATACGAACCAAGCGAGCGTTTAGGTTCCCTGTAGCGTCAGGTTCGCCAAAAACCACGACCTGATCTCCCACATGAACATCCGCGAACGCAACGTCTGTGCGACGATACCGAATATGCGTATCGTCCGTACATGTTATCCCTTTTTCTATTCCATCCCTGGTTTTTACCACCAGATGCTCTCCCTGAATTGCCACCACTTCGCCTGCAGCTCCATCTCCGTTCGTAAAATCAAACCCAAGCATATCTTGAAAGGCTGAAGATGAGGATGTTCTGCCAAAAGCTCCTTGGTACGCTCCCCCCCAATGGTACGCGGTATTCGCCTTCCGAAAACCGAGCAGCATCCCCGCCCAAAACACCACCAAAATAATAAATAAGTAACAGATGATTCTGAAAATTGTTGTATATACTGCTGTTTGAGACCATGAACGCCAGGACATAATTATGAAAGATGGTCAAAAAGGGGAAGTGAAAACGATCTAGCAGGAAATTGAGCGATCTTTTGGATAAGCCACAGGCACAAAGCGAGCAAACTCATCACGCAGATCAGATCAAATACAGGAAAACTTTCAAGCATCGACAGAAGCCATTCTCTTCCCGCAAGAGTAAACGTCGCCGCATCAGAGGTCGCCGCCTGAACAAACCCCCAACTATCCGATTGAACCAGATGAACGATCAATAAAACCGAGGAGACGATACAACTAATACAAGAAACGATAAAAACGCTCACCGTCATCATCCAACGACGCCGCAAAGAGAGGCTGATTTTTTGCTGAATACCCGTCTCCATCCGCACAAGTGCCGCACGATCAATCGCAACCTCATCCAAAAATTGGCGTTTAAATACGTCTCGTAGACGCTGGTCAAGTTGTTCATCGGTCGCGAACATAGGGATAATCTTTACAATAATGATACGCGGCATCCGTTCTTTCTGGTGCAAATATGAAGAACCTATGAAGAATCGGGAAGCTTTTTCTTAAGTTTTGCTAACGCTCGGCGATGCCGACTCTTCAGCGTATCCAACGAAACCCCCAAAAATTC
>CAIKOH010000065.1 GCA_903829075.1 Candidatus Uhrbacteria bacterium
CTCCTCATCTGAAGGTCTTGCCGTAAATCGTCCAGGCTCGTACTCAATGCCGCGGTCCTTCTCCATCTCTCTTTCTCCTCCATTAAGATGGAACATAGCCTAGACGGGATGGCGTGAATTGAGCGCGTCGTTTGCCGTGGCAAACTTCTTCCAAAAGTCGGAGCGCAATTCTTGGATGTCCGCTATCGGAGGCGCATCGTAATAATGCCGCAAGGCGTCCATCACCGATGCAACCGCGTTGATCATGTCTCGGTCATCGTTGTAGATGTCCGGCATATCTCTCTGGTAGTTCCTTATTTTATCTACACCTGTAGATAGCACGTCCGATATCATTTTCCTGTTCTCCTTATCGAGTTGCCATGCTGTGAAAAGTGACGTAAAACGCTGCGGCAGACGCCTTCAGGTTCACGACACGTTCCTGCAAACAAAATCAGAGCAAAACACGACAAAAAGCCTTATAAATTGGACACTAGAGCCCATAGCTCAGCCGGTAGAGCATCTGACTTTTAATCATAAGACACTACCCGCTACGCTTCTGTTTTTCAACGACAATTGACGTTATTTTTTGTGTTACGTGATTTTTTGACGTGGATAGTTGCGGCAGCTTATGCAGCGCCTCCACAAGCTCCGTATCCGCCACATGAGCGTAGCGCATGGTTGTGGCAATGTCGGCATGGCCCATCGAACGTTGAACAACTTCAACTGGTGCTCCTTGCTGGCGCAACCAAGTCGCATGAGTATGTCTAAGATCATGCCAACGGAAGTTTTCTATCTTTGCTTTTTTGAGCGCCGCATCCCACGCACGCCTAGCGTTCGTTTTGTCGAACACGTACTCTGAAGTTGTATCGCATCTTTAGAGAACGTCGAGAGCTTGCGGCGTGAGCCACACCTTATGAGTTTTGCCACCCTTCGCTATAACCTCGGCATAGCCACGATCAAAAAAGACCGATGACCATTTTAGATTGTGCGTCTCTGTTTTCCTGCATCCCGTATAGACGGACCATTCGACAAGCAAGCCGGTGCGCGCGGGCAGGTTCCTTAAAAGGATTTCAATCTGATCTGTCGTAAAAAACTGAAGGCGCTTTTCTTCGTCGCGCTGGAACGATGTCCAGTCGATTTCATGGACGCGGTGCTTCCATGTCTTGCGCGCTCTGTTGTGCATTCCGCGCCAGACGGCCAAGGCGCGGTTGATGGCATACTTGCCGCCTGCACCTGATTCAGCGCAGGCCTGAACGTAAGCGTTCACTTCGTTGTCGGTAATCGTCTCGATATCAAATGAGGGGTTCGTCTTGGCAAGGATATCTTTGATATATCGGGCAACCTCTGCCTGCCATGTCGGAGCCCATTCCGATCGCATCTCTCGCCAGAACTTCGCGAATGCGTCGTCCAGCGTCAGCCTTCCGGCTGGTCCACGATCTTCGATCTCTTTACGCTTGGCCGCTTTCCATTGACGTTCGATCGCCTCAGCTTCTCGACGGGATGCTGTGCCAGTGCTCCTAAAAACCCGTTCCCCTTTGATCGTGAAATCCGCGTAGTAGAACGGGGAGTTCGGGCGCTTGTTGAGTGACATGCGTTTTTCGCCTTCGAATTATAGATTTTCACATCGGCGGGATCATAAACGTATTTCTTCCCGTGGCGAGCGCGCGGGATGGCAAGGTCGCGCACATGGCGGACAGAGCACTTCAAGAACGACGCCACCTCGTTTATATCCCAGAGATGATCGGCTTCTCTTTCGCTGACCTCACTCATCCCTGCACCTCTTCGCGCGGTCTCGCGGCCCTAAGCCCGTATCCGAACGCCATCGCAAACCCCATGTCGATGAAATCAAAAACGGTCATGC
>CAIKOH010000066.1 GCA_903829075.1 Candidatus Uhrbacteria bacterium
AGATTCAGAGGCGACCGGCGCGCTTTCGGATTCTATTTCTAATAACATCACGGTCCAGCTTTTTAATGGCTACGCCCATGAAGATCGTTTGTTTACCAAGGTTACGGAAGAGCTGTTCAAGCTCAAAACACTTGCGTGGAATTTAGGTGCGACGAGTGATGCTATTCAAACGCTGCTCATGATCGGGATTCAGTTTGGCGTCATGTATGAGGCGATTCTTTTATGGCAGCGCGGACTGCTCACCGTTGGTGATTTCGTGTTACTGCAGAGTTATCTCATTATTTTATTTGGTCAGCTGGGAAGCTTTCGTCGCTTAATTCGAAACATGTATGAATCTTTGGCAGACGCGAAAGAGATGGTGGAAATTTTAGAGCTGCCTTATGAGATTAAGGATATGCGTGGCGCTAAGTCGTTGATCGTGAAAAAAGGGACGATTGAATTTCAACAGGTCGCGTTTAACTATCACGCAACGCGTTCTGTTTTGAAAGACTTTAATCTTTCGATTCGACCAAAAGAAAAAGTCGCGTTGGTGGGTTCAAGCGGCGCGGGAAAATCCACGGTCACCAAATTATTGATGCGTTTTTATGAGCTTGATCACGGAAAAATTTTGATCGACGGACAATCCATCGCTCGTGTGACTCAAGAGAGTCTGCGTGAAGCCGTCGCGCTTGTTCCGCAAGAGCCAATCCTTTTCCATCGGTCCCTGATGGAAAATATTCGCTATGGTCGACGTGATGCGACGGATAAAGACGTGTTTGAGGCGGCCAAAAAAGCCCGCTGTCACGAATTTATCCAACAACTTCCACAAGGATATGACACGCTTGTTGGTGAGCGTGGGATCAAGTTGTCTGGTGGTGAGCGCCAACGTGTGGCGATTGCGCGTGCGATCTTGAAAGATGCACCGATCTTGTTATTGGATGAAGCCACCTCAAGTCTCGACTCAGAATCCGAAATGTTGATTCAAGACGCCCTACATGAACTGATGAAAAATAAAACGGCTATTGCGATCGCCCACCGTCTTTCCACAATCATGGAAATGGATTGTATCATCGTGATGGACGGAGGAAGGGTTGTGGACGAAGGAACGCATGAAACACTTCTTCAAAAAGATTCGATCTATAAAAAACTTTGGGAAATTCAGGCCGGTGGCTTTTTGCCGTGAGGGGGATATTTCCTCACGCAGCCTTCGATGCAAGAAGATTTTGTAGATTTTCAAAGCGGAGCAGCTCATGATCTTCCACAAGCATGAAGCCTTCGCAGTAGTGTAACTGTGGAAGGATTTTTTTAAACAAACCGTAAACCATGAGTTCTAAGAACGGACTGTGTCCAACCACGAGAGCGTTCGCTCCATCTGGAAGGGAAGCGATCCATGTCCTGAAGGAGACGGCTGATTTCGTCGCGATCTCGTGTGCTATCTTCGTTTCCTTTTGCAGAGCTGCTTGGAGCATGTCTTGACCGACATGCTCTGCTTGATTGCAAACGCCACTCCAAAGTTTGAGAGCGTCATCCGTTCCACCGACTTCAATACCTGGTTGAAAAAGTTGAAATGACACGTGAGGAAAATCACCGGCTCCCCGCATGAATTCGATAGCAGTATCGTGTGTACGTTTTAAAGAACTGACAAAAATATGGCTGAAGTTTTTGCCTCGTAAATTATTCTTTCCAATTTCTTGTGCGAGATGAATTCCTTCGTCACTCAGATTCGTATCGCCTGGTCCCAGCTTTATTGAATGACGATGAACCTCAATTTTTTTCATGTATCATCAAGATACATGAAAAGCCTGAGCTGCTCTACTCGGGGCACGCAAGCGTTTTTCTTCAGCTATTTTTTTGTGAGGGAGGTTTGGGAGCACTGCCTCAGCGCAGCGGCTCATTTCCCGCAGCCTTCTGTATCTCCTCTGGGAAATCTGATATTTCTTGGATCTGACGAATTTCAATCACACCGTCCTTAAATGGAACGCGCTGAGCCCACCCAATAGCTTCTTCTTTTGATGTGACCCGGATGATCCAGAAGCCGGAAACCAGTTCTGTTGGATTTGGGAACGGACCATTTGTCACGCTCGCGTTGCCTTGAGAAAACGAAATTCTCGCGCCATCAGCACTTGAACGAAGTCCGTCAAGCGAAATCAATACGCCAGCTTTTGCCAGTTCGTCGTTATATTTTGCCATGTCAGCGAACAATTGGGGGTCGGGTAAGACACCCTCTTCAATTTCGGCTGTACCTTTCACAAGCATCATGAAACGCATAGTATAAAAGTTATTTTTTATCTTTTTATGAGTATTCCCAGTGCCATCTGTGGAGCGATCTAGCTTTCAGATTATACGCCGCGAAAATTACGCGCAAGGATTTGTAGGATGTACATGTTATTTTTGACTAGTATCTTTCATGATAGATGGATAACATGTCTCTATATGAAAAGGATGACATGTAGGCAGATGGGAGGTCCTTGTGATGCCCCGTTCCGCGCTCACACAGCCGATGAAGTGATAAAAGTCCAAGACCGGCATCTAAAAGAAATCGTTGCGGCTGGTGATGAAGCACATAAAAGTGCTCTAGAAATGATGCAGAACAGATGGAAACACCCCATTGCAGGAATGGGATGGTACATGAAAACAAAGAAGGATTTTGCCGCTCTTCCCGAGGAAAAGTAAACGCTCCATGAAATATATTGTCCTGATTTTTGGAGTTTTGATAGCGTCCCGTAGATATTTTTAAAAACGATGATCGCTCTTTTTTTACCGACGATTTTAATGGGGTGATTTATTTTGCGACAAAGTAATGAAAATAGGCCCACAAGGAAAACTCGTTATTTTGATGCACGAGCGTATTGATCTGATCGAGCTAGAATCTTTGGGATGGTATAGCTGTGTAACGATTACACGGTTACAGATCGTGGCCTAGAGTTACAATCGAAATTTATATTCTGTAGTAATAAGATGGTAGCCCGTATTTGCTTCCTCAGTTCATAATGTACATGAGCCTGGTAAGCTAGAGCGGACAGACGCGCATCTTGAAGTTGACAAGAATAAAACATCCTGTTTACATGAATATGCTTGTAGATCAAAGCTGAAAGGAGTCTGCGCATGGCGACGCTCATTGACCACATCATGCTCCAGATGGTCCGCGCCCGCACGCTGCATGCATATCGGAGTGGTGACTGGCGAAAGTTGCCGATCATCGACTGCGGTGAACGGCTCGTCGAGGTCCCGACAAGGGACTGCCATCCGTTCTACGCCCGTGAGATGAAGCTCATCCAGGACGAGCGGGTCTTCCTTCGTCAAGGGGTCTTTGCAAAGTTCCAACATGCGCAGAGGGAGGTTCGCGCACAGGGCTACGACCTCAAGGTGTACGATGGTTGGCGCTCCATCGAGCTTCAAGAGAATCTCTTCTGGTTCTATTTGCGTGAATTTACGGCAGCGAGGTTCAGGCTGGACCAGAGGTTCGCCTCGCTCGATCTCGGACAGGTCCGCGATGAATTCAACCGTCTTCCAGAGGTGACGCGGAACAGTCTTCGCGAAGCCAACCGGACGTACGTCAGCTGGCCGTCCAAAGACCCGAAAGCTCCAAGCCCGCACGCGACGGGCGGTGCAATCGATGTATGGCTCTACCAGAACGACGCTCCGGTGAATCTCGGAGTGCCGTTTGACTGGATGGAGGACGACGCTGGCGCGTTCTATCACTTCCGGTTGCGTCGTTCCCGTTTCAAGGGGAACGATCGACAGATCTGTCGGCGGCGCGAAGTCCTGCTGCTGGCTATGATTCGGGCAGGCTTCACCTGTTACGGACCGGAGATCTGGCACTTCAACGACGGCAACCAGATGGATGCGATCGTGCGTGGCGGATCGGCACGATACTCGTACATCGAGCCCTGATCAGAGCTCAATACACGCTCGAGCGGCATGGAAACATGCCGCTCATTCCTTTAAAACATGCTGCAATTTTTATATGAATGTCGATGACATCCTTCACGTCATCCAAGAGCAAACGCATGCTGTGGTCACGGGGTGCATTTTTGACGTCATCAGAACGTTTGATGATGGTTTAGAAATCGAGACAAAGGTTGATATCGATTCACTCGACCAAGTGAAACACGTGTTATCGGACGTCCGGCAGCTCGGGATCCTCAAAATGGAACACCGATCAGAACAGCACCAGTTATTTGTAGACGCTGATAAGGGTAGCGTCTGTTATATTCAGGTCAAAGGTCTGCCGGACGTGTGGATCAAAACTAAATCGAAAAGCGCAGTAATCCATACACCTGTATTGCGTTTGCCGTTTGTCATGCGCAATGGGCTGAAGCTGAAGCAATTAGATGCGGGGTACGTTGAGATGCTGACTCGAAAACCGATACTGCGGCACGTCGAAAACTTTTCAAAAGAGTGCTTCAATATCTTTTTTGCTTACCAAGATTTTTTGTTCTCACTTTCGTTTTCATTGGCATCCAATCCAGCCGGGTTCGAGCATACACAGATGGAGTTTGAATACGAAGGACACCAGAGCGCGCATGATGCGCCAAGTTTTGAGGATGTCCTGAGCGTTTTGGAAGAATTGTTCAGTGAGCGGATGCCCTACCTGATCGACCAGTTGAATGCGCGGACGAAGTGCGATATCTTGCTGGAACGGAATCGTCTGGGGAGATTAATCCTTTCGAATGATCCGTTAGACCCTCTTCGAGAAGAATGACTATGAATCCCAACAAAAAAGTCCGAGTGGCGATCATTTGCGGCGGAATTTCGAGCGAGCGCGAAGTCTCCTTGAAGTCGGGCAAGCAGGTGTTGACGCATTTAGATCCAGTACGTTACGAGTCGCAGTTGATCGAGATCGCGTCGAATGGTCAGTGGCTTCTTCAGGGCGCGCAAACACCGCTTCAACTCGATATCAGCCAGGGAGATGGCCACCAGCTGGTGCCGGTTTCAGACAATTCGGATTTGACATTATCCGTCTGCCCATTTGATGTCGTGTTCATCGCTCTGCATGGCCAGTTTGGTGAAGATGGCCGGATTCAAGCCTTGCTCGACATGTTACGAATTCCATATACCGGCTCAAGCGTATTCGCGAGCTCTCTCTGCATGAATAAAGCGCAGACACGCAACCTGATAACGGGCATAGGTGTCTCAGTTCCACATTTTTTTACGATCTTCCATCGTTCGATACCAACACTCGAAGAGTTGGACAAGCGGATCTCAAAAGAGATTTTATACCCCTGCATCATCAAACCGAACGAATCCGGTTCAAGTATAGGTATTTCGCTCGTAACCTCAAAAGAGATGCTAGCAGACGCTCTAGCTTCTGCGTTTGCAGAAGATCAGGTGGTTTTAGTGGAGCAGTACATCAGAGGCCGCGAAATCACCTGTGGCGTTTTGGGGAATTCCAGTGTCGGGGGCGACCTCATGGTTTTGCCCCCAGTTGAGATTCTTCCAGACGGAGTGTTCTTCGATTATAACGCTAAATACAATTCGACCGAGACTAAAGAAATCTGCCCCGCCCCGCTTGAACCAAAAGAAGCGGAAGACGTCAAACGGCTGGCGAGCCAAATCCACGCCCGCATTGGTTGCGACGGGTTAAGCCGTTCCGATTTTATTTTGTGCGACGGAACCTTTTATTTTCTGGAAACGAATACCATTCCCGGGTTGACAGAGCAGAGCCTCTGTCCCAAAGAAGCGGCTGCGGCCGGGATGACGTTCGGGGAGTTCTTAGGGAAACAGATCGAGCTAGCATTAGAAAAAAATCATGATCCACGACCGCCGTCTCGTCATTCTCACCAATGATCACGGACCAGAAGGAATCGTTGCAGCTGAATCAGCGGCACATGTTTCGTGTATTTTAGGCGCGCCGGTCATTCGCCTGCGCGAAACGTCGTGGATAAAACAGATTGAGACGCTCGATCGCGCTTCTCTCTGCTTTATTGCCACGCATGGAGGATTCGGCGAAGACGGGACGTTGCAACAGGCGCTGGAGACACGCGGGATCCGTCACACGCATTCTTCATCATGGGCCTGCGCGAATATGTCGAACAAGCATTTGACGAAGCTGCTCTATCTTTCGCTCAGCATCGAAACTCCGGGTTGGTATTTTCAGGGACGGGCATACGGGAAAGAGAATCCTCATTCGATTTGGGTCAGTAAGCCCTACAATGGCGGAAGCAAGAATGGTCTGGTCGTTTCCAAACAACCGAAGCGACAAGAAAACGTTCTTTCTGAAGTCTGCATCGCTGGTTCGCTTGAGGTGTCAGTATGCGTCGTTGGGCATGCGAAACCCATGGCCTTCCCTCCGCTCGTACGAGGCCGGGACGTTGCGAATATCGGTGTTCTTGCGGTCTCGACGAAGATTCTTCCGTCTCGGGTCAGATGCCTGTGCACGGAGGCGGCTTTGAACATCCATCGTGCACTTGGTGCGTATGGCGTTACCAAGACGGATTTCATTCTTGATCAAGAAGGGGGTCCGTGGGCGATTGAGACCGATGCGCATCCGGCCCTGGGTCCGATGCGTGCCGCCGCGTCACAAGCGCGTCTCGCCGGCTTTTCGTATCCTGCATTTATTCGTTTGCTCCTCAATGAGTATGTCAAAATATAGACTGGCGTTGTTTGGGGGTGTTCCTCTCGTGCGTGTGCATGCGCGTTTGCGTATTCCTTGGCCGATCGTGACCAGGCAAGATCGAAACGCAGTCATGAGGGCATTCGATGTGCAGGATTTTTCGGGACGCGGTTCGTCAGAAGTCTACGGCCTAGAAGCTGAGATGGCCAGTTCATTTGAGATGCCGCATGGGACGGCATTGAATAGCGGTACGGCCGCCCTGCACGTCGCTCTTGCTTCTTTAGGGATCGGTCAAGGAGATGAGGTGATTGTTCCAAATCTGACGTTCATTGCCACCGCCATGGCAGTTGTTCATAACGGTTCCATTCCCGTTTTTGCGGACATCGATCCCATCACCTATAACATCACTGCCGATTCGATCCGCAAAAAGGTTTCGAAGAAAACAAAAGCCGTGATTGTCGTACACATGCACGGCTTTCCGGCTGATATCCATCCTATTCAGGAACTCTGCAGAGAACGTAATCTAATGCTCATTGAAGATGTTGCCCAGTCTCCAGGGGCGCGTTTTAATGGAAAACCGCTTGGGAGCTTCGGAGATGCATCCGCTTTCAGCTTGATGTCGCAAAAAAATCTGGCGACTTGCGGTGAATGTGGAATTCTCTTGAACAAGACCCTGGCCGCCAAAAATCGCGCCGAGATGGTACGTATCTACGGCGAGATCCTGCGAGCTAATACTCCACGTAAGTACAATTCATATACATTGGGCTGGAATTACACTCTGAACCCGATCCAAGCTGCGATGGCACGCACTCAGTTGCGTCGGCTTCCACAACTTACCCGCCGAATTCGTCAGGCGAGCCTGCGAATGAATTGCGAGCTTCAATCATTCAAGTGGATCCGTCCACCAAATGACATCCCTGGGGGAGAAGGTGTATTCCATTTTTATCGTATCGGCCTTGACCCGACGTCGTTTGATTTTTCTCATCCCGGAAAATTTCGTAAGGCGATCCAAGATGCGCTCAATGCCGAAGGATTGAACGTCCGCCATTACCAAAACACGCCTCTTTCAGGCCAACCGGTTTTCCAGACCGAAATCTACAATGATTTCAAGAAACAATTCGATATTCAGCGGTATCCGAACACACTTCGTGTGATTCGTTCGACCTTAGTTCTTGGAGCCGTAAGTTCTTGGCCGGGATACGTGTTATGTCCAGGGACAATTGAAGCGTATGTTAAGGGTTTTGAAAAACTTGAACGGAACATGCCACAGATTCTTGAGTATGCAGCAAAGATCAAATACACAGAGCCATGGGAAGACATTGCTAAGACATCGGACAGCTTCAAGGCGAAGTATAGTTTTTGGAAGAAATAATTTTAGAACATGAGAGTGTATTAAAAAGAAGGCGTTCGTCAAAGTAAGACATTTTAGAGAAAAAAGGAA
>CAIKOH010000067.1 GCA_903829075.1 Candidatus Uhrbacteria bacterium
ACGATCGCCCGACTTGGTAAAAAGGTGCACAACATGAACCCCTCCAGACTTCGTATTCGCCTTCATTTCCTTCAAAAGACGCGTGGTGGCTTCTTCGTCCAAAAATTGAAACAGGAGAACAACGACAAACGCATCATACGTTCTGTCAACGGAGTACGTTGCCGCATCTGCGATCTGCGTCTCAACGGCCAAACCACGTTGCGCTGCAAATCGATGGAGTTTTTCAATCGCCGCTTCAGACAAATCAACTGCCTTCACATGAAAGCCTTTTTCTGCCAGATACAGTGTGTTCCGCCCATCTCCCGAACCCAAGTCAAGCACCGTCCCACCAGACGGTATGAGCTCAGCAAGCCTTTCAACGGTTTTGACGGGTTCTCCGAATGAGGAGGCTTCAGACGCACGAAAAAAAGCGGTCAGGTTTTCTTGAGAAAATTTCATACTCCTGATCTTAGAATAAATTCGGACTATTTTCCAACTCCTCTCTTACAAATCCTCCTAAAACTCTAAACTACTCCACAAACACTTCCACCCCCGTCACCTCTTTTTCAACCTTCGCGAACAGTGCTAGTACGGCTCCAATAAACACGATAACGCTCGCGGTCACAAAGACGCTTGCATACGAAGAGATCTGCGCTTTCAGCATAATCAGCGCAACTCCAGCTTGAAATGCGACCGGATTCACACTGTGGATGGCGCTTGATTCTGAAATACTAAATAGATGAGAGGTGATACTGTTGCTTAAAATGGTACCGAACACGGAAATCCCAAATGCGCCCGCAATATTACGCGCTAACGCAAGAATAGATGAGGCGACACCGATCTCCTGTTCCGGAACGGCGGAGGCGACGATATTTGTACGTTGCGCCATACCAAACCCCAACCCAAATGCCATGACAGACAGTGGGATCATGAGATCAATCGGTGTAGATTTTGCATCAAGGAATGAAAATAAATAGAGGCCAATCGCTGCGACAAAGGTACTTGCCGCAATCACATATCGCGAGGAAACTTTGCCGATCAACGCACCTCCTATGGGAGCGGCGAGCATGAGCGCGGCGGCCATGGGGATAAAAAGATAGCCTGTTTCTGTCGCGTTATATCCCAAAAATGTTTGAGCGAAAACGGGCAACAAAAACATGCTCCCCATCATCCCCATAAACACGATAAAATTATTCGTTAACGCATTCACGAAGATACTATTTTTAAAGAATTTCAGATCAATGATTGGCTCCGGATGGTTTCGTTCAATGAAGTAAAATACTGTACCGAATACAATAATAGCCACATACGTAAGAAGACTGTTCGTGGAAAGCCACCCCCAATCTAACCCCTGATCTAAGACCAACACCAACGAGGCAAGCGCCCCACCAAGAGTGAGCGCGCCCCACCAATCAAACTTGACAGTCTTCTTTTCTGAAACAGATTCTTTGACAAATGCAAGCGCCATCAACAATCCAACAATTCCAACCGGCAAATTGATTAGAAACACGGAACGCCAATTAAAATTATCGATCAGCGGACCTCCAATAAGCGGACCAAAGACAGCAGCGGCCGCAAAAGACGCTGACCATAAACCAAGCGCCTGAGCACGCTCTTTTCCTGCGGGAAAGGTCACGGCAAGGATCGCCATGGCCGTAGGATAGTCAGCCGAGCCCGCAATCGCCTGAATAATTCGGAAGACGATCATGGATGGCAAGTTCCAAGAAAAACCGGCCAAAACTGAACCTAAAATAAAAATGGAAAATCCAAGAACATAAACCTTCTTACGACCGATTGTGTCGCCAAGCTTGCCCCAAATCGGAACAAACACGGCATTCGCAAGAATATACGCTGTCGCAATCCATCCTGCAGAAGAGACCGTGATACCGAAATCTTGGATGATTTTTGGGAGCGCGAGATTCACGATGGTCTGATCCAGACGCCCAAGAAACGTCCCAACGATCACCGTCAACAAAACAAGCCAACGAAGTGTGCCATTCTCTTTTGTTGATTGTATGCGTACGTTCTGCTCCATGCTTATTTTAAGATGGTGATCTTGGCTGACATGCCGTTCTTTAATTCAGGGTAGATCGCATTATCGAATCGAACCTTAATATCAAAATTCTTCGTCTCCCGCTTATCCGAAATACTAAAAACGATTCCTGAGTCACGCGACGTTGGGCTTACGCTGTCCACAGTCCCGTAGAATGTTCTCGAACCAAACGCGTCTACCGTAAACGTCGCTTGTTGACCGACCTGAACATCTTTTAATCCTTTGTCCTCTGCCAATTGACCGACGACACGCAATTCTTGAGGATCGATCATGGAAACGATCGCCTCCCCAGGATTAAATCGCTTGCCGATATCATTCTGAACAGCAACGACCAACCCCCCGATCTTTGCTTTAATCGAATCATTATCCACGCGAGCGACCACCGTATCAGGCAAAATAATATCACCAAGATGAACATCGACCTCCTGCAACACGCCCGGAGCAGAAGCGCCCAAATCCACGATGGGCGCCGAAATGGTCGCGTTATCGATAGTGATGCGCGTCGAAGAATAGTTCCAAAATGCCACTCCGCCAATACCAAGAAGGATCAAAAGTAAGACGCCGTACGCCATCAGCATAATCCGCCGTTCGGTTTTATGAATTTCTTTTTCCTCTTTTTTTATCTCCTTCAAGATCGCCTTCTCGGTCTGGAGTATCTCCTGTTCTTCTTTCAACACCTTGTGTTCATTTTTTTCAGACATATAATCACAGACTGATTAATTACCAAAATCCTCGACGCGATCCCCTGCCTGGAGACCAGAAACGATTTCCCACCAACCATCAGAACCGCGCGCGCCCACCTCAACGGACCGCTCTTTGGTCTGACCATCATCCGTGGCGAGCAACACCTCAAACGTTCCGTTCTTCTGCAGGATAGAACGCTCAGGGAGCGCAACGGCCGCGTCCTTCTCTTGCGTCACGATCGTAGCATTTCCCGTCAATCCTGCTCTGATGCGGCTGTCGCTATGCAAGAATTGAATCGTGACCTTATACCCGCTGACACCATTCACCGTAGAGATATTCGGATCAATCTTCACCACCGTGGCCGGAAATACAACGCTTGCGCCATACGCGTCTGTTGTAACATTCGCTGGATTTCCGATCTTGATTTTTGCAAGATCCGTTTCTGAGACAAAGGCTTCCAGCTGAAAGCTCGTCTCATCGATTACAGAAAGAACCGGAACGTTTGGACTGATAATGGTTCCGATTTTTCCATTTTGCACACTCACAATCCCATCAATCGGCGATCTCAATATCGTCTTGCTGTATGCCGCGTCCGCAGAATCAAGAGCGGCTTGCAGAGGAGCAAGATCTGTTTCACGAACAGGCTGAGCTTTACTAGCAAGATTTGCTAACGCCTGCTGATACACAGCCTCCTTCAACTGCACGAGACTCGCCGCTGAAACCTGCGCATTCACGAGATCCTGCTGCGCCTTGTTGTAAGCAATGGTGTACGCATTGAGACTGTTTTTGGCGTTTTCAATGGCCTGTGTTGTAGCAACGAGCTGGCTAGATTGCGCGCTCAACGCCGTGCGAGTCAACTCTATCGTCGCCTGCATCGCCGCAAGATTCGCTTGATCAGCGGCGTTACTCGTGGGAGTCGCCTTGATCACATCTGCGGTGGAGCTAAGCAACTGATTCAATGTGAACAGCGTCATCTTTTCATTCGTAATCGCGCCATCGATTGAATCATGCGCTGTTGCGGATGCTAGAGCCGTGACCGTGTCATGCGTTGCCTGAAGTTGCATTTTTGCGGCGGCGTATTGGTTCGTTGCTAACGCGAGCTTAGATCCATCAAATCCAGAAATGCGATCGTTTATCAACACAGAAGTTCGATCTATGCCGAGCACTGAATCCGCTTGATCAAGAGCGCCGTCCATTTGCGGCAGCTCTGCCTGCACGGTAGCGAGCGCCGATTCGTAGGCCTGCCCCACGATCTGGCTTTGATCACCCCCGGCAGCAAATTTCAAATTATTTTGCGCCGTGTCGACCGCCGCTTGCGCTGTGTCGACGGAAGCCTGTGTGTCTGTTTTTGTTTTATCCAAATCAGCCCTTGCTGCATCTGCCGCCGCTTTATAGACGTCAATATCAGCTGCGCTTAAACCCGCACGCTTCTGCGCCAACAATGCGCGTGCCTGAGAGACCACGGTCCCCTCTGCCGCATTCTCAAGCTCTGCGAGTATGTCGCCCGCCTTTACCGAGTCACCCACATTCTTGTACAGACGCGCAATACGGCCCCCTCGTTCAAATGAGAGGTCCACGCTTTGCGCGGGCTGAATCACACCATCAACTCGAACAGCTTCAAGAATATGATGCTGTCCCGCTAAAATAGAGCGCTTCTCTATCGGTTTCTGTTTCAAAAGCGCATAGGACAGCGCGATAGAACCACCGATTAAAACCATGGCCACGATACCGAAAAGAAGAATCTTTTGTGTTTTCATACAGGAGACGGTTTGGATTAGGTATAGGAGCTGACCATTCGTTCCATCAATGCGATAAAGGTTCGGAGCTCATCTGCACGAAGAGCGCCAGTCGCCTCTTGCATACCCTCCGCGAGCATCCGTAGGCGATCCCGAAGAAGCTTTTTACCCTGTGGGGTAAGTTCGAGATGCAGTGTTCGCTTATCTCTCGGATCTTTCAAGCGTCTCACAAGGCTTGATTGAACGAGTCCATTCACCAAGGTTGTGGTAGAAGGGGGCGTAATTGTTAGACGATGAGCGAGATCATGCATGGATGGACGGCTCCGCTCAATCACGATCAGCGTGTGCAGCTGCATCAGAGAGAGCGGCCGTTTTGTCACTCGAAGCTTCATCTGCTCATGGAGAATACGGGTCAATCGCATCAGCAGATCTGTGAGATGTCTTGATTCTGCGCTAGGCATATGAACCCCTATTTCCTTAGGTAATCAATGAATAATGTTAGTTCTTCTAAGTATAAATGATCGCACATTTTTTGTCGACACGCGTCGTCGCTACCCCTCGATAATCGCTGCTCGCCTTACCTCATCAAATATAGGTTCGCCGAGGCAAACGTTGACCAGTGCATAAAAACAAACAGAATCAATCCCCATACTCCAAGCAGGAAAAAGAGATCATCCCCGGCTGACCCAACACGAAATCGAAAGAATTTTGGAACAAATGTCAGATCTTTGCGTAAAGGGTAGAACCATTGCATCCCTCCATTCCACGCATCAATAAAAAGGTGACTCGCGTAACCGGCGGTAAAAATCAACGGAAACAAGGGATCAATCATCCAAGCGAGCGGGATGAGAGCGCAAAACAACAAAACAATTGATAAAAACGAATGGAAAAACCCACGATGCCTAAACAGACCTTTAAAAATCCCAAACAATCCCCCAGCAATATAATGAATCTTCGCGCCACGCGAACCCGTCCAACCCGCGTCTATATCCGGAAGGAGTGCGGCAAACGCGCCAACTGCCGTATACAAAATTGCCGTCTGCGTCGGTTCACCAAAAAGCACCGTCAACCAAACCGCATTCGCTCCAATCGCTGCATGCGTATACCACTTCATATCCTATGAAGTGTAGAGCAAAAGCCACTCATAAAGAAGACTGCGCACAAAAAACGAAAAAACCACCGCTGGTGCGGAGGTTTATTCTCGATGGGGTGACCAGAGGGAGTTGAACCCTCGCTAGCGGAGCCACAATCCGCTGTTCTACCGTTAAACTATGGCCACCATGGATTGAGGAACATGGGTAAAGTACCCGAAGACTCGGAAGTTGGCAAGGACACGCGTCCTACATGACGATCCTCACGCCAAATCCTTGCAATAACCCCATCGCTTCAGGAAAAGAAAAGGATGCGCCCACGAGGCGATTTGACGTGGGATCAATCGAATAATTTCTCGCGCGAGTAAAATCAGCGCGTTCAAGATGACAGTCGCGAAACAATGTTCGTTCAAGATCCGTCTCCTGAAAGTTCGCCTCTACAAACTCACACCCAACACATCGCACATCACGCAACGTGCTCTTTGCGAAAGAGGCGCGCCTCAACTTCAAGCCGGAAAGATTGCAGGTATCAAGTACGCAATTTTCAAAACGCATCTCAAGAAACTGCTGACGTAGATGGCTAAAATCCGCTCCGACCAACTTACAATCTTCAAACACCACATCACGCAGCATCGCGTCACGCAAATTCGCTAGATTGAATTCACACTTGGAGAACTTGCATTCGAACAACTCGACTCGCGAAAAATCAACGTTGCTAAAAACACGTTTTTCAAATAATGTGCTTGAAAATGTTTTATCGGGGAATATGATTTCCACGGATGTGTCAAGTTGATACTTCATGTACTACCCCCGCCTCATTGCGAGGAGTGACGAGACAACAATTTTTATGATCGGCTCGTTCCTCGCAATGACGCAGCTCAATTAGCTCTTGTCCGAAAACTTTTCAAAGGCGCGCAAAATTTCAATTGGGGTGACAAATACGACGGTGTTTGAATCGTTGTCAGCCA
The DNA here is from genome assembly GCA_903829075.1 of Candidatus Uhrbacteria bacterium. Lineage (GTDB taxonomy): Bacteria > Patescibacteriota > Patescibacteriia > 2-12-FULL-60-25 > 2-12-FULL-60-25 > CAIKOH01. Next base: position 6,512 of record CAIKOH010000067.1, read on the forward strand.
CATTCACTAATGCATTTAAGGTACGCAGATGCATCGCGACCGGGTTCACAGACAATAGATCAGCGGCCTTGCGGAGATTTTCTGCAGCGACAATTTCTCCTTCTGAGGTGATGATGACGGCGCGGCGTTCGCGTTCTGCCTCGGCCTGTTTCGCAATCATGCGCTTCATTTCTTCAGGGAGAGAGATGTCCTTCAGCTCAACGCTCAACACCTCGATTCCCCATTCTGCCGTATGTTTTTCCAGCAGTTCCTTAATGCGCGCGGAGGCTTGATCACGTTCGCTTAACAACTCGTCTAACGTCAATTCACCGCAAACATTGCGCATGGTTGTTTGCGCGAGTTGTGATGAGGCAGCCCAAACATTTTCGACAGCGATGACCGATCGGGCTGCGTCCACCACACGATAATACGTCACCGCATTGATCTTACAGGAGACGTTATCCTTGGTGATCGCATCCTGATATGGAACCTCGACCGCCTTGGTACGCACATCAACCTTCACCATGGTTTGAATAACAGGAAACACCAACGTCAAACCCGGATCCGCGAGTCCCCCAAATTTTCCCAAGGTAAATTTCACCCCGCGTTGATACTGCTGAATCTGTCGAACCGATGTGAATAGAAGAACGACCACGGCCCAAAAAAAGAGGGTGGCAAAGCTGCCGAAAATAAAAGACATAGTACAACAAGCCTAGCAACCAGAGCCGTGGTCGTCCAGCATCAAAACTGCACTCCGAGCGGACTCCCCAAACCTGTCACAAAATCGTATTTTTTGCGCGCATCACAATAATACCCGCAGACGCCGTTGGTCCCACTTTTGATATCACGAAAAAATGTCGCGTGGCTGGCCAAAGCTTTATCGTGGTACAAATGTTCATGCGAGGCGCTTAATCCTAGCGCCTGAATCGCAGCCCACTGTGGTGCGCCAGCGCTTGTACCACCTACAACATACCATCCATGACTACGCGAACCCGAACTCCAATAGATAGAAAAACCAGACACCGGATCGGCGTTGAATGAAACATCGGGTACGGCGCGCATCCCCTGCGATCTTGGGATACGAAAACTCTGCTGATACGCAGGCTGACTTTCAAACGTGCTCACGCCACCCCCGCTGCCACTCCAAGCCGTCTCCGAAACAACCGATCCGTCGGTCGACATGTTCAACGTTGTCCCACCGACCGCCACAACATAAGGGGAAACAGCTGGCCAATTTACCCCGCTCCCTTGATCACCGGAGGAGGCAAAGAATACGGCCGAAGAATTCAAGAAATGCTCATCCAGTGAAATCTCGTCAGCAAATTCAGGACCACCCCAACTCATGGACACGGCAACCACGTCCGTACGAGAACTCGCGTAATCGATCGCTTGCAATAAATCTGGTCCGGTTAAACTTTTTGCCTGCACAAGTAATATTTTGGCCTGCGGGGCTATGGCGTGAGCCCATTCCACATCAAGCGTCGTTTCCATACTCGCCTGAATGTTCTTAGAAATTTTTCCCATGGGGTGCTTTTCAAGACACCCGTTTTTTACGGTACACAAAGCAAGACCGAATTGCGCGCTGAATCCGTTCAGATCCGCTTCGATAGTTGGTGCCGCATATGCATCGATAATCGCGATCGTTCCCTGACCGCCCGTGTCAGGCAAATGGTAGGCGGCCTTCACTTGTTCCGGCGACAGTCCTTGCGGTTTCGCGGCTCGCTTCCGAAAAAGATGGAGCGGACTTTTCGCGCGAAAATTTCGAATAGGCGTCTGAATTTGCGCATACGAACCTAAAGGAACCATCGCGCCCAATACCAACACACTAAAAATCACGACCCGTAAACTCGCCCCAACCGCCGATCGAACAGCCTGAAACAAGCGTGGTCGCATAGAAGAGGGGGGTGGCCTCGAAAAAAAATAAGAGTCGCACAGAGGCTCCTCTCTACTCCGTTCCACGTTTTGGAGTTCTTGTCAATGTGGATAACGATCAACCTCAATGCTATTTGAGACCCCAAGGAGTGACGAAACAACTTCTTTATCAGATGAAAATCGCGCGACAAGTCCGGTTGATGGTCCCCCATCAAGATTCAGCACATCCCGCCAGGCAACGGGAAGTTGCTGCAAAAATTTTGATAAAACAAATAGGGTTACCGGTGTTTGATCCACCACCCCCATGTACACACGACCTTGCTGATCAAGTCCAAAAAACGTTCTGCGCGCAGCATGGCCCGTTTCCTGCGTGACCGCGAATTGACCATTTTTGATCAAGAACGGATAGGACTGCGCAGCCTCGGTCACACTCGATAACGCATCTGATGACGTTGGCACGGATGTATCTAAAATACTTGGCTGCGGCGCAAGGATCAACACGCCAGATCGCTGCGGATCAAACTGCCGCGTTCCGATACGCTGCTTGTTCGTCACAAATAAACCTGAGGGAGAAAAATCTGGTTGAAAATACACGCCGTTAGTCAAAAAAACGGCTTGCGGTTCTTGCGATGCCCACTCAGTAATGGTGAGCGCTGTGCTTGTCACAACAAACTTCCATGAAAACTGCGCTGGATCAAAACGATACAAGATCGCAGAAATTCCAGCTGCAGAAATCGCTGCACGCTCTGCGCCCGTGTCAATTGTTTTCCATTCTACGTTTGCAGTCGCTGCCGTCGAGGATGCTGTCGGCATTATCGCTGATCCATCGATCGAAGAGGACCAATTTGCCGAACATCCTGCGCCAAAAAAAATCGCACAGGCCGCGATCAGAAAAAAACGTGCGCTCGTTTTTGACATAGATATACGATAGCAAGCGAACCTCTGTTTGACACGAGCTATGCCTGACACGTCGGACAGTAATGCGTCCCACGTTGCGCAAGCACAATGCGCTTGATGGGCGTACCACATGCGCGACAAGGATCCCCTTCACGACCATAAACACGTAATAACTCTAAGAATCCCCCACGTTCACCTTGCGTATCCACATAATCGTTGGCACTGGTTCCATTTTGATGAATAGCCTCCCGTAACAATGATTGCAGCTGCTCAACGAGGCGCTGACGATCATTGGCGGACAACGAACCGAGTCGTCTCATTGGTCGCAATCCGGCACGATGACAGGCTTCGTCCGCGTATATATTTCCCACACCTGCGATCACCGCCTGATCAAGCAACGCGCTCTTGAGCCGACGCGTCTTCGGTGCACGCAAACGCTCTGCCAAGACCGACGCCTCCGTCTCTAAAGGCTCTGGTCCGTAGGCGGCAAAAATCGTGCCAAGCTCTCCCTCTGATACGAGATGCAAAAATCCAAACTGTCGAACATCGGACCAGACCAATCGTTGACCATCATCAAACACAAAAAGTACACGATCATGCTTTCCTCTCAACGCATCCGGCTCAACAAACACAAACCGCCCAGTCATTTTCAGGTGAGCTGTGATCGCGCCTCCTGTCGAAAAACGCCAAATCAAGAGCTTGGCACGACGTTCAACCCGATCAATCCTCTGTCCTTCAAGTCGGCGGGTGAACGCTGCTCCAACCGGTTGCTCGCGTCCTGAGCGCCAAAGCTCCGTATGAACAATCGTTCTTCCGTGTAAGCGATCATGAAGCTGACGGCGGACCGTCTCCACTTCGGGTAGTTCTGGCATGTTAACGTCTTGGTCCACCTGGAGCTAAAGCTTTTGTCGTGGTTGCGGCTGTTGTGGTCTGCGCGGTCGGAATACTCAACGGATTCCCGTTTGGACCTTTCGCTTGAAGCATCTGCGCGTATACCTGAGTAACGGTTGGATCGATCTGTTTTCCGAGCGCCAAAATCTGATCACGTTGATCTATCAACTTCTCTACCTGATACTTATAAGCGAGTTGCGCATACACATTTGCCGCATCTTGCGTCTGACCGATCAGAGAAAAATTATCCTGCAAAATAGCCACAGCGTTCTTCAATCCATCCATGTCCTTCAAGACGATATACGCATCCGCGAGCCCGATGAGTTCACGGACATTTTGAATATGATACGGATAGGAAACCGTTTGTGAGAGCTTGATTTCCTGTACCCCGTTTTGCACATCGCCCTTATCGTACATCAAAGCCAGACCGTAGTTCCAGTGACTTTCACCGTATTCAGGATCAAAACCAATCAACTCCTTGTCGATATTCAGCAAATCGGTCAAACGACCTTCCTGCGCATACAATTGTGCCAATCCCTGAAACAATTGTTGACGTTTTGGACTGCTCTGAATCGCTTGCTTGTAAATCTGCTCTGCCAGGGCGGCATCTTCCGGAACCAGCGTGTCCATCTCCTGCAGGAACCGTGCATACACAAAGGAGTTATGCGTATCCAATGGATGCGCGGCAAACTCCTGCTGATTGAGATCTCTTGCTAACGTGTAGAGATCTTTCCAATGGGCATATCCAGACAATTGTCCATTGCCCTGCATGTCAATCAAATTGCGCCCTAGCAAAAAGGACTGCTCATCAATATACGGGGTCCAGATAGCGGCAGCTTGCTGTGCATAGGCAAGCATCGAGTCATAATCATGAACGCTATACGCATCGTTCGATAAAATAGACAGATGCGAGGCCTGAAACGGCAACACAGACGTACGCCAGACCAAAATCACCCCCACCAACTGAAGAATTCCCAAAGCAACCCAGGGCACCGGACGTTTTTTAGGCGCCGTCTTTGGATCCACCTTTATATTCTTTGTGTCTGCCACTATCTCTTCCGTCCGTCCCAAAAATTCTGGACGAGTGGCGGCGATAATCAGCCCATACATCAAAAAGCTCATGGAAAATCCGGCTGGATGATCAAACACGAACAAATTTTGTACGAAGTAGGCAACGGGCAACGAAACAGAGATAGCCATGAGGGGCACATCGATCCATCTCTTTTTATACGCATTCCACACATTCCAAAACAACGCGACATAGATTCCACAGAAGGTAATGAACCCAATCAACCCGGTCATCGAAAGCACATCGAGCACGCTGTTGTGGGAACGATCAAACCACGTCTCATATACGGTAAAGCGCAAGGATAGCGGATTGTACTTTTGATTAAACAGGATGTGAAAATCATCCAATCCCCAACCCGTAATCGGCCGTTCTAAGAACCCTTGCCAGGCAATATTCCAAGCAATAAAACGCGTATCCACAGACGAACTAAAATCCGTTAAACGGGCGAGCATCGAATTGTGCACGATTGAGGTATTTCGCAGAGCGAACAGCGTTCCATACGCAAGCACACACGCAGCCGCGAATCCAAACACCCCATATCGAATTTTTCGAATCTTGGTCGTAGCCGCAACACACAGAGTAAAGAGAGCGATCCCAACAAACAACCCAATCAACTCTCCACGCGATTGTGCGGCAAAAAAGGCCCACAAATCGATCAGCGCAAGCACCACATACCAGATTCGTGCGCGACGATCCGACGTGCGCATGAACAGCAACGCCAGAAAAAACAGATTGAACATCTGATACACCGCCTGATAAATTGGATTGTCCAACAACCCTCCGACACGATCACCCGCAGGAAACAACAAAATTTTTGGATCAATTTTTTGATACAACGCCACCAACGCCATGATTACGGACAGCACTACCTCAAATTGCAGCAAATATTTCCACTGTTTCCACGTTTTCAACAGACTCGTCGCCATCAGCAACCAGGCGAGAAAATGCAGCAAGGTAAATAATCCATTCATGCGCTCCTGATTTCCCCACCAAGCACGCGAAGGATCGATGGCGGTGACCACGGATAAAGCCAGTGCGACAAAATAGGCGAACACAGCGATCAGAAGCCAATGCTTCTTTGGCCGCATCTCTGGTTCAAGCCAGATCAGAGCGAGATACGCGGGAAAGGTTAGGCCGATCAAGATCTGAAACGCGATCAACTTGGAAAAAACAAACGGGAAGATGACGACCGGAATAAACACCAACGGCATAAGCAAGCCACCATACACGCCAATCAAACTGATAATCCGAAACAGGGAGATGCTTTGTGATCGGTTCATAATGAACGAAGGGTAACAAAAACGAAAAGCACGGTCAACGAACCAAGCATTGAATATGTAGCAGGCGATCCCGCCCGCATTCATCCTGTTTGATTATGACAGTTGCCTCAGCGAATAATTCGCACGCCAATTTCAACAAAACTGCCGATTGAGGTGGATCAAATTCCAACAGCACGTCCATCGAACGACCATCCTGCACAAACAAGCGTCGCATCTGAAGCAAAAATTTGCGAATCAATCTCAATCCATCTTCACCAGAAAATAAAGCGCTCGAGGGTTCATAGCGCGTCACGTCAGGCGAGAGAATTTTTTTATCTGAGCGCGGAAGATACGGGAGGTTCGCGCAAATCACCAGATGCGATTCAGACCGCACCATCAATCGATGCTTCAGAACCGAATCAATCAACGAAGCTTGAAAAAAGGTGATGCGGGAAGATGGAACGAGTGCACGCGCATTTTTTCTTGCCACCTGCAGTGCAGCAGGGCTTGCGTCTGTCGCAATGATCGGCATCGTTGGAAATCTATGACCGCACGAAATAGCGATCGTGCCCGAACCTGTTCCAATATCCACGAGCAAGCATGACTTTGATGAACTTGATACAATACGTGCTGCCTCTTCCACGATGAGTTGCGTTTCCACACGAGGAATTAATACTCGCTTATCAACAAAAAAAGACAGGCCACAAAATTCCTGTCGCTGCACGAGGTACGCTAACGGCTCATGTCGCGCTCGACGACCGATAAGATTTGCGTACATCCGCCGCTGCGTTGACGACAGCGCGTCCTGATCATGCGCTAATAACCAGGCGCGATCACATTGCATCACATGCTCCAAAAGCTGTTCCGCTTCACGTCGCGCATACTGGATATCCCCTGTGATTGGCAGCATCTTCTCTGTAGCGTCGCGTAGGGTCCGCTGAATTGATTGAAGCGATGTCGTCATAGATACGGTCATTTCACCACGCCCGCCGCCGCATCCGCAAGCCACAGAACCAACACCCTACCATGAAAGATTCGTCAAGCATTGACGTGAAGCGAACTTTTTTCTATCATAGGGACGTTATCCGCAATTATTCCGGGATCGTCTAATGGTAGGACAACGGCCTTTGAAGCCGTGTATCTTGGTTCGAATCCAAGTCCCGGAGCCATATTGGATGAACAGGGTTAACAGCCCTGTTTTCCATTTCCTGAATTGGAATTTTAAGCAATAAATCAAAGGGTTTTCTTAACTCAAAGGTCATTTTTCTACCTTCGACAGTGGAGTTCTGAAGTAGGAAACTAAGAATGTCATGTTTTCCTTGGACTTCAGAACTTTGAAAGAGTTCGAGTGCGTTCTTTGCGAGATGAAACACCCGTGAAATCGTGATGTAATAGTTTTCATCGGCTCGCGTGTGCTCTTCAAGCTGGAAATTAATTTCATGCTGGCGTTCTTTCAGGGATTTCAACTTCTTGTCATAGTCGTCCTTAGTAATCCGCCTCCTCGAAGCATGAGGATATTGAAACTGAACCGATTTAGCTCAGACCCGTCTCTGGTCGCCCGCCTTTTAGGGCGGCTCCCGACGACGGGCTTCGCGTTTCGCTCAAAAATAGGAATTCAACCTTTGACAAGCTCCGCGCGAATAAAATTGTTCGTGCTGATAAAAAGTCCTACCTCTTCCTTAATCTGTCTCCAATTTTGAGTTCTGAACTCATCCAACAGGGGGAGCCAGCACACAACGGCTCGAACTTCGTCACAGGAGTTTGCGTCATGAACCCCGCCCTAGGCGGGGTTTGGGTATCTAGGGATAAAGAGGATGTTGTTTGATCTGAAAAAAGGAAGGAAAGGCTAATGGTTTTGGGAGAATAGGAGAGGGAGTGGAGAGACCGTTTGGCGAGCAGATTGCGTTCCAGACCTTTGGTGGTTTTGAGGGGGTGAAGGAAGGAGGAGAGGGTGTCTGTAATATCTGAACTGGAAAATGTCGGATATGATGCTGTTTGTTACCCAGCAGCTTGCATCTCCTAACGCGACTAGCTTCGATGAATTAATCATTCAAATATCTAGCCCGGGTGGGGGTACAGAGGAGGGAGCCAACGAAAATCTCACGCATGTGCGTGGGTTTTTTGTTTATCGCGACTAACTCTCTTTTATTGATTGACTTGCGTAGAAAAAAATTCGCCAATACCCCTACTCATAAAATTCTCAAGCACAACTGCAGAATTTTTATCTGGCCAAAACGAGGTTCGGACTGCTAAGATGCAGCTATATGGAAATCAGCAACTTCAGCGTTATTATCGTCACCGGAGCATCTGAAGGTATTGGCCTCGCAACCGCGCGTCACCTCGCACAATTGGGCGCACACATCGTACTCGCCGCACGTAATATTGAAACGCTCAAATCGCTTGAACAAGAATTGCCGAACTCGCTTGCCGTATCAACCGACATGCGTAAACCAGAGGACATCAAAAACCTTATCCAAAAAACACTTGAGAAATACGGTCGTGTAGACGTACTCATCAACAACGCCGGTCAAGGAATGTACGGATTGTTTGAACAGATCGACATTGATGAATATAAGCAGATCATGGAATTAAATGTGTTCGGCGTGCTGCGCGCGATGCAAGAAGTTATTCCCATCATGCGCAAACAAGGTGGCGGCACAATCGTAAACGTGAGTTCAGGTTTGACCAAAATGTATATTCCAAGTCTCTCCGCCTATGCTTCAACTAAATACGCCTTGAATGCGTTGTCATTCACTGCACGCAAAGAACTTGAACCAGATCACATTATCGTCAGCAGCGTCCTGCCAAACATGACGGCCACAAATTTCAACAAAAACGCGATCGGCACCCGTCCAAAATGGTCCGCCGGCCAAGGCGCTCCACAGATGGATGCGCCGGAAAAAGTTGCAGAAAAAATCGAGGAGATCATTCGCTCTGGCGCCGCAGAAATTTCACTGAACTAATTTTCCGCATATGAATCCTCTTCTCATCAATCCATCAACCACGGCACTGGTCGTGATTGACCTGCAAAAAGGCATTGTCGGACGACAGGTCGCTCCTCATGCGTCATCCCTTGTCGTACAGAACGCAGCTGCGCTTGCAAAAGCATGCAGAAAAAACAACATGCCGGTTTTTCTCGTACGCGTAACGCCTTCTGCGGACAGAAAAGATGCGCTCCACCCCCTCACTGAAGCCACGATGCCGACACAGACTTCTTCGCCGGATTGGGCTGAGATCGTCCCGGAACTTGGCCCGCAAGAACATGACTTCGTGATCACCAAACGCCAATGGGGCGGCTTCACCGGCACCGAACTCGATCTTCAACTTCGACGCCGTGGGATCAACACCATCATTCTGTGCGGCATCTCCACCAACATCGGCGTGGAAAGCACAGCGCGCTTCGCCTACGAATACGGCTACAACCAAATTTTTGCCGAAGACGCAATGTCAGCCCTCTCCGCCGAAGAACACACGCTCGCAATCAGTAAAATTTTTCCGCGCATAGGGCTCGTAAAATCAACGAAAGAAATTTTAGAAAGCTTATAACAACGAATATTCTATGGCTCTCGAGGCAACACATCTCCGTTTCGCTCATGATCTGAAAGAAAGGCTCCACGTGCAACATCTTGACGAATATTTTTCTGGAGCGATCTATCCGGACAGTCGCTACATCACAAAACTTGAACGCAGGCTCACCCATCCACGCGATTTCTTGGAATGGAATCTTGAGAGTATCAACGATTTTCGCAAAGGCTGGTTCACCCATCTCTTGTGCGATGAACTTCAACGAACGATCGTAAAAAATCGAATTCCTGCCGTAGACGAAGGGACACCGGGTCAAGGCGGTGAGATTTGGATAAAGCATACCGCACTAAAAATCCTACAAGACATGGACGATGTAAAAAAATTCGATATCGCTTTCGTCCTTCCAAAACTCATCTACACCGAACAACCAAACCAAGAAAATCCAAATACACTTCTCGCGTATAATCAGCTCTTTCAAAACCTGTACGCAGTCCCAGCCATCATTGATACGGGAAGCTATTATCAACTATGGAAAGACTTCGGATTGAATGAAGATCCTATTCTACAACTTGGTCAACAAGTGTCCGTTTATCGTCAGGACAGAGCGATCATGGATCGCGTACAAGAAATATATCAAGAAACACTCTTGAATGTAGCGATATAAATCAACCAAACACTCACTACATTGACACGATCTCTCTCATCCGTGATCATGCATTTTCTATGCTCGCCCTCGAAGTCTCTCACATCAATAAAACCTTTCGCACCAAAAAAGGCGAAACCGTTATCGCGAACGATGACGTGACCGTCAAAATTGAAGCTGGAAAGATTTACGGACTGCTTGGCCCAAATGGTGCCGGCAAAAGCACGCTCATCAGCATGATCAGCGGCATCATGACGCCGACCTCTGGCTCGATTTCTGTGTTTGGCGTGGATGCACTTACGCGGACAGTCGAGGCAAAAAAGATGATGGGCATCGTCCCGCAAGAAATCGTCACCGAACTCGCCTTCACGGTCGATGAGATTCTGCACTACATGGGTGGCATGTATGGCGTACCGCTCGCTGAACGCAAAGATCGCATCGGCGAGGTGTTACGCGACCTTGATCTCGAAGACAAGCGCTACGAACGCGCGCGCAGCCTCTCCGGCGGCATGAAACGACGACTCATGGTCGCCAAGGCCTTGATGCACAAACCCAAATTTCTCATTCTCGATGAACCAACTTCCGGTGTCGACGTGGCCTTGCGTCAAAAAATCTGGGAGCTGGTTCGACGCATGAACAAAGAGGGAGCGACGATTCTCTTTACGACTCACTATCTTGAAGAGGCCGAACAGCTGTGCGATGAGATGACTTTTATCCATCACGGACGTGTCATCAAGCAAGGAAAACTGAGCGACATTCAAAAGGAATTCTCAGAAAACGTTGTGGCCTTCGAGCTCTATAAACCAAACGTTCCGCATCTCCCAGGCGTTCACAAAGAAGGCACAGAATTTCACTATCCCGTCACTCACCTTGATCAGGACATGTCTGCTGTGATCAAACACTACGGGGAAAATCTACGCAGCATCAAGAGCGCTGCCGCCTCCCTCGAAAATATTTTTCTGAAACTTACGGCCAACTAAGTATGACTGCTATCACCTACATGTGGGCCCTGTATGCCCGCGAAGTCAAACGTTTTCAGAAATTATGGCTTGATACGGTTGCCACACCGATCATGTCAACCGTGCTCTACCTCACGATCTTTGGCGTGATCGCCGGTGGTCGTGCCGTATCTGGAACCACCTATTCCGCGTTCGTCTATGCGGGGTTGCTCGGTATGATGATGGTGAATTCCAGTTTTTCAAATCCAACCTTTGCACTCATTCTCAGCAAGAACGTCGGCACAATCATCGATATTCAGCTAGCACCGATCGCGCCCTGGCGCGTGGGGATCGCGTACGCGTTGGCCGGCTTTACACGTGGTGTGTACACGGTCGTTATCGCCTCACTCCTCACGATCTGGTTCATTCCAGGGATCTCCATCCAACATCCACTCACGTTTCTTATCGCGCTTTTGTTGACAGGTTTGGAATTTGGAATGCTTGGCGTGATCTTTGGACTTATCATGAAAAATTTTGAGTCGCTGACCCTGGTGATGACCTTTGTCATGCAACCAATGATTTTTCTTGCCGGCGTCTTCTACCCTATTAGCACGCTTCCGGCACCATGGAATACCCTGAGTCAACTGAATCCTCTGCATCATAATATCAATCTGCTGCGCTACGGCATGATTGGATACACGGACATCTCGCCACTGATCTCTTTAGGCGTTATCGTTGGTATTTCGCTCATTCTGTTCACGATCATGAACCAGGTCGCCTCAAAGAGCCTCAAACAATAAAGGCTCGTTGCAAAAATCAGACCTAACAGGTAACGTCAAAGCTCACTCATTCACCTATCCTCATCTCTATGATTAAGATTTACGGCTCAATCATGTCCTCTGCAGGACGTTGCGTCTGGATGGCAGAAGAAACGGGTCAAGCGTGGGAAAATGTTCCTGTAGATTTTCAAAAAAGCGAACACAAATCCGAAGAATATCTCAAGCTCAATCCGAACGGCAAAGTCCCTGTGATGGTCGATGATGCGTTCGTCTTATGGGAATCATTGGCAATCAACGCGTACCTCGGGGAAAAATACAAGCCAGAAATGCTTGGATCAACCCTTGAACAGCATGCGCTGGTGAACCAATGGAATTTCTGGAACATCTCCAACCTTGCGCACCCAGTCGAAGTTCTCGCAATTCAAAAATGGCGCAAGACACCGGACAATGATCAAACCACAACATCTCGCCAGTCGCTCGATCGCTTTTTGCCCATTCTCGAGAACGCTCTCGTAGGAAAAGAGTATCTTGTTGGTGATACATTTACGACCGCGGATTTAAACCTGGTTTCAAACGTCTCGGCCCTGATGTTTATTGGCTTTGATATGACAGCGCTCCCAAACATTCAACGATGGTTCGGCACGATTTCGCAACGGCCAGCCTTTCAAAAAACTCTCGGCAAAAGATAATCAGTCATGAATCAAAACATCCACCACATTAGGCGGTGGATGTTTTGATTCAGATATTATTTGTTCACGGTCTCTTCAAAACGGTACACGGTCATTCCATTTTGCGCAGAAAAAATAGATGAGGCCCGTTCATGGAGACGATCGTTCAAAAGAGACGAACTCCAATCCACTGGGACAACAACAAAGACGCTGCTGACACGGGTAAAATCAAACATCGCTTGCAGCGTAGAAGAAGTGCTTTGTATGGAAAAAAGTTGTACATATAACTTATACATCTCGCCGCCGGTCGGAATCGCATAAAAATAGCACGAACCAATCGGCGTTGACAACGAGCGCTCAAATCCAAAGCGTCTCAATGCGGCAGCGGACAACATTTGCGGAGAAAATACGGCGTACGTTTTTCCCTGGGCATCTTTCTCGATCTGATCAACGGTCACCAGATCATCATGACTCACGCTAGACAGAACAAGGGGTGCGGCCGCATCAACCATTGGATAAGTTGCGTACCAGACTCCGGTCGATACAAGTCCAACCGCAGCAGCAAAAAAACAGATCACAGACAAAGAAGGCCGATATCGATCGCTCACCCACTGCGACGCAAGCGCAACGCCGGGGAGCAACACCAACGGGGCCGCGTGCCACAAACGATAGGCAAATTCAAACTGCTCAGCTGCAACGATATTTGAAAAACGCAACAAACTCGCAAGCACCACAGCTGAAGCAAGACATCCAAAAAATCCCCCAATCAACGTCTGCGCAGATCGATCGCGCAACCCGCGAACATGAATAAGGCCAAACAGTCCGCACGCGGAACACACCCACGGCCACAGCTCTATCCATCCATCATACGCACGCAACCACCACGCCACATTCTGTCGATACGGATTACTCGTCAGCATCCCCCAACCATCTGACAAGGCTCCCATGTTCAAAGGCAGCACCATGCCACCCGTCTGTTTTGCGTACAGAAAAAAAGCCAGAAAAAGACTCAATGGAATCCCTGCCGCCAACACAAACCCCATCCATTGATCCTGTGATTTTGGCCACCAACAACGAATCACGATCATACACACCAACGGAATTCCAAGCAGCGGATGAATGCACATCGAGGCGATCGCAAGGCATATCAGCATCAAACGCACCGCGCGATCCTCTGCGAATGGCAAGAAACATAGTACAACCAACATCAGTACTACATCCAAATTAAACGGAACCGTAAATGTGAATGGCATGATCGGTACAAAAAATAACGCCATCATTCCAATCAACGGCATCCGTGTACTCAAAGACCGATCGTCCGTCTTAGGCCAAGCACGCAGACCAATCATCCAACACACCGGAAGAAAAAAAATAGACAAAACCGGAACCAACCACGTATCAACAAAAACAATCGATAACCGAGTCAGCTTCGCCACGCTTACCACGGAAACATACTGACCAAGATAGAGAAGAGATCGTGGTGCAATAAAACCATGGCGCAGAATATAGGTCTCGGCCGCTTGATGAACGAACGGATCAAATCCAAACCCTGATGCAAACATGACCGACGATAAACCCCAGGTAACGGCAGCGTGCAGCATTAGTAGCGGTAGGATTCCCTGTGAACAGTCATCAGAGGAGATCAAACAAAAAAACATGGATGCAACTCCATAGGCAAAAAATACTAACAACGGTAGACGCTGCCAAGGTGAAACCAAGGATGTATCCGTTCGTGCGGATAGGCAGACAAACAACAATGCAAAATCAAGAAGAATGACGATCGCAAAAAAAATCCACCGTGAAAAATCATTTTTATTTTCTCGACCTTTCGGATGCTTCAATAAAAAAGAATCCCCTCGAACGATCAACTGTGCAAAAAGAATTAACCCCATCATCAAGGCGCCTACTATCGTTAACCAAGAAATTCCCCAAACAAAATACATCCCACACAGCAGAATTAACGTGATCAACCCTGCTGTAATGAGACGTATACCTGCCGCCATAATCGAATCGAATTTCATGCGCTAAGCATGCACCGGCTGCGTGCGATGGATGTGCCACTGCTCAGCGATTCCGCGCACATCCGCGACACTCACCGTCGGAACACCTTGAGCAACAGCTGATTCACGCGCCTGCTGCGATGCGGCGTGCAGTATTCCCAAGGCAGCTCCGTGCGGATGCGCAGCTTCCAGAGAGACTTTCGCGCAGGCCTCATCGATCACATCAAACGCTTTATCAGGCAAAAAACGATCTTTGATGAAAGCGATGGACTCATCCACTGCGGCTTGCACCGTAGCCTCAGGAATGCGTACGCCATGAAATTTCTCGTATGAATCTTTCACGCCTCGCAAAATCGCCACCGTAGTTTCACGCGAAGGCTCTTCCACCAGAACCGGTTGAAAACGACGCTCGATCGCTGCATCCGGTTTCAGATATTTTTCATACTCGCGCCAGGTTGTTGCGCCGATCACCTGAAGCTCTCCACGCGAAAGCGCTGGCTTCAACATATCCGCAAGATCAAGCGCGCCCTCACTTCCACGCATCTGCTCGATCATGTGGAGCTCATCGATGAATAAAATAATCTCACGCGGATGCGCTTGTAGATTCTTCAATAACAACTGAAGACGATGTTCGAGCTCCCCGCGCAGATGCGTTCCAGACATCAGCTCACCAAGATTCAAACTCAACACGCGCTTATTGAGAAATGATGCTGGTGCCGTTCCTTGAGCGATGCGCTGGGCCAACCCCTCGACAGCGGCCGTCTTTCCCACGCCCGGTTCACCGATCAATAATGGATTATTTTTTGTTTTGCGCGCAGAAATCTGCAGAATCCGATTGATCGTCTCTTCCATGCCAACCACGGGCTCGAGCGTTCCTCGACGAGCGAGCTCTGTCAGATCCGTGGTAAAGGAAGCGTCATCCATTTTGACATCAGACCCCTGTTCAGAGGAACGCTTCCATATCAGATATCCAAGACCGCCTACCAACACCAATAGAAAAACGGAAAGTGGCGAAGGAAGGGTCATAGGAAAAGACCGACGTTACTTTGAATACACGTAGGGCGGACACGAATTCACGCAGGCGCTCTGCTTGCTGGTACAAAGTGAAAAGTTGTTTGCACCACTTCCACCTTTATTCATGCAGGCCGTAAAAGTCATTCCACATTTATTGTAGCAGGCCTCCCATGAACCTGGTTTTGGAGATGAAGAAGGATGCACGCACGGAGACGGTGAAAGGCCAAGACACGAACTCGCACAATCCCCTCCTTTGCGCGCGCACACACGACTATCCACACCACTCGCTCCACACTGACTCACGACCTTGTCGCAATGATTGGTGTTAAAGTAGCAGTACTCATACGAACCCGGTGCTGGCGGAACCGGAAGACAGGTTGTTTGTCCTACCGCCCCCTGGTCCGTCAGCGCATTTGGATTGTTCTGATTATTTGTCGTCCCCGTACTCGTTACGTTGTTTGGATTAGTTGCATTCGCAACAGCTGAACCGGATCCAGGTGAACCGGATCCAGGCGGCGTATATCCTGGAGGAACCGGGTGACAATATGCCGTACAATCCATGGCGTTGCCGAGACAAACGTTGTATGGACGACCGGCTGCATTGCATTGATCAAAGGCGATCTGACATTTATTGTCGCAATACGCGGCTGAGTCAGGCGCGTATCCGCCAGGAACACCACCCATGCTACCCGGCATTCCCGTTCGAGGTGAATAACCCGCGCTTAAATTCTTTACGATCAAATTGTATCCGATAGCCGCTGCCGCCGCTAATCCAATGACCCCAAGCAAAGCCATAGTTGTCTTTGTCCCGGTGGCCGTGCTCGTACTCGTGCGCGTGGAAGCTGCTTTTGAAGAAGAACGCTTGTTTGAACTGGTTGGCATAGAAAATGAGAACTTGAACGCGTTCTCAAAAAAGAAATAAAGGACTGGCAACAGTGTATCACACCCGTCCAGCCCTTGTCAGACACACCTGTGGAAAAACTATTCTGCGGGCCTTGCAAGCTCTACCCATTTTTCAAGCGAGACATCCTCTGCTCGCACCTGCGCGGATAACCCAACTCGCGTCACATCAACAGCAAGATTCGAGGCAAGAAATTTTCGTGGATGCGTGAACCCTTTTTTCGCGACTGCCATGATACGTTCCGGATCCATCCCCCATCTCGTTAAACGGTCTTTTTCAGACAGCGGAACAACCTTCAACACCGCCGACTCCACCTTTGGAGGCGGATCAAAGGCCTCGCGACCGACACGACACACGATCTCGGAACTTGAAGATGCGAGCGCGACCATCAATGATAAGAGGGAGTGCTTTTGATCTGCCGCGACAATACGCTCCGCTACCTCACGCTGAATCAAGGTGACGATCAATGACGGAGGACAGTCCCTCCACAACGCCACACGCAACGCTGCAGAGGTGATCTGATAGGGAAGATTGGAAATAAATTTCCACGGTGCCCGATCATCCTTCGAAAACCATTCCACATGCAATGCATCACCCAATAGCATCGTTAACTGTCCACTCGACAGCTCTTTTGCAAATCGCTTTTGTAACAACGGGATAAACCGTCGATCACGCTCAATCACACGAACGCGCGCACCGCGCTTCATTAACGCGTCCGTCAACACACCAAGGCCAGGACCAATCTCAAGAACGCGGTCGCCTGTTCGAACGTCAGATGCGTCAACAATTTTTTCAAGCACCTCCTCGTCAACAAGAAAATGTTGGCCAAGATGGGTGTTGGCGCCACCAACCAGTCGTCGTGAGACCAGACCAGAATCGTGAGAAGCTTTCATAAAAAATAGTCTTGACAAAAAGAGGAGTGCTGGTCTACTCCTCATTCAACTCTGCCGCCACATCCCTTCCCCTCGCATTCCAGCGCAAATACCCTTCCACAAACAGATCAAGATCCCCATCAAGCACGCGATCCGGATCCGACGTTTCCACATTCGTGCGGTGATCTTTCACCATCTTGTAAGGATGCAGTACATACGATCGGATCTGACTCCCCCATTCTGCGCTTTGATATTCCCCGCGCAACTTTTGTTTTTCTTTTTGCAACTCCTGTTCACGCAGCAACATTAGCTTTGATTTCAACACGCGCATCGCCACCTCACGATTCTGCGTTTGCGAACGTTCATTTTGACACGAAACAACAATATTTGTTGGCAAGTGTACGATACGCACCGCCGAGTACGTCGTGTTAACGGACTGCCCACCCTTGCCGCCGCTCATGAACGTATCGATACGTAACTCTTTTGGATCGATCTGCACATCGACCGTTTCATCGAACTCTGGGATCACTTCGATCAACGCAAACGAGGTTTGACGCAAGGCATCGGAATTAAATGGCGATTGACGGACCAATCGATGTACGCCATGTTCACTTTTCAAATTCCCATACGCATACCGCCCCTCCACTTCAAACGTCGCGGACTTGATACCGGCTTCCTGTCCACGCGACTCGTCGAGCAAACGAACCTTCCAATTCTTGCGTTCTGCATATCGAAACAACATGCGCAATAACATTTCAGCCCAATCCTGTGCATCCGTTCCACCGGCTCCGGCATGGACGGCCACGATCGCATTTTTTGCGTCATGTTCACCAGAGAACAGTAGGGAAAATTCAAGATCAAGGTATGTTTTTTCAAACAAGTCTAGCTGCTTCACGATATCATCCAGTAATTCTGGTTGATGGTCATCACGAGCAACTTCAACAAATTCCCGCAACTCTTCGACCGAACGACGGATCTCATGCCAAGCGTCAAACTCTTTTTTTAACTCAGCACATTTTTGTGATTCTTTTTTCGCGCGTTCCGGATCAGACCAAAAATCCGCTGCCGAAGCTTCGGCTTCAAGTGCAGCGATTTCGCGTCCAACCGCATCTAACCCCAGCACGCGCCAGGCTTCAGTAATTTTGATTTGCAGCGCCTCGAGACGCGCCAGACAGTCATCAAACATAGCTCCATCAGACTAGCGGAAATGAGATCAGAGGACCAGGCTTGACAAAAGAGACAAAACGATCTAGGCTTCATTTACTCGCGTCATACAAGGAGGCGTATGCCATGTTGACTCGTGAAATTCTTCTAAAGATCCTCGAGGATAACCCGTACCCACGAATCGAGCAGGACGAAGTGACAAAGCGGTGGTTCCTCGTGATCAGCGAGACTTCAAAGATCGAGATACCCTCAATGGATGATCCTGCAAGGAACGGAAGGTTCTCCGGACAACTACCATCTGCCCTGCGCAAGGCCATGGCTATCGCTGCACTGCGCTACTACTGGCCAGACGTAGACACTAGCGCATTGGCCGAAGCCAACGAAATTCTGATGGAAACAGCACCTGCCGCCCGCTCAACGTCAAACTGAGCGGGCGTTTTATTTCGGAAGAAAAATTGTTGGAATCATTTGTTGCCACTCAGACAGCTCAGGAGGTATAGCGTTCAAAAAATTCTCCGGCCAAATCTGAGGACGTTTCTTCGCCCTGTTCTTCCTTTCTATATCCGCCTCCGCACCCCAAACTGCGAATAGAATATGACAGATACGCCGAACCGCTTGATCATGCGGTCTTAGTTCTGCTGCATAATCGTCCAAGAGCTGCGCCAGCTCCTCTAGATCGCTGCGCAATTCTTGACGAAGATCAGTACATGTACGCCCTGAAGAAAGCGCCATCTCGCAAAACATCTTCATCCGAGGAGATAAATCAAATAGTTGACGCTGAAGCTCCGCGTCAATCTGAAGACGAACAAAGGCTCCGAGACTGGCCATCAACATGTCCGCATCAGCATCTGAAGTCTTGGGGTTATTAAACAACGTACAGACACCCGTCGGAATGTACACGGTGACTAAACTTGTCTGGATCAGTCCTTCCTTGGGCTCCAAGAAAGACTGTCCGGGCTCATCTGCATACACATCATACCAATAGGCCTCTGAACCCACTCTTCTTGAATGCGTCAGGCGCTCAAAGTCTGAACGAACCTTTTGCCTATATCCCTTCTTCCCATCTAAAGCCGTTGTTACATCAACTGCAAGAGGATGTACGATCTCTTCGTTCCTTTCATCTATAACCATTATCAAACCATCCGTGCGGTTCAAAACATCTTCTGCTAGATGCGGCATGTAGGATTTCGCACGACCCGCAAACCAATCATACGATGCTGAAGGACCGCGCAAACCAGCGAACGCGCCTCCATCCATATCAGAACCCTCCAACAACATATATTCCGCAAGGATCGTTTCTTCACCCCTCTCTTGCATATGTGATGGGTCTCGCGCATATCGAGGCTCCTCATCTCTATTCCAACCACTCCTCGCTTCATGCATGGCTCTCAGGTGTTGTTGAGAGATTCCAGCTCGCCCTCGTTTCGCAAGCGTAACTCCTGATGACTTCAGCTTCAACTGCGCGGGCGTCAGATACTGATCGTCTCCCAAAATAGATCGAGCCTTCCAATACTCTCCAAGCAATGAAATTCGTTCACGCCGCTCATGAGACGGTGGATTGTTTGGCGCTCGATTACTATAAAAGTCCATTGACATAGTTTTCAAATAAAGATCATTATCGCACGCAGTATACCACACTCTCACGCCACCGACTCTACGCAATACGAAGACGTTTCTGCAAAGCGCTCGCAAACTCCGTCAACTCCGACGATCGCAACATCCACTGACATGCGATAAACACGCATGTTCCAGCTCCTCCGCTCAGACTCATTTCCAAAAATAGTTGCCAGGAACTCTGCGTTGTCAACACGCCGCTACACGCCTGCAAGACCACGTATCCGACCGCCACGGCCACCGCACTTGATGCAAAGCTCTTGGTAACTGATGAACGCATGGCGCGATACCCGTTGAATCCATACTGTTGACCCAAGCGCATCCACAACCAGCACACCTCAAGAAATTCTCCCGCAGAAAACGCGATCGCTAATCCTACGATCCCAAATCTTGGGATCAGCATCAATGCAAAAACGACGTTCGCGATTTCCGTGGCCATAGCGATCACGACCGGCGTCCAGGTATCTTGTTGCGCATAAAATGCCCGAGCAAATAGCGGCGTCAAACATTGAAACGCGAGCGATACGGCCATCCATTGAAACACCAGAACAGTGCGTGCGGCTGCAGCTGCGTCAAACTGTCCGTGGCCGAGCACAAAGTGCACAAGCGGCACACGCAAGATTAAACTCAACCCCGTAATCGGCAGGACAAAAAATAAAATCTTCCGCGCCGCATCTGCCAGCACCTCATGAAACTCAGCCATATCCTTTCTTCCAGCAGAACGCGCGAGCGCAGAAAATGCGACCACGCCATAGGATACACCGACCAGTCCAAGCGGAACGCTCTGCAAATTTGTCGCCAGATTAAATACAGCCACGTCTCCTGTTCGCAAGGAAGAAGCCAGGGCCAGCAACACCACAAGCTGAATCTGCGTGACGGCGAGGCCGGCGGTTCTTGGCAACATCATTTTCATGATGCGTCGCACGCCTTCATGACGTCCATTTGGCATCGGGAGGCGCCGCACACCCAAACGTAACGCCACCGCCGCTTGCGCCAACAGATGCAGCAACGCTCCCAATACTACGCCCCAAGCCGCACCAGTAATCCCCCAATGCGGAACTAAAAAGAGAATCCCAAAAATAATTCCCAGATTATATAATACAGGCGCAAAGGCAAAGGCAAAAAAACGTCCGGTGGATTGTAGAATGCCGCCCATGATGCCAGATAATCCCAAAAGCAGCGGCGAAAAAAACATGATACGCGCCAACCCAACCGTGAGCGCGATCTTCTCGGGAGAAAATCCCGGTGCGATCAACGGCATAATCCAGGGCGCTCCTAAAGCCAGCACCATCCCTATGATCGACATGGTAAACGCCACCACCGAAAGCACCTCTTCCGCCAAACGCCAGGCCTCCTCTTCTCCACGACGCTCAAGGTATTCTGTAAACACGGGGATAAACGCCGCGCTCAACGCTCCAAGAATCAGGAGGTTATACATCAAGTCCGGCAAACGAAAGGCTGCGTAATAGGCATCAAGGGCATTCCCGGCACCAAATGTAGATGCAAGCAAACGATCACGCACCAACCCCAACAAACGCGACAAGAGTGACGCAAAGGCAACCAAAGCTGCCGCGGTGGTGAGTCCCTGCGTTTTCCCATGCCACACCTTCTTCCAAGAATCCCAGGAAAAAAAATTCACACGTATGAAGAAAAAAGAACAGCGCGCCCAATTTCAGACCTTCCCTGGTGGCCGTGCGTCCAACGAATCCACGCAACCCTCTTTTTCAGAGTACGATCCCATCTCGTAACTAAATGGCAGCGCCTCGCGAAACGGACCTTGGGTAAACAGGTGCCACTCCGCGTACACATATTTCACGATCAAACGCGCGCGACCCTCCTTATCGAGACGGCGCATGGAAATAAACAACGGATGGGCGCGTAAAATTCCAAAACGACAACCTACATCTGCCACACGACGAACGTATTCCATGTCTTCCGCAAAAACCAACCCTTCATCAAATCCTTTGGCTCGTTCATGCATGATACGGTCGACAAAAATACAAGAACCAACCGCGTGCGGCCAGCGACGCTCAAGGGAAACGGCGTACTGATTATAAAATGCGTACAACGTACGATCAATCAGACCAAGAAAACCCTGATTGTCCGGCTCAAGATAACAGGTCGCCAAAAGCAAATGACGTTCAGCAAGTTCGCGTAAATTATCCTCAAGAAACTTCGGGTGACGCATGACAGCATCCGCATCCAAGAATAACAGCATCTCCCCTTGAGCCGCCTGTGCACCACGATTTCTCCCGACGCTCGGCATCCCTCCATCAACCACACGGGCGCCAAAAGAAGCTGCGACAGCGCGTGTTCGATCCGTGGAATTCGCATCTGCGACGATCACCTCGTACGGTTGAATTGTCTGCATTTTTAAGGATTCCAGTAATCGAGGAAGCCAGCGTTCTTCATTCTTCGTCGGAATAATCACCGAGAGACGCATAGGTTTTATATCAAAAAAGATACCACATTCTCTTTCTTTCCGCAACCCCCTCTCGGATTTTGTTTTATAGACATTCTTTCTTTCTTCACGTAGCATCTGCTCATGAAATTCGGCGATATTCTGCATGGCATTATCCAAGACGTTGATGATCACGGTTGCGGCATCTGGCCGATTGTTCGCGAAGGGCAAAACGATGGATCATCGCTCAACGTGATCGTTCCTCATGCCACTCCGGGCGACGAGGTCGATGCAAGATTTATCAAGCGTGATCGCGGACGACGGGTCACGCAGCTCGAAACCGTCACGGTTCCAGGACCAGACCGCATCGCCGCCGCTTGTCCGCACGCCTCTGTCTGCGGCGGATGTTTATGGCAACACCTGGATTACCCCGCCCAACTTCGTCTCAAACTTCGCATGCTCAATCGAGCTTTTGAAAGCGCTCAACATGTGGAACGAATCGATCAAATACAACCCGCAACAGATATCTGGCATTTTCGCAACCGTATGGACTATGTCATTGGCTGGCAAAGCGAAGTCGGGCTGAAAGCGTATGGAACGTGGAACAAATACCTCGATCTCCAAACCTGTCTCATTCTCGATGAAACGACGCCGACCATTTTGCAATGCGTACGCGACTTGATGCGCGAACTCGCACTCGAACCCTGGGACAACCGTCGACACATCGGACTCATGCGCTACGTGGTGATCCGTGAAGGCAAACACATGCATGAACGCATGATCACACTCGTCGTTCATCAAGCGGATCAGATCAACGTGAAGGCACGCCAACGCATCATCGAACAACTCGCCCCACTCTGCACAACGTTATTCATTGGAGAAAATCCGGAACTCACAGATATCTCGATCTGCTCGCGTCTTGATCTGCTTCATGGCAAACCACTTCTCCAGGAAGAGGTGAACGGCCTGCATTACGACATCCATCCAAACTCTTTTTTTCAAACGAATAGCGACATGGCGGCAGAATTGCAGAAGACCGTATTGGAATTTCTTGAATTAAACGTAAAAAAACAAAAAGTTCTCGATCTCTACTGCGGCTTAGGCTTCTTTGGTATCGCCTGCGCAAAAGAGGGCGCGACCGTCTATGGACATGAACTGGATGCACCGATGATTGAACTCGCAAAGCACAATGCCGAACTTAATCAGGTCAAAACTTCGTGTACGTGGGGCAGCGGTCCTGTAGAAAAACTCGACTGGGCACACCTGCAACCTGACGCCGTGATCGTTGATCCACCGCGCAGCGGCCTCCATCCACGTGCACTCAAAACGCTTCTAGAAAATCCTGTTGCGACGCTCGTCTACGTTTCCTGCAACTATCATGCTTTCGTCAAAGAGCTTACCGCCCTCAAAACCGTCTATAACGTGACCGAAATGCGTGCGCTTGACCTCTTTCCGCATACACCACACCTCGAACTCGTCATAAAACTCACAAAAAAGTAAGTAAATCAATCATTTTAGCCATTTCTATTCATAAGTGTAAAGCAGCTCTTGACAATATTGGTTTTTTGTGATAGACTATTTCTTCAAGCTGCAATAACCGACGCAACTTGAAACCAGGAAGCCTCCTTCGATCGATACATCAAGAGAAAAGCCTTGAATATCGATCAAAGGAGGCCTCCCATGACCAACACGATGGACAGTTCCGAGCCTCGCACCCTGTTCGGCCGCTGCAGGCGATGCCAGATGCCGCTGCTCAAGGGCCGGCCCTGCGGCGGCTGTGCAGGTGGACCGGGGCCTGGCCGCCCTGTGTCCGGGCGGCCCGTCCACCTGCACCCGGCCACCGAGGCCGTGGACCCGCAGGCGGCGGAGTTCTCCATCGCAGCCTAACGAGCTGCCGGGCGTGGTCACCCGTAAAAAAACCACACCGTAATCATCATAAAGATGAAGTAGGGGTATCCTACAAATGCTCCGCCCTCACAAGCGGAACTCTTTCCAGAACCGTTCTCCCGCCGTGAAACGCGGACGGACGCTCTGGGTTCAGGACCCGTCTTCTCGACATCCTGAACGCCTTCACCGAACTTCCGACTCGCTCGGAACTTGAGAGAGGCAAACATCAATGAACATCGAAAGCCTTGACAAAATCTCAAAAATCTGATAGAGTATTTTTCTAACTGTGAGAAGGGATGACGCATATCAACGATGCATTCGTCGATCGAAGTCTGCAGGCAAGACCAGAAAATCTTGTCGGCAGACAGGCGCTCGACGAGCGAGAGGCGGGGGTCTCCATGTGGGATCTTCGGTGAAATGAGCGCGGTGCTTCCACTGCGACTCGCACCTACTCGCGCGCTAGAAGCCTGTGGGTTCCGATGTTTACAGGTCTGTTGTTTTCAACACCATCAACCCCTCCGCGTCATGGCAAACTCGATAACACGAGGACGCGGAATACATCGAGGAGAGGAGTCATCATGAGCTGGCCGAGTTAAGGCGCAGGCGCCGACGACGTGGCGAAAATCGGGATAAGAGCTGCTGATCGAACGTTCCCCGCGACGCGCCGTGCGCATCGCTAGACAGCAGAATCGCCGATCCGCCTCGTCGAGACCAACCTTGGCGCCACAACGCCGCCGCGCCGGGACGAACTGAAGACGTCCCCGCCGCCGACGGTAAACGAAAGGCGCCAAGCCCCACCGCCTTCCAACCCGCCCCCGCACAAGGAACTACCTGCGCGCGCACCGAGCACCGAAACTCAGCGCGCCGGCCCACCTCCCTGTGCCCCGTCAACAATCCGCTAAAACCTACCTCGCGGAGCCAACGTTCACACGAACGCGCTCCGCATCCCCTCCGACCGCTTGATCGTGAAACATGATCGAGCTTTCAGAGAGGAGATCGCTTTCGTCACACATGGTCTGTACACCTTTTATCAGCAGGTGTCCGGACGGACGTGCGACGAACCGGCTCGACGAACGCGTCGACGCCACCCGTCACTCCGCTCCTACGGGAAAAAGCTGACCAGGGAAGGGAGGAACAGATGAGAACGCGCATCACGCAGCACGCCAACTCGATGTAGGGCCACGCCGGCGCCGCCCCGACCAAGGAAGGCAGGTCACATGAAAGCGTATCACTAGGGCCCTCTACCGTGGCGATAAAATTACGGAGGGGCCCGAGGGGTGCCCAAAGAACGTTGTGCTCGGTGACGACGATTCAACCCTACCTGAAACCTGGAGGCACGAAAATCCGCAAAGACGTAAGACTCTTGTGCGGTAGCGCCTTTATGCTAAGGCCATCCAAGATTCAGGGGGATGGAATGCTGGGACTCCCAGCAACCCTGATGTCGACAGCGACTCGAATCAAGAGCCGCGGTCGGAAACTGAGTATGAAGGGAGAAGTAGACATGATCTGGCCCAGACAGTAGCAAGGATGAATCTGAACGGACTCGGAACCAAGGAGGTGAAAAGATCCAGGTATAAAAAAACGAAGCGCCAAAAGGCCAAGGCCGCGGCACCCTACTCGGGCATAGAGTCGGTTTTTCCTTGAACCGTTGGTGTGGCGCACACCACAAGGAACTCTGGGGAGCGGCTGTTGAAAAAACACCCCGCTCCCCGCCCCTAACGCGTCGTTCAGAAAAGTCTGGACGCCGCTGAAAGGCAATCCCACCCGTCGACGTCCGATGGTTCCTGCGAAAAAGTTTTCACACGAACCATCGCTCGTCGAAACCCAGAGGACTGACACGGTGTCAGCCCTTTTCTGTCTCACGGCGCGAACAATACAGGTGGATCTTGAAGAAGGAAGTTATTTCTCAGGCCTCGTGGACCATGTTCGTGGCTAGCATGCTCGCCCTGGCTATTGCGGGAGCCATCGCCTTCCACAACTACCTGTCCACAGAAAACATCGCGACCCTCCTCTTCGTGGTCATCACCATCCGCGTGATCGAGCTCGTGCGGATCGCGATGAAGCCCAGCGACGACGGCGCCCTGGCCGTCGCGACGATCGGTCAGACCACCTTCGACGGATCGATGCTCCCCTATCGCGATCCGAACGCGCGATAAAACCGAGCCGTCCCCGCCCTCAACGCCCCCGATCGCATCCGAGTGAACTCACTCAAGTGCAATCGCGGGGCGTGTTTTCGTGTATTTTTTATGCTATACTTTTTTTCATCTATGTACGATTCGTCCGCTCTTTCACACAACCGTCCGCCACAAAAACAATCCATACGCCTTCAACCACCAACGCCCGAAGAGACCGCCGATCTTTTTTCTCTTGAAATGCGTCGACCAACGCACCGGCTCACCGAAATGGATGAATCGTTTCGCAGTAAAGAGCAGGCGCAGGAAATTTTTAACATTATTTTAGGTGAAATCGAGGGGATTCTTGAAGAACAACCGCTCGAAAAAATGTGGTTTTACGTGACAAAATATTTGATACACTTACGACGCGAGCTCGAAAATTATCATCCAACAGTGCGCGTCTTTGTCGAAAATCATCTTGAGATGGTACTTGACGTGCTTCGCGATCAAGCGAATTGGAAGGGACAGTTGACAGCGGACTCAACTCCATCTGATCAAACACACATTCGTTCTATCGCCGCTGAAGAGGCGCTTCATCACATCGCAAATGAATTAAAGGAAAAGAGACACGAGACCCAAGAGGTTCACGTTCTCCATCTTTCTTGGGATGAGATTCTCCATGACAAGGAACATTTTAGAATGGAGAAAAAAATGCTCCACGAGGGAGAGGCTGATGAAATTATCGTGAACACACTCTACGTTCGTACCGACACAGCAAGTCCCTGGAATGAGTTTATTGTACCGCCAAACAGACACGTCATGCACAA
The DNA here is from genome assembly GCA_903829075.1 of Candidatus Uhrbacteria bacterium. Taxonomy (GTDB): domain Bacteria; phylum Patescibacteriota; class Patescibacteriia; order 2-12-FULL-60-25; family 2-12-FULL-60-25; genus CAIKOH01. Next base: position 33,826 of record CAIKOH010000067.1, read on the forward strand.
GGGCGGTATTTCGCGCACGGTGCTCAAAATTTTCGCCGGTGCAGCTCCGGACATGATCGCAGCTGAACTTCCGCCGAATGACATTGATGTGGTTGCCTGCGGAAATAAAGTCGAGGCACAACGGCTTGGCCTGGCCATGGGCGCAGATACAGCCGGCATCGAAATGGTTGAAAATTTTGATGATATAAAACACCTCCTCCGTACGCGCGACGTTGATTTAAACCAAGCATTTCTCACGCATGATGGCCTCGTGTTCAGCGAAGCGGCTCTGCGTTCAGCGCGCACCGGAAGAATCGAGATCAGCGCCGAGGATCGCGGCATCTACGGATCGGAAAATTTCCACTATCAAACCGTCAACCTCATCAAAAACCGTGGTCTCTTTCGTTTGATGAAAATGGTGATCGAGGGCAAAGCGCGAAGTTTTGACCTCGCACCGCTGAACTGTCAGGTAGATCTCGGCGTATACTGGCTTGTGCTCGCACGTAAACTCGCCAAGAAAAAACAGGGCGGGGAATTCTTGGAACGTGCCTTTGAACTCGGCAAACATCTGGGACAGGTTCGCGAAGGAGAACGCACCATCTACGACGTTCTTGATCGTGTTCACGAAGAGTTTCCGTTCTTCAACTTTGACGCCGCCGAGATGGATGAAGCCGATCACATTCGTTGGCTGGCGCGCAAACTCTTTCGCGTCGTCCAACATGCCTTCCGTGTCGAACAGCGCATTCCTTCCGGACTCGAATTAACCCGTGAACCATTCGATACCGTGCCTTTTTCCGTCTCTCTATTTACCTATCAATCCGATCCAAGCCACGTCGCTGTTTTCCGAAATGAATGGCCAGCCTTTCTTGAACGCTGCCAACGACGAACGCAATTACTCGGACGAAAAGAAACCCCGGAAGAACGTCTACGACTCGCCTCGTAATCAATTCAAAACCGATCGAATTAATCGGTCAGTCGATCGAATAGATTGCTTCGTCGAACTCGCAATGACGACCTTTTTAGACCGCATCTCATCAACCTGTTGTCAGCGTCTTTTTCGCCGAACCAGCGGTCCCCTCGTCTTCCGCCATATCGACCACATGAAGCCTCCGATCCTGCTCTGATAGTTCAAGAATACGTTTTGAAACCAAATTTGGATGCTTGATATCTTCAAACACGAAGTGCGTTTTTTCCGCGGCCGTTTCAATTTCTACATCTCCAAAATCAAGAAAAGTATGCAACGCACCATCCACCGTTGAGGTGACATCTTGAATACGATAGAGACGTAGCTCAGACACCGTACGCGCGAACATGCCGTGCTGTTCAATATTCAGAATACGACGCGTGGTCACGATCCACATGTCAAGATAGTAGTCGATAAAACTTTGAAACAAGAACAACCAAGCGAACAAGAAAAATACCGAGACGGCCATGATAATCAGAGGAAATAAAACAGGATCACTCGTAATTTCTGGATGAACGGCCCACAAAATTCCCGCGCCAAATACGGGCAACAAAACCAACAAAATACCACTCAAAATCGTGCCACTGATGGTGATCGGATGGCGACGCAAAGAAAACACCAGCTGCTCATCTGGCAACGCGTCCGGCAAATGGTAAATATCAATCATAGGGGCGGAGAAAGTTGAACACCTAACTGCGGAACCACATTCACGGTCTGCGACCAGTTTATGTTCATGAAATATCCGCCACACACAAACAGGACAGCCGCAGTTACACCTAAAAACAAGGCTGTGACCACGTAGCTTCCGAGTGCAGAAAAACTAAACCGCAGCATGATGGAGACGGTGATCAAAGCGATCACCCCAAATACGGCAAGACAGGCAAGCCAAGCAATAAAAAACCAAAAGAGAGGAATCATGTTATAGACAGTGTAGCCTGTCGGAGCGGCGGAGAAAAGCCCAGGTGAAGATAGGCCGCATCCGTCGCGACTCGCCCGCGTGGCGTGCGTGCCAACAGCCCTTGCTGTAACAGAAACGGTTCAACCACCTCTTCAAGCGTTTCAATCTCCTCCGCGGTGGCCGCAGCGAGCGTACTCAGGCCAACCGGTCCACCTTGAAATTTTTCCATGATCACCGTTAACGTTCGACGATCTGCCTCATCCAAGCCACGAGCATCAACCCCAAGAGCAGCCAACGCCGCCTCCGTCAATTCACTCGTCACACCACCATCGGATTTGACCTCCGCATAATCGCGCACGCGTTTCAATAAACGATTACCGACGCGCGGAGTGGCGCGCGAACGTCCAGCAATCAAACGCAACGCCTGCGGATCACACACGAGCTGCAACAGCTGCGCACTGCGTTGCAAAATTTTTTCCATCTCTTCAGGCGTGTAAAAATCGAGATGAAAACTGACCCCAAACCGATCGCGTAACGGAGCAGACAGCAACGATAAACGCGTGGTCGCGCCAATAATCGTGAAGCGCTTCAAATCCAAACGCAATGTCCGCGCGGTCGGTCCTTTGCCGATCACGATATCCAACGCAAAATCTTCCATGGCTGGATACAGCACCTCCTCAATCGAATGGTTCATCCGATGAATCTCATCGATAAACAGAATGTCCCCCTCATCCAAGTTCGTCAGAATCGCTGCCAGATCCCCAACGCGCTCGAGCGCCGGACCGCTCGTCACCCGGATGTTTGCCTGCATGTCGTGGCTGATCACATGCGCAAGCGAGGTCTTTCCTAATCCTGGTGGACCATAAAACAATACATGTTCACACGGCTGACCACGTTTTTTTGCAGCTTCAAGAAAAATGTGCAAATTATCCTTGACTTTTGTCTGGCCGATGAATTCATCGAGCGTCTTGGGACGCAATGCAAAATCAAATCCCCCTTCTCCGTCCTGAACTTCAGGCGTCGTGAGGCGAGCTTCGTCTAGGGCAAACGCAGACGGTTCGAGAGTCTCTTCCATACAAGAAGAGCCTAGCAGGGAAAAAGCCGATTGACAAAGTTGCCAAACTGCAAGAAACCTGCTAGATTCCTCCTATCGTTCGCACTCGAGATCCTCAACCAAGAAAGCACGCGGTGGAGCATGGAAATCCTCGCTGATTTACTCCGCGCCTGCGGTGCAGCAATCCTCTTGAGCTACCCAGTCGGCTTCGGCCTCGCGATCTACCGCTGGACAGTTCCGGAACCGGAAACCCCTGCCAGCAGGCACTTCAATCGCTGGCACCAACAGGACGACGACCGCTGATGCCTCGCGCGCATTCGTGCCCCTTCCCGACCGATGGCTCCTCAGCCGTCGGTCGATTCTTTTTCGCCGCTATTCGTGATACACTTTCCCTATGGATGATCGACAAAAAAAATCCGGTTTCGTGATGCTGGCGGGCCGTTCTAACGTCGGGAAATCGACGCTTTTAAACGCGCTCGTCGGCTCAAAGGTCGCCAGCGTCTCCCCCAAACCTCAAACCACGCGCCGCCCGGTACGAGGGATTTTGCATGATGCGCGCGGACAAATCGTATTCGTGGATACGCCAGGAATTTTTCTTGGAAAAAAAGATCCTCTCTCTGAGCGGTTGAATAAATACGTCCAACAAGAAACCGAGGGCATCGACGCCATCGTCTATGTCGTTGACCCGACGCGCGCGCCCGGTGCGGAAGAGGAACATCTGCAAAAACTGTTACGCAAGCTTCCCACGCCAATCATTTTGGTCATCAACAAAATTGATTTAGATGCTGATAAAATTCCGTATCTTGAAACTGCAAAGCACATCGACGTCGGCCAAAAAACCACCTTAGAACTCTCTGCTCTTGATGCAAAACATCTTCCACGACTGGTAAATGCGCTTTTTGATCTGTTGCCGATCGGTCCAGCGTACTACCCCGAAGGACAGCTCACGGATCTCGCGCATCTCGAATGGTTAAGCGAACTAATTCGCGAAAAAGCTTTTTTTCACCTTGAAGAGGAGCTGCCCTACTCGATCATGGCAGAGGTTACGGATGTTCAAGAACGAAAAAACGGTGACCGCTTCATCGCGGCCAGCATCTTCACCACCGATGAACGTTACAAAAAAATGATTATCGGACACCGCGCGCAGATGATTAAAGCGATCGGCAGCGATGTCCGCAAAGAACTGGAGATCGCCCTGAATCAACGTGTCTTCCTTGATCTCAAAGTCGAAGTCGATCCAAGTTGGCCACAACGATTTTCTTCGAGATAAGCATCACGCTCATTGACTATGCCCTTTCCCTCATTCGCTGCCCGCGCAGAACAACCCCCTCAAACCCCCGCTGTACCGCATGTGACGAACATTGCGGAGGTCAACACCTGGCTGGAAAAACGCGGTGAACGGACTCGACTAAACGATAAAAACATAGGGCAATTCGGTCCACGTGTGGAAGCAGCGCTCGTTGATGAACTTGAAAAAAACCTCAAAGAACGGGATGAAAAATCCATTGAACAGCTACGAAAATATATTCGCGCCGTGAGTTGCATGACCCATCCGCAGGAAACACCCGCGCAATTTGATCGCTCTCTAGGTCAGCTCTCCGCTCACATCGAGACACGACAACGCGAGCTGGAACGATCCAGCAGCATCGAAGAGGCCAGGGAACTCGATTCCGAACTTGCCGAAATCCAACGTGTTCGCGAGGCGATTGATCGTCGCCTCTTGCATGCAGATGCAGAAGAAGCCACACGTTGCATTGAAGAATTCGTATTTCACGCCTGGAAAACCTTTCGCCAAGTCATGGTTATACGAAAGGTGGATTGGGAAACCGCTCAAAAAAGTTCGCTCCTTCGCGAACCACGTGAACTACTTATTGCTGTTCGCCAACTTCGTGATCAGCTGTATTTTCAACGTCTGTATGGTGCCTGGATGGAGGTAGCAGCAACCACTCCAAGCACCTCTACGCGTAAAAAACTCTAATGCGTAAATCCGCTGACGATTAAGTGATCGATCTGAAAATCAAACCA
>CAIKOH010000068.1 GCA_903829075.1 Candidatus Uhrbacteria bacterium
GTTCGCCTTCCCCATATTCCCGCCTATTTGAAGAGCGAGCTTGAGAGGTTCTTAGAAGAGAAGCTAAAAAAGCCGATCTTTTATGACAGGTATTTTTATCACCAGTGGAAGAATGGATTACATAAAAATTCGCCCTCATCTTTCGTTCCGCCTTCCTTTATGAAATCCGAAGGTCATCATCGGGAGCCGCTCTAAAGGCGGCTGATCAGAGACAGGTCTGAGACAAATCGGTTCAGTTTCTATATCTTCATGCTTCGAGGAGGCGAAGCGACTTCCGTGCCGACGAGATCGGATAAATAGAGCGGTTTGACTTGCTGACCTTGACAAAACCCTTATTCTATGCTATTCTTGCTTATCGATTCTTGATAAAAAAGCTTGAAATTAGCACATTGCGACCAAACAATTGGTCTCAATGTGCCGTCTTTAATCAAAGGAAAGTTCACGTTTGCGACTGTTCGCAGACTCGGGACGTACCGATGGCGCATAGAAAAGATAGGATGGCCACAGCGCCACCCCGCTTACTCTCGAGCACGGTTTGTTCGTGAAGGCTGGTGCGCAGATCGCCCGCATCCGCGAGCTTAACATCGAGCGGAGCTGGGGGTATCACCGCTGACGCGTTCGCCGAGGCGCAGCGGTCGATCCCGAAATGGCCGAACGATCGTTTGGTCGCGCTCAACCTCGTTCCCGTATCTCGCGGACATCGAGAACGGCCGTGGGGGGATCGTCATGACGGGCGTCGAGCGTACCTTCAATGAGTGTTGGGACGTCGCATTGATTCAGCATCCGAAGAGTTGGCGTTGTTCGTCCACCTACCACAAAACCGATTCGAATGTGCTCCGCTTGTACAAAGGTATCGAGCACAACCCTGGCTTACACTGGGAGGTTGTCGACCTCGGCTGCAATCAAGGCAAGAAGCAGGTCGACGTCCGTAGTCCCGAAAAGTCGCCTCACGCGGGCATCCTCGCCGCTGCCATGCTGCACCCCGAGTGAGTGAGGAGCATGGATGGTGAGAACACGCCGTACGTGTGGATTTCGGGGTACGAGGTCCACCGCGAGCCGTTCCAGTTCACGAGGTGGGACGACGCACTCCACGCCAAGGATTCGTGGCGGACCGTGTCCTGCCTTTTCTTCGATCGTGGTGACCGCTCGATCATGCTGGGCCACGATTGGCCTGACCGCTGCCACTCGCTCTGGGCTGTGCCGTCGTTCGTCCCGGAGTAGTTTGGCTTTCGGAACTCTGACACTCGGAACTGGGTAGAGTCTTGGCCTTTTGCCTTGGTTCCATCGGGTTCCACGCCGCATCTACAACGTCTCTCAACCAAGATTGATCCGGTGGAGGATTGTTATGAAATTGTTTTCCTGGTTTTCCGTTTTCGCGTTGGTCGTGTCTGGTTGTGCGACCACTCGATCCGTCGTCGACCATCGTCCGATCACTCGCAGAGAGTTCGATGTTCTGTATCAGCACGAGACCGGATTGCGTGCCTTGTACCACGAGGCGTTCAACACCGTGAGCGTCTCCCTGATCGAAATTACGGAACTGCATCGCGGACAATGGCGACTCAATTATGCTCTGCTCCAAGATGGAGACGCGATCAACGACATGGATCTGGTGATGATTCCTGGTCAATGCATCTTGACGAATCTTTTGACCGGATGCGCGATTTTGACCCCACGTGGATTTCACCTGTGGGCGGTGGCGGTAAATCCCATGAGTGAGAATCGGCGATACGAGGGCACGCTCAACATCCGCCATGGGAATGAGCCGCCGATCGAGTGGTCGACTCGAATGTACGATGGGAATCGGGTCGATTTCGTGGATCCGACACGATAACGAGTGTGTCTCGTCGTCTCTGATCTTTCGAGGAGACATGCATGGACTCATGCCCGTCTCCTCGTTTCAACTAACAGCTTGATGTCGCATCGAGCGTTTGAGAAATACGTTTTTGCAGATGGTTTGTCAAAAAAATCGCCCGCTTGAATGCGAGGTGATTTTTTATTTCTAGAACTGCATCAGAACTGTCCCTTGATAAAAATAACTTCAATATTTCCTTATAATTTTTTCCATCACTTGCCATGCTTGGTGCCCCGCTTGCGGACATACCGACGCCGTGTCCCCAGAGCATCTTGTTAGGGACAGGGAACCGGCACAGGCACGAGCTATGGATACGGTCCGCCACTATCGAGGTGGGGGAAAATTTCATTCCTCCCTCCCATCAAAAAATAGTCCCTTAAAATAGGGATTATTGTTCGTGACAGGATTGGTTCAAAGCTTTTTCTTGACCGATTACGGTGATGTGACTTGAAGAGCTATCTTTAATAGATAGCCTCCTGTTGCTTGATTTGATATGATCCTATGTAGATTATTTCCTTTCTTTATTGGACATCGCGCATCTTTATGAAAAAAGTATGTATAACAGCCAGCTTGTTTGTCATGGTGTTAAACGGGAGTGGATGCACGGTGGCCACGCATGACGCTGTTGTTCGTCGGTCTATCCAACCAACAGAAGAGGTAAGACTTGCTGTGGGAACAGCAACAACGACGGATGCTGGGTGGAGAAATATATTGGCACCAGACGCCTATAATGTCATCTGGCAAAAGGGGACAGAGGCACCGTTTAGCAGTCCTTTGGATAAGGAGACGAGACCGGGTACCTACGTGAGTGCAGATTGCGGTGTGCCGCTTTTCCGTTCGGAACAAAAATATGATTCCGGTACGGGTTGGCCAAGTTTTTGGAAACCGATTCATGAGAGTGCGATGAGGTTGGCCGTAGACAATAGCATCCCATTTGAACCGCGAACGGAGGTATTGGATGCTGCCTGTGGTGGACATTTAGGCCATGTGTTTGATGACGGTCCGGCGCCAACAGGTAAGCGCTATTGCATGAATGGGGTGGCACTACGTTTCATTCCTGATACAACCACCACCGATAAAGGACAAGAGCGATGAAGAGAGCTGTTGTTCTTAAAAATGTTCCTTAAGCTCCGGAAGTTCGTCCAGATACGGAGTTGTCTCTACGAAGGTTTTAGGTGTTTCTTCTTTATCCAGCAACCGATGTACGAGGTTGTAAGTCCACCAACGGCACCAATCATACTCAGACCAAGAGAAAAAAGAGCGAATTCTAAAAATTTATTGGCCGCTCCTTGAAATCCAGACAAGAGAAACGAAACGGAAAGGCAAAAACCGTATACGGTTCCAACCCATATAGCCGTCTTTTTGTTTGAACAGAAGAAACCAAGA
>CAIKOH010000069.1 GCA_903829075.1 Candidatus Uhrbacteria bacterium
ACTTGAGAACATCGGCATATGCCACCGTTATCCCCCCGTGGCGATCAACGAGAACCAAAGCGGGCACTCGATAGTGGGCAGCACATCGCGGGAGTGCGGCGAGTTTAAGCGGAAATCATGGCTGACCGGCAAGCGTTAGCAGCGGCCTTGATGGCGCCGGAAGATCAAACCGCCGCTGGAATGATCCAGCGGGCGCGCATGCAACTCGCAACGCAGCCGCAGCGGATGCCGACGAGTTACGGAAACCATGATGGGGACGCAGCGGCGATGCAACCGGAGACCTTCGCCAATCCGGTTGTGCGGCAGCTCTTGGCTCATTTCTTGAGAATGTCGCAATGATGCCCGGCCAGCCGATGCCGCAAGCCCCGGTCGCGCAGCCAATGGGGCCGCAGCAGCAGGGAGCCCAGCCCGTCACGATCGACGCGGTTGTTCAGTTGCTCCGCGATGAGCGGATGCGCGGGTTTCGGATCGACATCGAGACGGACAGCCTAGTCGAAGCCGATCAGTCCCAGGAACGGCAGGACGCGACCGAGCTGGTGACCTCGATCGGCAGCTTCTTCAAGGAGTTTGGCCCGGTAGTCCAGACCATGCCGCCGCTGGCCCCGATGGCAGCGCAGCTCCTGCAATTCGCGGTGCGCCGGTACAAGGTGGGCGCCGAACTTGAGGAAACCATTGAGAAGTCAATGGCTGAGGTTGTCCAGCATCTGGCTAATCCGCCACCGCCGCAGCCCAACCCGGAAGATCAGGCGAAACTTCAGATAACGCTGGCCGCAACCTCATTCAAAATCGTCAACAAACGCTCCATGGCTTCACCGACATCGCCACCGCTCAAAATTCGGGGGATACTGACTGAAACTAAACGCTGATCAAACAACACGGACGGAACATCCTCTTCAACCATGCGTCGCGCAATTTCTTCCAGAAGAGCAGTTTTTCCCACGCCCGCCTCTCCAACCAGAACAACTGCTGGGCGCCCACTCTCAAATAAACGCCACACCTCCGCGAGCTCGCGCGTACGCCCAATCAAGGGCCGTAAACGTCCCTCGCGCGCTAACAACGTCAGATCATCACCAAGCTGGTTCACAAGCGAGGTATGCGCCGAGGTCTTGGTGCGATTCATGATGCCGCTCGGCTTCAAGGCTGCCAGCATAGCAAAGCGTTCGTGCTCTTCCTTTAACAGTTCCTGTAACCGAATCCACTCAGCCACGCGCTCCACCTGACGAGGCGGATATCCCGCCGCATCAAACATCGTCTGTAATTCTTCATCCACGGAAAACGTCTGCGAAAAAATTTCCATCACACCCACATATCGCCGATGTTGTTCGCGTGCATCAAGATACGCCTGCAACAGCAACTCGCGAGAGGCGTGCGACAAAACCGGATTCGTTCCTGTCTCCCCACGCTTGATCAGCATTGCCAGACCCGGTCGAATCGTTTCAAAGGATGCTCCTAACCGCGTCAAAAAAACACCGCCCGCAGAACTCGCCAACGCCGCCGCAAACAGATGGATCGGTTGTACTTCGGCCCGCTCAACCTGTTTTGCAAGATCATAAGCCCGTTCAAGCAACTCCCACACGCTCGCATGCACATGCAAGGAAACATCCAACACAGGTGCGACTGATTTTTGTCTGATGCGCGTTTCCATTATATCAATCGCCTGCTTAGATCTTCCCCAGGTTGGCAGCGGAAGAGGCTGATCAGAAAACAGGCGCACACGAAAAATCAAAAAACAGGCGAGCGACCACCCCAACCACCACAACATCACCTGCACATGCCCTGCCTGCCAAAAAGACACCGAAGCAAACGACGTCCAATCGCCACTCCAAGCCAAACTCACCGGCAAACTTACGACACACGCAAAAGCACTCAACGCGAGCACAGCATGGAATATCCGATGCGTTCGAATACGCAGATGTCGCGCACGAAAGGTCGCCGCATCCATACGCGATGGCCACATCAAACTTCCGTCAGGCGAAGGCAGGTACACGGCCGCACCTCGACACGCCGAACAGGTCAACGCGACGTGCGGATCACCCTGACACGTAGGACAAGGAGAGATTGTTGAAGGAGAGGAGGACATACAAAAACTTACACACTCGTCGTCAACCAAAGAACCGCGCTATATCCGAACATCGCAAGGCACACCACCGGCGCGACCAACCAGATCAAACAAAACAACGCATAGGCAACCCCTTCAACAACCAGAGCAATCAAACGAGCACACAGGATCACCACCCGCATCAACATACTGATCAACCGACTCGTCCAGTCATGAAACCCATACATGGGAACAAAAAAATCACGCACCCACAGCGCGATTCCATACTCACGCCAACGCGCACATAGCGCTCTCCACGCCCACACAATCACCTCGCCAAATCCCTCGCCGTACCACCACAAGGGAAATTGAAACACACTTCCGAGCACATCCTCAAACACCAGGGATAACATGGAATCGCGTGGGGAAATCATACCGCTCGTTGTATGATACACCGCGGCGAAAACTTTCTCAACGAAGAGCTGAGTTATTTCACAGCGTACGCAACACTCGGCGAACCAACATACTCAACATGATCAATCGGCACGTATTGCAAGCCCGATAAACGCGCCTGCAATGCGCTTAATGATTCCATGGAAGCGTATTGACGCTGAAGTACATCGACGTTGTCTTGAAGATTTTCGGTACGAATCTGCAGATCACGCATCACGAATCCTTTTGAAGCGGATTGCGATACCTCATACAAATACACACCGATGCAAAACAGGATCACTAACGCAAAACATCCAATCCACCAGCCTCGACCAATATCAACCAGCTTACGAGCCGCTGGCAACGGAAGACGCAGGGTGTCCTGTGGACGCTTGAGACTTACAGAAAAAGAACGTGTCATAAAAAGTTAATTCCAAGAAGCAACTCTCAATTTTGCACTTCGCGCTCGCGGATTGATTCGGCACTCCTCATCAGAAGCAATGATCGGTCGCTTCGTAAGCGGCGTCCACCCTTCCTGATCAAGAAACGCTCGCTTAACGATACGATCCTCCAACGAATGAAAGCTGATAATCGCCAGACGTCCACCAGGAGCAAGCACCTGTGATGCCGCACGAATCGCCGTTTGCAGGGTATTCAGCTCATCGTTGACCGCAATGCGCAAGGCTTGAAAGGTGCGTGTCGCGGGATGCAAGCGTCCGCGCTCATATCCGGTTGGCAGAGCCAATCGCAGAAAATTTGCGAGATCATGTGTGGTGGCAAAGGTCTTGAGCTTGCGTTCGACGATGATCGCCTGCGCAATCTTCCACGCATAACGCTCTTCACCGTAATCGCGGATGATGCGCTCCAAATCCTGCGCTGACCAGGTGTTGACGATATCTGCAGCCGTGAGTCCGTCCTCGTTTGCATGGACACCGAGGCGCATGTCGAGCGGACCATTCTGCTGAAAACTCAACCCCTTACTCACATCCACCAACTGATCTGATGAAAAACCGAGATCCAGGAGGATTCCATCGACTGGAACGTATCCCTGCTGCTCGGCAACTCGATCTAAGGCACGAAAATTTGCCTCGACCCCGATCCAACGAGAGCCATATGCACGAAGGCGCTCTGACGCGCGCTGCAAGGCATGCGTATCAACGTCGAACGAGAGGACACGGCCACCTGGCGCGGAACGTTTCAACAGTTCTTCGGTGTGGGTTGCTCCACCAAGCGTACCGTCAAGATACGTTCCACCGGGATGCACGTTCAGGAGCCGCATGGTGTCCTCAACGAGAACCGCTTGATGAATTGCATCTGACATAGCTTATAAACCCAATGCACCCAAACGTTCCGCGATTGCATTGCCGTCTTCCTCAGTTTTTGACGCGTACGCGCGCCAGGTCGCTTCATCCCACAATTCCATGCGGTTGAAGAGACCTGCCACGACCACGTCCTTTTTGAACCCCGCGTAGGTGCGCAAATACTCTGGGATCATCACACGACCAGAACCATCGACCTCGACCTCCATGGCACCCGCCAACATCAGTCGAGCAAGTGCGCGCGTGTCTGCCTGACCAAGCGGTAATGCAGTTAACTTGTCCGCGAGCTTCATCCACTCAGACTTTGGGTACAGGAACAGACTACGATCCAACCCACGCGTGACCACCGCACCCTCGGATAAAGCCGCCCGAAATTTGACCGGAACAGCGATCCGACCTTTTTCATCCAGAGTGTGACGGTATTCGCCAATAAACATAGGAACGACATCGCTATTCCACCTTCTGCCACTTCCTGACATTCTATGCCACTTGAAGCCAACGGTCAAAGGATTCTATTACTGCATTTCGTCTCTAACATAAAACAAAAAACCGTTCGTTTTTTGTTCTCATGTGGATAAAATTTTGCGAATATTCGAGAAATCTTTAATTCGCGCTTATGTTCTACGCACGTCCTTGAGCATGTTTTTCCCACGTAACGTTCGATGATACGTGATTGCAAAACGATGCGCTTCATCGCGCACACGCGCCAACAGCTCAAGATGCTGTTCACAGGCTGCGCAGAGCGCGAGATTTTGTTGCGAGCACACCAGATCATTGCGCTTGCGCTCAGGACCCTTCGCGATGCCGATGAGCGGGATTCCAAAATCCAGTTCATGCAACGCTTGCTCAGCGGCATGTACCTGCGGCAATCCCCCATCAATCAAAATCAGATCCGGCGTACGCCATTCGGTATGACGCAAACGACGCGTTAACGTCTCTTGAATGGAAGCGACGTCATTTGAACCTACGACCGTTTTTATTTTAAATTTTCGATACTCAGCTTTCACCGGTGCACCGTTCTCAAACACCACCATCGACGCGACAGACGAGGTCCCAGAAATATGCGAGATATCATACCCTTCGATACGACCGTACACGTTCACCTCTGTTTCACCGATACGAATTTTGTCGACCTCGTCATCCTCGCGCTTCAACATCGCTACATCTTGAATATGCTCAAGAAAAAAAATCTTATTACGCAAGACTGTCGCCTCTTCAAACCTTCGTTCACGCGCTGCGCGCTGCATGTCGCGACGATATCCACGCAATAAATCCTCGCGCTTACCATCAAAAAACTTGATCAAGTCGCGTATCGTCTTGCGATACACCTTTCGATCTGCCGTGCCAATACAGACACCGGGACAGAGCTTCACATGCACATAAAAACAGGGGCGCTTTTGACCGGGGATACAGGTTGACCAAGGAAACACCTTACGCAAAATATCCAACGCCGCACGCACTGAGCGTGGCGACGTGAACGGACCAAACACCGCTTGATACATTTTTGCCGACTGATCATCGAGCTCGCTTCCACGAATCAACAATGGTCGTGGAAATTCATCCTTGGTGATCACGAGGTACAAAAAGCTGCGATTGTCCTTATCCTTGACGTTGTACTTTGGCCAGTAATGCTTGATGAGATTTGCTTCAAGGATCAGTGCCTCCAAAGCGGTCGGTTTTTCGATGTAGTCGATGGAGACCACTCGTCGCGTCATCTCTTCAATCAAACGATTATGCGGACGTTCAAAATGTTGACGCACGCGACGCTTCAATGACGTTGCCTTGCCAACATAGATCACGGTTCCATCTTCGTCCTTCATCAAATACACCCCTGGGACATCGGGGAGCTCATTGTTTTTAATGTGGATAGAAGCGGGAATCATGTACGGTTCATAGCATCCAACACCTGTTTCGCCAAGGCCGTGCCGTCATCTGTGGGCAGAAGTTCGTGTGCATGTTTTCCTAGTTGCGCGCGACGGCGTGGTTGATTCAGCAGTTTTTCGATGCGCTGATGCATCACGTCATCAAATTGCGGATCAAGCTGGGAGACAATCTCTGCTGCGTCGGATTCTTGAAAGCGCTGTGCATTTATTTCTTGGTGCGAATGCGGAATCGGCACAATCAACGCCGATTTTTTGAAGGTCGCCATTTCTGAAAATGAACCCAGCCCTCCGCGACACACGATCACATCGGCCGCAGCGTACGCATGCAACATCTCTTCCTGTAAAAATGAGACAACGTGATAGCCACAAAATGATCGTGCAGCTCGTTCGAGCTCTGTCGTTAACTTATGCGATCCCGTCACATGCAAGATCTGTGTCGACCGTATCAACGACGGAGCAGCGCGCTCCATCCACTCGTTCAAGGGCTGGGCGCCAGTCCCTCCACCAAAAACCAGGAGGACCGGGCGAGCGGGATCAAACTCAAACACGGCGCATCCCTCCTCGCGTGAAGGCAGATCGCGTGCAGAGAATCGCGTAGGCGTTGCGATGACCCGTGTTTTGACACCTCGACCAAACGGCGGACGATTGTAGGCAAAAGACGTGGTAACGGAGACGCAGCGTGACGCGATTTGACGATTCGACAAACCCGGCTGCACATCCAACTGATGTGTGACACACGGAATTCCCATCGATGACGCTACCATCACCATGGGCACAGCCGTAAATCCCCCAACAGACACCACGGCAGACGGTTTCAACTCACGAATCAATCTTCGCGCTTCGTGGCGCGCACGTAACCAATCACGTGGAAAACTCAACCAACGACGATCAGGATGACGCGGAAACTTCGCCTCAGGAAGAATGTAAAACGGGATTCCAACGGACTCAATCAATGGACGCTCCGGTCCGTTCTGCGTGCCAATCCAGGCAAACAAAAAATCAGGGTGCTGACGACGCAAGACACGCGCTACCGCAAGCAACGGTGTCACGGGCCCAAGCGTTCCTCCCCCCACAAAAAGAATTTTTTTCATACCATTAACCTCGATAGCGTTCATTCGTTCGTGGAATTCCGGCCACCATTCCAAGCGCTCCCAGCAAAATTGCCATCGCGGTTCCTCCATGCGAAATGAATGGCAAGGTCACACCCGTCATCGGCATCAACCCGGTCATGGAACCGATATTCAAGAGAACTTCCAATCCGATCCAGGCCGCCACGCCGCTGGCTAGATACGTCCCAAAACGATCTCGCGAATCGCGAGCGATCATCAAACATCGTCCAATGATTAATCCAAACGCGATAATCACCCCGGCCATGACCACAAATCCAAGCTCCTCGCCCATCACGGCCGTAATCGAATCAGACTCAACCTCTGGCAGATACAAAAACTTTTGACGCGAGTTGCCGAACCCAAGGCCGAATAGTCCACCAGATCCGATCGCAAGCAGAGCTTGGTTGATGTGATACCCAATTCCCTGCGGATCAAGCTCTGGATGCAAAAATGTCATGAACCGTGCAGCACGATAGGGAGATACCTTAATCAGCAATGCAATCAATGCAAAACCCGCACCACACAACCCCACAAACCACATCAATGGCGCGCCAGAAATAAAATACAGCAACAATGCCATGCCAACGATCACCACCATCGAACCCGTATCCGGTTGAAATACCAACAGAATCATCACGGCTGAAACTGCTGCAAGAAACGGGATAAGACCCGTCCTCGTGTCATGCGCCGCCTTTCCTTTGCGTTCTGCAAGCCAGGCGCTCACGTAAATCAAAAAGGTCAGTTTCACCAATTCGGATGGCTGAAATTGAAATCCCCCAATGCGCACCCAACTCCGTGAACCACCGTACTTCACCCCAAGACCAGGCACATACACCATGCACAACAGCACGATACTCACAATAAATGCCGGCAGTGCCCAGGCGCGCCAACGTCGATAATCGATCAAGCCGCACACAAAAAAAAGAATGGTTCCAGGTAACATGCCAAATAAAAACTGCTGACGAACGTAGTACAAACTATTTCCCGTGCGTTGCATGGCTACCGGTCCAGACGCGGATAACAATACTGCCAACCCAAAGGCGCACAGGCCAAAGGTCAGAAAGGTAATCCACGGGTCTAATGAGCGGAGGCGGGAGAGCATACAGAAATCATTTCCCAATCAACGCAATCACCACCCCAAGGCCTGCACACACAAAGGAGATCAACCAAAAACGCATCACGATCTGTGATTCGCCCCAACCAATCGCTTCCAAATGATGATGCAAGGGCGCGCTTTTAAATAATTTTTTCTTACGTAGCCATTTACTCGTCCATTGCATCAATACAGACACGGTTTCAATCACGAACGGCAGGCCGATCAAAAACAACAACAATGGTTCATTCGTCATGATCGCAACCACGCCAAGCGCTGTCCCAAGTGACATTGCGCCCGTGTCTCCCATATACACACTCGCCGGATACACATTGAACCAAAGAAATCCGAGCAACGCACCAACGATGACTGCGCAGAATGTCGCAAGATCTGTTCGCCCTTGCGACCAGGCGATGATCGCGTAGGCACCAAACGCAGACAAGAGTGCGCCGCCCGCAAGACCGTCCAACCCATCCGTTTCATTCACAGAAAACGACGTACCAACGATCACACATAGAATAAAAAGAATGGACCACGCGCCAATCTGATACGTTCCAAAAAACGGAACGTGTACTTGATCCCACGCAAGCTTTGTGTAGAACCACCACGCGCCTACAGCCGCTATGAACGCGTACGACAGCAACCGCTGACGCATACGCAACCCTCCGCCCTTCGGACCAAGTCGCCTTACATTCCAATAATCATCCACCAATCCAACCAAGGCGGCCGCCACCATCATGCCGAGCGGTACCCAGGTCTGCCCACGTGAAAGAAATGAGAGGCCACACCAATCACTTGCAGCGCCAAACATTCCACAACCAGTAGAAAGAACGAGCGCAATCAGCAGCACCGCCCCCCACACCACAACCCCCCCCATCGTCGGCGTGCCGGCTTTTGCCTTGTGCAAACTCGCCATGATCGGCGCACTCGCTTCATCGCGAATATTTTTTCCCATGCCGTGTTTGCGTAAAAAACGGATCACGATCGGCATCAACACACAAGAAAAAGCAAACGCCAAAGCCATTAAGCTCAACGGTCGCGCTACGGAAGAGGGGTCGGTCATCATAGGACGGTGCGAATCAGAAGATCAATTCATGAAAAAAAGAGAAATAAGCCCAGCCATCCACCCGATCGACCACAGGAACGCAACGAACGTGAGCCCAATTGACAGAGATCGATCGCGACAAAAAAATCCAAAACTCAAACACGCATCAAACACCAACAGACACAACCACAGAAATGGAAGGAAAAACATCCAGCCCCAAGTCTGAATGCGATCAATGCCAAAGTACACGTTGTAGTGCAGAACCACGGTTCCAGACCGATACGCATGCGGCAACAAACGATACACAAAAAACGGAACCGTCCCAACAAACATCAACGCAACACAGAGCCATAACCAACGCACCAAAGGATGCTGCCAAGCCAACTTCGCCGAAAGAGTCCATGTAGACCAAGGCTTCATGCGAATAAAGAAAAAAGTTACAGCTCTCTTAGTATGTCACTTTCACCGCTTGAAATCAAAGTTGATATCTTCTGCCATCAAGGCACAGACACGACTTCCGTCACCCCGGGCACCATCTGGCACAAAGCTTCTTCGATTCCGGACTTCAACGTCACTTCAGACAAAGAGCATCCAACGCACGCACCCTGTAAACGTAAAAACACCTGCCCACTCTCCAAATTCACGTCAACACATTCAACATTTCCCCCATGCATTGCAAGTCCAACGCGCAATTCGTCCAATACCTCTTCGATCTGTTTTAGGAGTTCAATTTTTGTTTGTGTAGATGGCATAAAGAAGGATAGACCCGTCTACGAGACTACCTGCCCTGAAGGAGCTTGACAAGCAATGGGCTCACACGTATACTTGTGCACACAAGAATTCCAGGATGAAGATCCTCCATTTACCTATCCTATGGCACACAAAAAAGCAGGTGGTTCGAGCAGAAATGGCCGCGATTCGCAAGGTCAGCGTCTTGGCGTAAAAAAATACGGCGGTGAATTTGCCAGCATCGGCAACATCCTCGTGCGCCAACGTGGCACCGTCATCCGCCCAGGACTCAACGTCAAAATGGGTTCAGACGACACCTTGTTCGCCACCGCCCACGGATTCATCTCCTTCACTGAAAAATTGGTCAAACGCTACACCGGCGCCTTCAAAAAAGTGAAGTTCGTCAACGTGATTCCAAAGCAATCGTAAGCAAGAAACAAAAAACATCCACTCAATCGAGCGGATGTTTTTTGATGCTCTCACTTCATCGCCGCCTGCACAAACCCCTTAAATAATGGATGCGGTTTAAATGGGCGCGATAAAAATTCTGGATGAAACTGAGACGCGATAAAGAATGGGTGGTTCTTCAGCTCAACAAGCTCAACGAGTGATCCATCCGGTGACTCCCCGCTCGCGAATAGCCCCGCATCTTCGAGCGCGGCGCGATACGATGGATTAAATTCAAATCGATGACGGTGTCGTTCCTCGATCACATCCCGTCCATACAACTTGCGCGCGAGTGATGCTGATTTCAGATGACAATCGTACGTGCCAAGCCTCATCGTTCCTCCATATTTTTTATCCTTCATACGTTCCTCCTGTTCGTTCATGAGATGAATCACCGGATGTTTTGTGCGTGGATCAATCTCTGTGGTATTCGCATCCTTCCAGCCGAGTACGTGACGCGCAAATTCAACCACGGCGAGCTGCATGCCATAACACAAGCCAAGATACGGAATCTTGTGTTCGCGCGCGTACTGAATCGCCAACAGTTTTCCTTCAATGCCACGCGTCCCAAATCCGCCAGGAACGAGCACCCCGTCGACCTTCGATAGCGCCTCCTTAATCCGTTTCGGATCACGCTCAAACTCTTCTGAATTCAACCACACGATCTCTGGCTTCACGTTTAACGACCAGGCCGCGTGCTTAATCGATTCAAGAACGGACAGGTAGGCATCGGTTAGCACAAAATCACCCGTGGAAATATATTTGCCCACAATGCCGATGCGTACTGGGCGTTTTGTGTTCGCGATCCGCTGATTCAGATCTTCCCAGGCTGTCAGGTCACCTTTTGGCCGACGTAGCTTGAGCTTCTTCACGATCATCTCGCTCAATCCTTCGATGCGGAAATTCAACGGAACCTCGTAAATCGACGACACATCTGGCGCACTGATAATATCTTCAGCGCGCATGCTGCAATTGACCGCAATCTTTTCTTTACGTGGTGCATCGATCGGTTTTGAGGCGCGGGCGATGATAAAATCCGGTTGCAATCCGGTTGCGTTCAAGGTACGAACAGCGAATTGCGTGGGCTTGCTCTTCATCTCACCGACCGATCCTGGGATGGGCAGGTAACTCACCAACCCAATCAATACATCGGCAGGACGATCCATCTTCATCATACGTGCAGCTTCAAGAAACAACACGTTTTGATATTCGCCGACCGTTCCTCCAATTTCAATAATCGTCACGTCTGCTTGATGATACTCCGCCGCTTTCTTGATACGCCCGATCACTTCAAGCGGCACATGTGGAACCACTTCAACAGTTTTTCCTCCATAACCCAGAGCGCGTTCACGTTCAATAACCGATTGGTAGACGCGTCCGGTGGTCATGTAATTGACCCGAATAATGTCTTGATCGAGGAAACGTTCATAATTGCCGATATCCTGATCTGTTTCATCGCCATCACGCGTCACAAACACTTCGCCGTGTTCAACAGGGTTCATCGTGCCCGCATCCACATTGATATACGGATCGATCTTCACCGCCGTTACTCGTAACCCGCGTGCCTGAAGCAACGCGCCAATCGAAGCCGAGGCAATCCCCTTGCCCACACCAGACATCACCCCACCTGCAATGAAAATGAATGTGCGTCGTTGTTTCATACATCGCGCACAATATCACTCATGGCCATTTCTCACGAGAGAATGTGTAAAGGATGGGCTGTGGAAAACATTTTTTCCTCTATCCACTTACCATTTTATTCATTCTTTTACACACCCAACTGTTTTTTTACCTCTTCTTCCACCGCTTCTGGATTTGCGCGTCCTTCGGTTGATTTCATCGCGCATCCCACGAACCATTTGATCACACGGACATTACCACCCTTGATCTGTGCGACCTGATCAGGATTCTGCTCAATCAACTCCTGCACGATTGAACGAATAAGCCCTGGATCATTGGTTTGCCCTAAGTTATGTTCTTCGAGCAGGTGTGACGGATCTGCACCGGTGTCTACCATGAGGAGCAGCAATTTTTGTGCGTTGGCACTGTTCACCGTTCCTTCGTCGATGAGTTGCAGAAATTCCGCAAAATTTTCTGCATCAAGTTTCGTTTGACTCAACGTCAAATTTTTCTGCGTCAACAATCCACCGAGTTTACTCGTGATCCATCCGCCCGCTAATTTTGCCAGCGCAGCCTTCCGTTGTTGCAGCATTTCATCCCCGGATGCGCCACTCGTAGCCTTGGATTCCAACCAGGCCCTCAATTCGCTCATAACATGATCAGCAAAATCTGCCCAACCAGCGTTCGCAACCAACACGCGCACGTCCTCCAACGAAAATCCCCACTCGCGCATCAAGCGCTGACGCGCTTCTTCTGGCAATTCCGGAAGACGAGCTTTTTCCTCTTCACGAAGCTCAGAGAGTTGCAGCGGCAGCAGATCTGGCTCGGGAAAATAGCGGTAATCCGCATTTGTTTCCTTGATGCGCTGCAGAAATGTTTCGCCACGATTTTCATCCCATCCACGTGTCGCTCCTTGCGGAATTTCCCCCTGTGCATGCATGGTGCGATGACGCTCAATCTCAAACGCAAGCGCACGCTCGACAGAACGGAAGGAATTTAAATTTTTGACCTCTGTCTTTGGATTAAATTCTGCTTGCAACGGACGATGCGTCACATCATCAACCTCAAGCAATGAGATGTTCGCATCACACCGCACAACCCCTTTTTCCTGAGATTCTTGGAAAAGATATACAAAACCAACATGTTGTTGCTATTGAAAATCTACAAATCCTGAAAACATCTCACGCTTTTGCCTATGAGTTTTTCTCTTTCTTTTA
>CAIKOH010000070.1 GCA_903829075.1 Candidatus Uhrbacteria bacterium
CCAAGCGTACACAGCGGAGAAATGGATAGGACCAAACGCAATCGACGTCGTCGTATCTCCTGGAGGACATGGCGTGGTTGACGTATTTGCGAAGAAGAAATTCGCACGCACCGTGTTCTGGTCCATCACTTGATTGAAGGTGATGGAAACTGCGGTATTGCGACACACATTTGAGGCGCTGCTGGCGGGATAATGCGCCGTCGGTATTGGTCGCATCGAACAGCAACCACCCGCGGTCAAACCTGTGGGCACACCACGAATCGGGGTGCAGATCGCCTCACTGGTTAATCCACACTCCAAGGAGTACACGGCTGTTCCTGTTTTTCCATCGTACACGGCATTAATGTTGGTACTAATTTGATGATTTTCGCTGACCGAAGGATCACGCAAGCCAACGATCTCGCCCAATTGCGCCGAGGCCTGATGCATCGTCGAACCCGTTGCCGCTTCACAAACTTTTCCGGATTCAGACGGAAATAACGAAGTATCACGACAAAATGAAGGGGTCGAATAGGCGCTTGAAGCCCCTTCCCACAAACAGGTTGGTGAACAGCCAGAACCCACCACATTCAACCCATAGCCAAGATCACAATCCTTGCCAGGTTGAGTCGCAACACCGTTACCGCAGCACACCGCAGAGGTCATGCCGGTCGCCGAGCAAGGGGTCACACCGGTGTGGGTGCACAGCGCATGATCACAACCCGCTGGCCAACTTGCTGCGTGCGTAACAGGATCAATAATCGTTTTATCGCAGGTCTCTCCTGGCCCAATAATTCCATCACCACAAATCGCTGTTTGTGGATTTGAACCTAAGGTCAAACAATCACTACTGCAACCATCGGTGCTAGTAGAACTTCCGTTATCACAGGTTTTTCCTAATCCGCCAACATCTCCATTTCCACAGGTTGAACCGCCAGCCGTGGCTCCCAAGGCCAAACAGGTCGCGGAACAACCATCACGTTCAGCAAGAGCGCACACCCCTGGAATCGAAGTTGATGCGCAATCAGCCGCTGTCGAGCAATGCGTACCAACTTTGGCCGGATCTCCGGCTGTACAGGTAAGACCAACGTCACACTCTTTTCCACGTTCCGTTAAAATTCCATCTCCACAACCAGGGGTCGTAGCGGTGGCAGGATCTCTCCCCTTCCACAAACAATGGACCGTACAAAAACTTGAAGACGTTCCATTCAGCGAACCATCATCACACTCCTCGCTGCCCGTCGCTGGTGAATAGAGGAGTACGCATCGATCACCAAACGGGGTGACACATCCAGAAGCGCTAAGATGACAATCGACAGAACTCGATGCTCCAGCGGGTGGGGTGCAGTAGGTCGCGTTCGTGCTCTCAACAACCCCATCGCCACAGCTCGCAACATGACCGGCGATCCCGTGCGAGCCGGTCGCGAGACACGCACCGCTTAAACAGCCTGCTGGCAAGGTTCGGGCGAGCAAAAGCGGACCGGTTCCACCTGCGGCTCCGTCCAATTTTGCAACTGAGCTATCAACAACAGACCAGGCATAGTCTCTATCCTCCATCAACGGCTGATCGCCACAAACGGCACTCGATGAAAGAGGTTGTGCGGTGAATGTTTGACGATCGCCAATCAGATGCGTCACCTGGCTCGGCGGATTAACATCAACACGATCAGTCACACATCGACCCCCGACCGTATCGTTTCTGACACGGAAGTTCCAGGCAAACCCATTGTCGATTCGATCATTTAATCCGGTCAATAATAATCCGTTCGCGCCATGAAACCCCGCTGATCCACCAACGAGAACTACTCGATAAAAATCCCCTGTTTGCAAATAAGAAACCCCTGAACTATCACGCGGAGAAATCATCAGATGCGTATTTGAAGCATCCACAAAACTGATGTCCGCAGGATTAATAAGGAACGTACTTGGAGCAAACGTGCGACAGTCCTCATGCAAACATTGTTTCAAAACAACGTTATCTGGAATCGCACTCGTAGGATCCATGGGCACGTTAAACGTCGCCCAGATCTTTCCGTTGGAACAGGCCTGATTACAATTTGGTCCGTAAGCGATAACCTTTGGCGGAATCTGACGCACGAATAAATCTCCACTCCCGACCGGATTTGGTGGGATCGAGTACACGGTCTGCGCATTAATCGTCACTGGCACGCTGCCCGTTTCTTCCATGGCGGTGGCAAGCTGATGATCAAGCACAAACCCGGTGTCAGGAGAAGCATCAAGAGAAATGGTTGCACGCGTATCCCCCGTGAACCAACGCCATGAGATACTACTGGTATCCAACATGGTACACACATCATCCAAAGCCAGACCGTTGGCTCGATACTCTTCCGTGTCACCGATATTTTGCAGGGTATATCCTGCCGGAGATACGGTCACTGAACCGATCTTACAGGCCTCGGTTGAAGCGCGCGTTTCAAAATGAAAACGATAACCGATTCCCGTTCCAAAACGGTGTTGTTCGGCCATGGGCACATGCGTTGATGACTGAATACCCGTAGTCAGCACCACCTGATACGTTGAACTCGCCGTAAACGGCTGAAAATGTCCGCTTGAATCCGTTGGCGAAAAACGAATCCATGATGGACCATGATCCGACACCGGAACAATCGACAGCGAACCCGCAACAGCGGTCGTCGTTGAACAAGGGTCGCCCGTTGTTGCCGTACACGCTTCAACCATCACCGTACCGGAATTGATCGACGCTGGATCAAGTGCCGTATTAAACCGAATACCGATAATCGCATTGGTACAGGCCTGCGCGCCATCGGGTCGCGTGTCCCATGGACTTGGCGACGGGGTTGCTCCGAGCGGACCAGGGCAGTCTTCCACGACTTGAGGTGATACCGTCAAAAGACCCGTTGATGTACGCCACGCATACTCGGCAGGGGTTCTGGCGACAGCACAAGCGCCGGAAGAAACAGCACACGTTCCATCCGGACAGCAGAAAGAAGCGTCTCGCGTACAAATCTCTGGATGATCATTACAGCTACTCACCTGAAACGGAACAGCGTTCGAGGACACCCCGCCCACGCTTACCGCGACACCGCCCGTGACAGATCCATCTGGCACATGCGTATCCACCTCCGATCCATCCGCATGCCACGCACCACCGGATGAAACCGTTGCCGGTACACGAGACGCACTCGATCCTGCAAACGTAACACCACCCGTGGTACCCAAACGCTCACCTAAAATCTGAACCGCGGTTCCAACTGGGCCAGCTGACGGATTCAACGCACAAATACCAGGATGTAACGGGTCACTGGTCACGCCAAATGTCACTGAATCGCTATGCACACCATCGGCACGAACAATACTCACGGAATAACTTTCCCCAGCGGTCACCGTATGATCGCCAAGCCCACCGGTCACCGTGGTAGGAATTTTAATTGTGATTTGACCGTCCTGCCAATAGTGCATGCCACAGGCAGGAGGAAAAGAAAACACCACCGGACCACTTACCCCAAGCGCCGAATTGGTAAAAATCACTGAACCAACAGTTGATCCAAAATTACTACCCGTTATTGTCGCGTACTCTCCTGGAGCTCCGGTGGTAGGCGTGATACCGCTAATAATCGGCGGAGCCGTCACAACAACCTCATCCATGTGAAAATCAACGCTGTTTGAATCAGCGCTCCCCGAGCGCGCTACAACCGTGTAAGAACCTGGGGTAAATAATGGCGCATTAAACGTCACATGATCATCAACCCACTCACTCACCAAGCTTACCGGGCTGGTATCAAATTGGATCGTTCCAGACGTTCCAAGCGCCGCACCCTGCGCACGCAACACAGTTCCTGCAAACGCATGCCCTGGAGCAATCGCACACAACCCAGGATGCGCGACCGTATCAATCGTAAATGGAGGAAGGTGCGGACCGACGGCATTATCCAAGGTATCCGAAAGTCCGGTTGCCGCATTTCGCACCTCAATCGATCCGACCGTTGCAAGTGCCGGTACCTGAACCACAATCTGTGTCGGAGACCAGGCATCGCCAGCACTACACGCACTTGGCGGAGTGGCCGGAAGCCCTCCAACCAAAACCGCACCTGGAGCGCTTCCAAAATTATATCCCGTGATCGTAACCCACGTTCCAGGACGTCCATCGGCCGGGCTATAACCGGTGATCACGGGCGATTCAATACACACACCCGCAGAAGAACACAGTCCTGAGGCACAGGTCGTGGAGGAACACACCGACGTCGTACATGAAGGCGGAACAACACACGAACTCCCAGAACAGGCACCGCAAGAACTTCCTCCACAGTCAATCCCCGTTTCATCTGCGTCCATCGTTCCATTAAAGCAGTGCGCTGGACGAATCGCGACATGCGCCTCGCTGCTCGTCGCCTGATTTGAATCCAAGTCGCGCGCAAGACTCGCGACCGAAACGGTTCCCGTTGTACTTGGGGTCAACCAAACCGAATCGCTATCAAACGAAAGTGGGGAGGTCCCCGTTGTCGGCTCATCCATGCCGATCGGCAGATCATTCACCAACGCGGTAATAGAAGAGATACCGCTATCATCCGTTGCATGCGAACGAATATGCACGCGATCGCTCACAGAAACGCTCTGCCCATCAAACGGCATGGTCAGATAATCAGAGGGTGCAGTGGTATCAATCGTATCACCCGTATGGAACGCGCCGTCACAAGCCGGGGCAAAACCACCACCACAGCTAATCGAACGACCCATCGATGAAATCAACGTATTATCAACATGGATGTCAAAATTTGCATTCCCCGCAAAACATAAACGGTCAGGAGCAGTTGGTCCACAGCTCGCACTTGGAATAAACGTGACCTCTGATCCAAGTGTTGAAATCGTTCCTGGGACATGCGTTCCATCAGATGCTCGCACATACACGTGCGTTGCTGCAGAGGAAGGATCAATGTCTTGAGTGAACCACACATGAACCTCAACGTTACGCAGAGGAACGCTGCCCATAGGCGATAGGCTACGGATCTGAAATCCAAGCGATCCGCCGCCTGCACCAAACCCTCCCCCACCTCCCCCACTTGAATCCGAAGCGCCTCCCCCACCTCCGACATTCGTCGCCCCAAGAAGCTGCTGAATGATAAAACTTGTTAATGCCCAAGAACTTACAATAATAATCAGTCCGATAATCCCATTTCGGATATACATCTTTGCCTTATCGGCCTTTTCCGAATTGCCTCCGGAGGTCATCCATAAAAATCCCGCGTACAACATGATCCCCAACAACACAAAGGCTAACAAGCTCAAAAACACGTTGATGACGCGAGCTACGATGATACGTGGATCCGTATTCGTGAGATTCACGCTTGAACCAACGGCCGATAATCCACCGGTCACGCTCCCACCTGCCGCCTGAGCAAATGCCGGTGAAACGAAACAGACGCTCATCGCCAACGAGAGACCAAGAGCGATCCAGGCGCGTACGCGCGGAGAAAAGAGGGGCGTCATGGGGATGAGGTGGTTGGTCGCGGATAATCGCACAACCCGCTATCAGGACTGTCGTCGCAGCAACTCGGATCAGCGCTGGTGGCCGCACACGTTCGAGATGCAGCCGGCTGAAAACAGTTCTGATAAATATTATGAATTTTCGATGCGATGGCCGGATCGTATTCCGGTGTCCAGGTGGTTGAACTCGTGGCAGAAACGTACGCGCGATGATCAACCATCAAGCTCGAATGATCGGTCACGC
This sequence comes from Candidatus Uhrbacteria bacterium, assembly GCA_903829075.1. Classification (GTDB taxonomy): domain Bacteria; phylum Patescibacteriota; class Patescibacteriia; order 2-12-FULL-60-25; family 2-12-FULL-60-25; genus CAIKOH01. The sequence goes on from CAIKOH010000070.1 coordinate 5,687, forward strand.
TGTCGAGACCCACCGTCGGATGACCAGTCGCATCTAACGATTGCATGCTCACAGAAAACCAAAAGGTATCCGCCAAACTCGCCGGCTCATTGCTATGCAATTTTACGTTATCCGTGTTCACCGTTGAAGCTTCCAAGACCCCGGCCTGCGTATCCCCTCCAAACGCTGCCTGCGGTTTATCATCAAGCGGACGGCCGCTTGATCCGGCGGCATCTCCCGCGGGTGGCGTCGTCGAAAATACCACCGGCGAGACGAGCTCAGGTGAATGACTCGTTCCAAATGCCCAACCGGCGTTATCAATATCCGGCCCTTCAGCACGACCATCGCCGTTTCCATCTAATGAATTTCCTGATAAATCCACCACCCCATCAAACAAACTCGAGGAACCAGAAGTAACAATAGCAGCCTGGGGAGGCGTATCTGACAGATGCGCGGCATGCGCAAGCACGTTGACGCTTGCGTCCGTCGGCAAACAGTAAATCGTATCACCACAAGAATTCACCCCACAAGCAGAATCAGTCACAAACTCAACCGTATAAAAATGGTTCGCAATTTTCCATTCCCCTGTCACTTGATGCGTAGAAGAGACGTCTGATAATGGCGAAGCATCGACACGAATATTATCGAATCCCCCAGTCGAGGTGTAAACCCCTGAAGCACTTGTTGGATCAACAGGTTTATCAAAGTTTATCTGCACGAGCATGTTTGGAGCATATCGACCACCAGCTACAGGGATAACAGAGACGACTTTAGGCGGCGTCAGATCAAGCACGGTCGAAACATTAAAGCGCCAGGTGTATCCACTGGAAAAGGAGCCTTGAAAAGCTGGGGCTCCATCCGCATCACGCAACAATCCCGCGCTTCCGCCCGCAATATCAACGGTATAATCTGAGGTAGAGGTTGGGTTACCGAAATACATTCCATTCAAACGGAAGACAAAGTTTTTATGATCACCTGTAAACGAGACGTGCACCTGTGAAGCCGTGTAGGCCTCTTCTGTATGGCCTGTTGGAAAAATTTTCAGGACATCTGTATTCAACAGATATGGACCAACCGTGGAAGAGGTATATCCTTGAACGAGGGAACTAACACGGATCGGTTCTTTAAAAGAAATGACCACCGAGGTATTACGCGGAATGTTTGTTGCGTCACGTTCTGGGTAATGATATTCGATAATACCACTCCCGAGTGAACCAGCTCGACTTGGAAAAAATCCTGAAAAATCTCCAACACCGCCACTTCCAGAACCCCCAAGCCCAAGAATTGCCCCACCAATCATAGACATGATCCAGGCCGTGATCGCATAGGCCATGGCGATAATAACCAGTCCGATCACCGCATTACGGATACGTGTGCGTGCTTCCAGTGCCCCTTTTTCTCCATCCGATGTCATCCACTGATAGCCAGCAAACAATAAAATCCCCAACAGCACTACCCCAATAAGACTCAAAAATACATAGATGACTCTCCCGATGAGCGTATAGAGATCGCTGCCACCGGCAAGACCAGCTGCGGTCCCTACCTGAGTCAACGATGAACCGCCGACACCGGAAGTTGACTGGGCATACACGACAGGAGCCGTGCACAAAAAGACGGCAATACAACCGATGGTAGAGGCCAAACGGTATTCTCTCTTGGTGTTGTGAAAAAACATCGACATGCGGGAAGATCTTGAATGCTCAAAAAAAGAATCAGCAAGCGATCAAAGTATATCGCTCAAGGGAACGCACGACAATCGTCACCTGTGAACAACTTTTTTAGTTCTTCTCGGCCATCCAAGCTTGCACGAGTTCGCGCACCTGATTCCCGTCTGCACGACCGTCAACAGCCTTCATGGCAACCCCCATCGCCTGTCCAACATTCTGAACCGTCGCTTCAGAGAGAGCTTGACGCACAATCACTTTCAGTTCTTCTGCAGACAACACCGGTGGAAGATAGTGCTGCAAGAGATCAATCTCTGTCTGTTGTTTTTCAACTAAATCCTGACGTGCCGCCTGTTGAAAATCTCTCAACGCATCCTGATACTGCTTCAACATGGTTTTCAGCACCGCAATCACCTCCGCATCTGTGAGATCATGTTGCGCGTCGATCTGTTTGTTTTTCAGCGCACTCCGCATCATACGCAACGCCGACAACGTTCGTTCATCCTTGCTTTTCATTGCGGCCACGAAGTCAGCATCTACCTGTTGAAGAATGGTCATAGGTTAAAAGCCTAACACATGGTCTACGGACAGACAAAAAAACAACACCGGAATAGGTGTTGTTTTTTTCTTAACGGCGCGGCTTGTTTTGCTTCTTCAACATTTCTTCCGTCAACTGTCCAGTTTTGAGCATGTACGCATAATGCGCGCTCATCTCGACACGGCGCAACGCTCCTGCGCGGCGCTTGTTACGGTTGGTGTTATGCTGGAAGAACCGGCGACGTTTCGCCTCTTTGTACTTTCCACTCTCCTGAAAACGGCGCTGCATACGACGCAACATCGCGTCAAACGTCTCGCCCTTTTTTCGTTTTACTTCAACCATGGTATTTCGACTCCTTTCAATGAAGATCATCACGTACGATGTCGAAGAAAAGTCTACCTCAAACAAGAAAACTCGTCAACCTCTACGACGGCGTCAAAAAAACATCTCCGAGGAGATGTTTTTTTGAATTACTTCCTGATTTGCTGCTGTTCCTCGCCTTCATTCGCCAGACTCTGCACCGGAGGTCGTGGCGTTGATCCAACGGCGATCATCTTCTTTTGAATCTCATGGACCGCTTTTTTCACGTCAGCGATTTCTTGCGTACCCGCATCCATATCGCGAATAATGACCGTGCCATCCAGCACCTCCTTCTGCCCAATCACAATGGTCCATCGTGCACGGCGCTTGTTCGCCATTTCCATCTGACTCTTGAGAGAAGATTTGGCAAAGGCTTCACCAACCGTCAAACCCGCGCGGCGAAACTCTTCAAACAGAGCAAGAGATTTTTTGCGCGCCATCTCTCCCAACTGCACCAAAAAGATATCCACTTCGCGAACACCTGGTGGAGGCAACGCTTCTTTTCTCTTCATGCGCGAAATAATACGGTCAAGGCCAAGTCCAAATCCTGCCGCAGGTGTCGGACGACCTCCAAGCGATTCAACCAAGAGATCATAGCGACCACCGCCCCCGAGCGCAGATTGCGCGAGCTCCTGATCATCACCATTCGCATACCACTCAAACACAGTGCGCGTGTAATAATCCAAGCCGCGAACCAAGTATGGATCAAGCTGATATGGCACCCCAACCTCGTCAAGATACTCAAGTACACGCATGAAGTGCGCCTTAGATTCTTCGTCCAACCAATCCACCATCTGAGGAGCCTCTACCTTCAATTCCTGCATACCAGGATCCTTCGAGTCCAACAGGCGAAGAGGATTTTTTAGCAACCGCTTCTTATCCTCTTCACTCAGCTTTGTGCGCTTGCTACGGAAGTAGGAGGTGAGGGCGTTTTTATAGTTTGCCCGTGATTCAGGCGTTCCCAAAGAATTGACGCGCACCTGGACATCGAGACCAAGCTCCTTCAAAAAATTCCAACTCATGATGATCAACTGCGCATC
>CAIKOH010000071.1 GCA_903829075.1 Candidatus Uhrbacteria bacterium
AGAACTTTATAGTAGGTCCATGCAGCTCGACCATTCTCAGATTCAACTGGATGCGCCGCCATACGCCCCTTACTTTGCGATCGCGACAAACGAAATTTAATTTCACCCTGATCCTGATGCATCACCCCTTGAACCAAGGCGAGATAGGTTTTGTGAACCGAGTGTTGCGCAAATTGATGACGCAAACTTTCATACGCGCACGGTGACTTCGCGATAACCATGAGGCCGCTGGTGTCACGATCAAGACGATGAACGATGCCTGGACGCGTTGGATCCTCTCCTACACGCGCAATCTCTGGTGCATGTGCGATGATGAGATCAACTAGCGTCATCTCCGTACTTTTTGCGGTTGGATGAACGAGCAGATCAATCGGCTTGTCGATTACCATCCAATCAGAGGTTTCTTTGATGATCTTGAGCTTAGGTAACTTCTTCTTTGACGCAGATGAAGATGCAGCATCGACGAGTGGCTTGGCATCTGGATCAAACGTCACCTTGTCTCCTTCTTTCAAAAAATGATGGACCGTAACGAGCTCGTCGTTCACACGCACCTGTCCACGTTTAATACACGCTTGCAACAGAGAACGCGAAGGCATGGGGACACGGGTCTCCAAAAAACGATCCAAGCGTTGCTTGATCTGCTCTGCTTCCACGATCCAAGTTTCCATATGTCCGCAGCGTAGCACATCCAAGGAAAAATAAAAGCCCCTGAAGCTTGTCAGGCTTCAGGGGCAGAATCTGCCTTCAAGGTACAGACGGAAAGACCGGAGTTGCGAGCAGCTGCGTCGCTTCGATCACGAGCGGATGAGTATCGAGCTTGAGCTGCTTCGCTCGATCGACCGCTGCCGGCAGGCCCTTGATCGCGTCGTGAAGGTCGTTCATGAGCTTCAACGCTCCGCCATCCTTCACGGTCAGCTCCGCGCCCTGCCTTTGAATATCCCGGATCCTTCTGATCAAGCCCTCCAGTGTCGTGAAGCAGGATCCCTGAAACACTTCGAGCTTCTCCCCGAGCGCCGGCGTGTCGCGTACATCGCGCGGCAGAGCCATTGCCGACCAGAAAAAACCGTGCAGCAGTTCCAGTCGAGAGAACATTTCGCGTCGAGACCGATCTTTTCCCCCAATGAGAAGGTTCGTAACCTCCTCATCGCCGACAAAGATCGAGTACGGCCACTCGAACTTGTTGAAACCCGTGTGTGACAGCTGCCCGGTAGGCACCATCAACCCAGTCGCCTGCCACCTATCGACAGCATGATCGAGAATCCCCTCGAAGCGACCAGAAGGAGCGCCCCTATGCGCAGAGAACTCATGCCAATGCTCGCACGCCAGACCAAAGGCGCAGTTATTCCTCTCGTCCTTCAACACGAGCTGAGCAGAGCCCAGCACCCCGAGACGAAACTGCGCCTGATTCCATTCAGGTGCTCCGACAATGCCGCAATCAGCTCCGCCTTCGACGCCATGTGCGTACCGCATGACAACGACGTACTGCCCGACCCTCTCGACGAGCGACATCTCCAGGGCGCGCAACCTGTCCGCCGCCTCATCGATCTCACCGGCTCGAAAGCCCGCCAGAACGAGATGATCGGAGACACGATCGCCGGTAGAATGACCCGCTTCGATCGCTTTCACAACCGACTCACGCAATTCCCGCTCCGCAGCCTCGCACTCTCCCAATTTATCACACAGCCCTTTGACATCCATCAAAACCTCCTATTCGCCAGACCATTTCACTGTATTTTAGACGGATTGTCAAGAATAACCTTACTTTTCTTCCAGCAACATCTTTAATCCATCCACAAATTTTATGTTTGGTTCCCATCCAAGCAGTTCTTTGGTGAGCGTCGTATCCGCCAAAGTGTCGCGCGCTTCATTCACGCGTGGCGAAAGATATGCGATGGGACCACCAATCAACTGAGCGATTTCATTCACTGAATGTTGCTCGCCAGCACCAACGTTCAACACCTCACCGTTTCCGACCTTACCGGAATTCATCGCAAGAATATTCGCACGCACCACATCTGTCACATGCGTAAAATCACGCGTCTGCCCACCATCGCCATGAATAGTCATGGGCAGTCCCGCGGCGCGTTGACGGCGAAAAATAGCAATCACTGTGACATACGCCCCTTCATCTGCCATGCGTGGACCGTAGACATTAAAATAACGAAGACACACGGTCGACAATCCATATAACCGCGAAAACTCTTCGCATAACAATTCGCCGACGTATTTATGCAACGCATATGGGTTCAACGGATGCGCTGGCATATCCGGACGCAACGGCAACACCTTTTGATCACCATACGCAGACGATGAGGCGCTGTACACCAGACGTGAAACCTTAGCGTCGCGCGCAGCCACGAGGACATTCAACGTCCCCATGACATTTGCTTGCATGGTCTCGATCGGATGTTCAATCGAGTATACGATGCGCGGCAAAGCCGCAAAATGAAACACCCCATCGATTCCCTCAAATGCTGGACGAATCGCTTCAAGATTCGTAATGTCTGCTTCAAACAGTTCGATCCCTGGAAATAAACGCTCACGTTTCCCCGTAGAAAAATTATCGAGCACACGTACATGATGCCCCTCTTTCAACAACGTCTGACATGCATGTGATCCAATAAATCCAGCACCGCCCGTGACGAGATAGGTAGACATATGTTTATTTACTCCTTCTTCGGTGAACCCACGTGCCATTGAATATCGATTCCTTGAGACGCGACAAGTGGATTATTGTACTCTTCTGCAGCTCGAAGCAGCGTCAAATCAACTCCCTTGGACGCGCCAAGCTGAATCAATGCACGTGTATCTTTCGGCAAACACTTTCCTCCGTAACCGCGATATCCCTTGTGAAAAATATCCAGATGCGTGCGGCCGATGCGCTTATCTGCTGCCAAGCATTCCTTCACCTGATCGTAATCGACTTCCAATGTTTGTGCGAGGTCATACATCTGATTTGAAAATGCGACCTTCACAGCAAACCAGGTGTTCCCTGCGTACTTTGTCATCTCAGCGGCGGTCGATGGGACGATGCGTTCAAATGGCGCGAGCGGCAACATCGCCATGATATCTGCAGCAACCGTAAAGCTGGATTCGGTCGTTCCAAGGATCTGTCGATCAGGAAAACACATATCCTGATCCGCCGTAATCTCTGTAAGAAATTCCGGACTGTACATGAATTTATGCTGCGGATACTCTCGTTGCAGCTGTGCGGTTGTGCCAGGAATGACGGTGGATTTGATAACTACAATCTTTTCTCCCTGCAACGCTTTCAATGCCGCATGCACGAAGGAAAGATCGAATCCGCTGCCATCAAGATAGTAGGGCGTGGGGACACACACAAAAATAACCTCAGCCCTGTTCACGTCTTCGATCGAGCCCTCATTCTTGCCCGGATCAAACACGAACGGCTTCACCTCAACGGATTCAAAATACTTCCGTAACGCTCCACCCACAAATCCAACCCCCATGATTCCAACCGTGTATCGAAATTTTGGCATAGGTGTTTCAAACAGATCATCTCAAACGAGAGATACGTTCTCATCTTGCATGAACGCATACATTCTGTCCATAAAAACCCTCCTCGTGAACGCGATCGCTTGCTATACTGTCTTCATGCCTCACATTTCCGTCATGCGCGCTGAAGACGCCGCTGATCTCTTATCAGAGTTGATTGCGTACGTTCCAGAAGCGTCGCGCGAAAGCACGCACCAACTCCTCACGCGACTTGAACAGCATGAACAACTTCCTTGGAACGAAATTTCGGCTGGCTTACGGGAAGCAACCGAAGCTGCTTGGCCGGCGAGGCAATCCGTCGAACGTTTTTTGACTACACCTGAAGGCCAAGCCGTTGAGTGGATCACACTCCTTGAACACGTACGTCCTGTTACAGCCCTTCTGCTTGAACGTTTGCGCGAATTATCAGCCGACACCTCCCTTCAACAAGCGCTATCAAGCGAACATGCAGCCATTCTGATTCACCCATCACAAAAAACAGAAATAGCGCTGCTACTTCCAGAAATTCACATAAAAATTTGGAACACGCATCTCGCAGGCGCCAGGCCGTCGACCCCCGCTTAACCAAGCTCTCGTAGAATTTTCATCAATTTCTCTCCGTATTTTTTTACGTCATGCTGTTGTGCGAGCGCGTACATGTGCTCTACCCGTGTCTGAAAAAACGACGGATCACGTAAATCACCCAGAGCCTTGCTCCAGAGCAAT
>CAIKOH010000072.1 GCA_903829075.1 Candidatus Uhrbacteria bacterium
GAGAGTGTTTTAGTATTTACGCCTCTTTGACATCTGTACCCTCTTTTACTTCAGCCTCGTTCTTCTTTTCATTCTTGATTGCGCTCTTCGGATTCGCTGGTGGCATACCGACAACTTTCTCGAAGTCATCACGTTCAATAATTTCGTGTTTAACGAGATGGTCAGCGATGCGCGTCATAGCATCACGATGTTCTGTAATGATGCTCAGAGCCGTTTCCAATCCCTGCTTGATAAGCTTATCAATCTCTTGATCGATGAGCACGGCGCGACTTTCAGAATAATCGCGTTGATCAGAGCCCCCTCGTCCAAGAAACATCATCTCTTCGTGCTCGCCATATAAACGCGGTCCAAGCACATCGGACATACCCCATTGCGTCACCATGTTACGTGCCGTTCGCGTGGCCTGCTGCATATCATTGGATGCGCCGGTCGTGACTTCGCCGAAGAACGTTTTTTCTGCAGCATAGCCACCGAGCATCACAGCAATATCTTCCGTGTACTCCAAACGGTTGCGCATGTGACGGTCTTCGGTTGGCAATTTCAAGGTATAACCGGCAGCACGTCCACGACTGATGATCGAAACCTTGTGGACAGGGTCTGTGTGCGGCAGAAGATGTGCAACAAGTGCGTGACCGGCTTCATGAAACGCGGTGACACGACGCTCCTCATTGTTCATCAGATGACTGCGGCGCTCGGGACCGAGCATAACCTTTTCAATGGATTCAACCAAATCGTTCATGAGAATGGATGTGGCGTTGCGGCGCGCAGCCTGAATCGCGGCTTCGTTGACCAGGTTGGCCATATCAGCTCCGGAAAATCCTGGGGTACGTTCAGCCAAACGATGCAAATTCACATCTGGTGCCAATGGCTTGTTGCGCGCATGCAGCTTCAAAATTTCTTCGCGATCGCGAATGTCCGGCGGATCAAGCACAACGCGACGATCAAAACGTCCAGGACGAAGCAGGGCTGGGTCAAGTACGTCTGGACGGTTGGTAGCAGCCACAACGATCACACCAAGATTCGGCTCAAAGCCATCCATTTCCACCAGAATTTGGTTCAAGGTCTGCTCACGTTCATCATGCGAGCCACCCATTCCTGTTCCACGTTGGCGACCGACTGCGTCAATTTCATCGATGAAGACGATACACGGTGCATTCTTTTTAGCCTTTGCAAACAGATCACGCACACGCGAGGCACCAACACCGACAAACATTTCCACGAATTCGGAACCGCTGATGTGGAAAAATGGCACATCGGCTTCTCCTGCGACCGCACGAGCAAGCAACGTTTTCCCCGTCCCCGGTGAACCCATGAGCAGGACACCCTTTGGAATTTTCGCGCCGAGCTTAGTGAATTTGTCTGGACTCTTCAAAAATTCAACCACTTCCATTAATTCTTGTTTTGCTTCACGCACACCCGCGACGTCTGCAAAAGTGATACGACCTTGCTCACCACTTTTATTTTCGCGAGCCGTGGACTGTCCGAAGGACATCGCACGATTATTTTGGCCTTGCAGCTGGCGGAAGAACAAGAACATCAAACCCAAAATCAACAAGAATGGAACCACGGTCGGCAAAATCGCTCCGGCCCAATACGCCACGCCAGACGTTCCTTTCACGACAATTTTCATGTCATGAATTTTGGCCGTATCAACACCGTAGTTTTTGAACATCTCATCGAGCGACTCGTTCGGCTCAGTGTCAACCTGCGCTTTTGATCCATCCTGAAACGTCACGTCGAGCTTTTGATTCTCCACATCCACCTCTTTGACCTGACCCTGCTGCGCACGGTTTATGAACGTACCGACATCCACGTTCTGCGGATTCTGTAAATTCACGCTGGAAAGCAAAACACCGACCAACAGGACACTGCCTACAATCAATAAGATATTACGGAGGGTTGGATTCATACATTTGATTGAACATTAACAAAAATACAGGCTTCTGTCCAGAGAGGAAATACAGGGACGCGCAATCCACAACGATTTCAAAAACACCCCCGTACGAGGCGTCTTTGAACTGTTATGTTGGTTTTTCTGTTCTCTTACGCAGCTTCTTTTTTGCCCTCTTCCTTGGCTTTGCGCAAGGACAGGCCGAGGCGGTGATTCTCAGCATCGATGGAGACAATACGGAACTCGAACTCGTCTCCGGTGCGCGCGATTTCGTTCACATCTTTGACAGGCTTGGCAGCCAATTCACTGATGTGCGCGAGACCGTGAATATCCTGATCCAATTCGACAAACAAGCCGAACGGATTGATCTTCAAGACGCGTCCCTTGACCCACTGACCAACATTGTACTTTTTCGCGACCGTTCTCCATGGATCTTCGACCATCTTTTTCATCGACAAGAAGATCTTTGACCCTTCAATGTTGATGATGATGGCGCGAACATGGTCGCCGACTTTGAGCACATCACGTGGGTGATCAATGCGTTGCCAGGCGATTTCAGAGATATGGACCAGGCCTTCAAGATTGGTGTCAAAGCGGACAAACGCGCCGAAGTCAGTGACTGCGGTGACGTCGCCCTCCACTTCTGAACCGACCTTGTACTGTGAAAGTACAGATTCTTGCTTGGTTTCCCACACCGCTTTTTCTGAGACCACGATTTTTTCTTCGTCTTCGTTGACGTCCAGGATTTTTACTTCCATGGTCGTGCCCACGAATGAGCGAAGTTTTTCGTGAATCTTGTTCTTTTCTCCACCGGACACACGTGGATAGTTCGCAGGCGAAAGTTGAGAGACTGGCAAGAAGGCTGGCACGTTTTCGACACGTGTGACCAAACCACCCTTGTTCGCGTCCAAAATTTTCGCACTGATAACGACACCCTGCGTGTACAAATCTTTGATCTTGTCCCAGGAACGTTTGCGACCGGCACCCTTCAGCGAAAGCTCCAATTCACCAAACTCATTGTCGAGTTCAATGATTGTCGCTTCCACATCGTCGCCGACGCGCAAGTCCAGATGTTTGTCCAATTCTGGACCGCGGATCAATCCCACAGCCAATCCACCAATATCACAACGAACTTCGTTGCGACCAACGGCGATGACCGTGCCCTTTACGACCTCGCCTAAACCCGGAAACACGATCGTATCCGGAGCGGCGAGCAATTTTCCCAATTCAGTAACCGGTTCTTTCACGAGCGTTGACATACAAACAAAGCCTTTGATTATGCTACGAAAGCCCTGACCGTAGCAGGAAGGCAAGCCTGCGGGTCTGCCGAAGCAGAGGGGTCTCAAACTCACGCAGCAAGTTGTGAGCAGAGGATACAAGATGAAAAGAAAATGGTCAAGAGTAGACAAAAAAACAAAGTCGCCCCATCCTGGGACGACTTTGTTGTGGTGCAGCGGCTGGGAATCGAACCGCACGAGACCCTCTCCCGAATTACGGCTCAACGTCGCCATTTTTCGCTCCGTTGAGCCATGAAATGGCACGTCGATAGCTTGCCCGTTTCTGCCAGATTCTGCCTCTAATTTCCTCTTCCATGGCAGCCCGTTGTCAACCGGATCAGTCGCACCACACCCACCGTCATGGTGGGTGTTTGCGATGGCGAGATGTCCGAGCGGCACCCACCGAATCCTCCCCTCTCCCCGGATGGCGTAGTGACCTCCCGGCGGAGATCCGCGGCCCACCCGGTTTGCCCGCCTCCCAACCGTGGGGAAACCTCAGCCACAGCTCCTACAAGACGGGGATCAACGTCCACCTCCAGGATGGTGCGGTCAACGGGATCGACTGTGGCGAGGGCGACGGCGACCCGCTCGCGCCACGCCTGGATGATCGGCATGTCCTCGCGGGCGATCAGGAGCATGTCCGCCGGGGGCGTACTCCATGCGCGCGGGAATCCCGGGGCGCGATCCTCCGGCACCAACTCCATCACCGATGACGTGGAGTCGTTTGCGGCGCCGTCGGCGGCATAGGCCGTACGACCGGCCGGGTGCAGTACGGTGCCGAAGTCCTTCCAGTACTGGGAGATGAGGTTGCGGATCGTCGTGATGAACCAACGACCGACGAACTGCAGGGACACGAAAGCGAACCGGTTGAATTCGCGCCAGAAGATCCACTCGGCCGTTGCGACGATGGCTCTGGCCGCCAACGCGTTGTTGATCCGGTGCGTGATCTTCGCGGTGAGTGGGTACCGGATGTTGTGGATGATGGACTCGATCTCCTGGCGATCGAGCGTTCCGTGGGGATTCTGCTTCGGTTCGGGGGGAAGGATGCGCTCCTCCAGGACCTCCACCGCGCTCGCGGGCAAGTCGATGATGCCCGTCGCGTTATCATTGGCCGGGTGCTGGCCACGGAGGATGATGGCGAGGTCGACCGGCGTCGGATCGGCGGGGTTGGAGACCCACGCGTGGTTGTCGTTGGCGGACGTGCCGTCCCAGACAACCTCGCCCGCCAGGAACTCGCTGCCATCGAACGACCCATCGGCCACAGGCGAGAGGGGGGTTGACAGCCCCTCGCGCGCACCTAACACTTGTTCAGTATCCTCCTGCTCCTTCCCGAGCTGGGCCGGCTGGCCCTCTCGGCCGTTTGCGCCTCCCTCTGCCCAGGGCCTCTCTCCCGTGGGTGACATCTCCTCATTGAGGTCGATGTCTGCTTGCGCCGCCGACCGAGGGGGCCGGCGGCTGTCTTCCGATGTTGTCATTTCCTACTCCGTGACAGCAAAAAGGGCCTTGCGGCGTGTGCTCGTAACGCACGCCGGGTCTCTGGCTCCCTCGCTATCCTCATGAGGTTTTCACCGGAGTCACCCGCATTGGTGGCCCCAAGAAGTCCTTCCCTACTCGCCCCACGCCGCGCCCTGCGCTTCGTGGGGTTTTCGGTCGGGACGCGGAAACCTCGTCGTCGATCCAGACGTACCGTAGGCATCCAAGCGGTGACGGTCAAGGCGCATAACGCAATGAAATCAATTGGTTATAGTCGATCGAGGATAGGGATTCGTAGATCGACCCGCTCGATCTATTGATCGAGGAATGGGATGGATCTACCGTCGCCCCATGACGATCGACCCTGCCCCGACGGCTGGCATGACGCTCCGGTTCAGGGCGACTCCTGAAGGGGTGGAGATGTCGCGAGATGACCTGGGCGCGCCTGCCTACATCTTCAGGGCCCCCGTCCATGATCGCGGCGACGTCGATCGTGCTCCTCGGTTGCCCAAGGACATTTCTCACAAACGGGTTCGTAAGAACTGCGCCGAGCTTGTTCTGTACGGGGGAAATTACCTCCGGCAGGAAGTTCTTCGGGTACATCGGCCACTCGTGGGTCCAATAGAATTTGACTACAGGATCGTGGCACTGCGAGACGATGCGCGTGCGGTAGGGCTCATCCACGAGCAGGCGCATCACCGAGAGGAGGGTTGAGCCCTGCACGTCGAGGAGGGCCATCAGGCAGTTGCGGAAGACGTGCTCCAGGCGTGGACCCCAGAACTCATGGAACACCTTGCGAAAAACCGAGAGCACGCTGGCGGCGACGAGAGGCCGGGCGTCGGGCGGTACGTGCTCGCCGATGCCGTACCGGTTCTGCTCCGTGCCGAAGAGCGTGCTCGCGAAAATAATTGTCAACCTGTTGTCAACCGGACCCTATTTTCGCCCCTGCCCGCCCTCATTGCCCCAAGTTTCTAGGTGTGATTCTCGGCTCAACCAAAACAAAAATCGTCCCTTCCTGGGACGACCTTCTCATGGTGCAGCGGCTGGGAATCGAACCCAGAACCTTGGGCTTAAGAGGCCCCTGCTCTACCGATTGAGCTACCGCTGCGTGGCGGAGAGGGAGGGATTCGAACCCTCGATACCTTGCGGTATGCACGCTTTCCAAGCGTGTGCACTAGGCCACTATGCGACCTCTCCATGCATCATCTTTCCAAACAATTCAAGAACGTCCTGAGTGTACCCGAAGCCACGATGATGCGCAAGCATTCAGCCTATTCATAGGTGCGACCTCATACCCTACTTCGTCGTTGAACTCGCTGTGACAGCATCCTTCAATGCCTGGTCTAATACTTTTTGCCAACCCTGAAGACTCAGCGCCGATTCGCGAATACTATTCACAAAAAATGTTGGAGTGGCATCCACATTATTCTGTTGACCTTCATCCACATCCGCTTGAATCAAGCTCTGCTGACTCTGTCGACCAAGACAGCTTTGAAACGCACTCACATCAAGCCCAAGAGTCTTTGCGTATTGCAAAAAAAGTGACTTTGGATCCTGTTGGTCTGCCCAATCATTTTGCACATCAAACAACTTGTCATGATATGCCTGATACCTTCCCTGAACTTGCGCACAGCGAGCCGCGTTCGCCGAAACGTTCGAGTTGGCATGCATCGGCAACGGAAAATCCTTCCACACAAAACGGACGCGATCTTGATACTGCGCGATCACCTGACGAAATACCGGATCAGCTTGACTGCAATACGGACACTGAAAATCGCTGTACTCATGCACGGTGACTTTTGCGCTTGCTGGACCAACAGACGGATCATTCTGATCATTGAACGTCACATTCTCCGCTTGATTCGCTCCACTTGCCTGATCGGCCGGCATCTTAAGGATCACCCAGGTCAACGCAGCAAAGATCAAAACAGCTACGCCGATCATCCCAGCAATCAGTTTCACGTTTGAGGGGTTTTGAGACATGGCGACAGGGTACCGCGCAAACGAAAAATGGACAAGTTTAGTGATGCGTCTGCAAATAGTTAATGATAGACAACGAGGCCTTGGACCCCTCGCCCACGGCCACCGCAATCTGCTTCTGGGGAATGTCCGTCACATCACCCGCGGCCCAAATCCCTTCAACATTGGTCGCGTTGAATTTGTCGATCATGATCTGCCCCCCACGATCCTTGCCAACAAACGGCACGCACGCGCTATTTGCTTGCACCCCAATCTCAATAATCACCCCATCTGTTGCACACACCTGCGATTCTCCTTTTTCATCGACAAGCTCAATGGATTTGACGAGGGTATCGCCATTAATCCGGGTGGTTTTTTTGTTGACGTGGATGCGGATGTTCAAACTTTCGGTCACCTTACTTTTCATCACGCTATCCCCCTGCAACGCGGCATTCACGGTCACGAGATGCACTTCACTCGCATATTTTTCTGCCAACAACGCCGCATCCATCGCCGAATTTCCCCCACCGATGATGAAGAGCGTCTTATGTTTGAACAACGGTGCATCACAGGCCGCACAATAACTCACCCCATGACCGTACAGTTCACGCTCACCAGGAATCCCCAGCGTTCGATGAGTCGCTCCACACGCCAACAGAATCGTCTTTGTTTCAAAGCTTCCACTCGTACTCACCACCCGAAATCCTCCCTGAATTTTTTCTACGCGTTCCACCTCCTCATCCTCTTTCAAGGCAAAAGCTTGCTGATAATCCGCCAGATGTTTCTTGAATTGCTGCACAAGCTTGACCCCATCCAAGAGATGAAAACCTAAATAATTTTCCACGTCCGTTGAGAGTAACGCTTGACCACCTATATTTTTCGTCAGCACGACAAATGAAATTTTTTGGCGCGCAAAATACACCGCAGCCGCAAGTCCAGCTGGCCCACCACCAATGATGACGACATCAAGCATAAAAACTTCTCACAAGATAGCATACAAACGACGGCACATCATCAGTCTGCGCATACCTCCTTACGTGTGAACGGACTTGACGTATCATGCTTTTCGTGTCAGTCTACTTTCGTTCAATTGTTCACGATTCGATGGGCGAAACGCGAGTAATTGTTCGTTCTCTAAAGAATTGAGGTTCCTGTGCGACTGCCCTGTCTCCTGATCACCTTCGCGCTCCTGTGTGGAGCATGTGCGCACACTTCGCCGGCCGCTCCGCAATGTCCGTCAACCGAAACTCGCGCGACGGATGCAGGCGTTCCGCTCGGCACCAACGGCATGCCGATCCTGGTGCGCTGATGCTAAGCGTAGAACAAGCGACTCTCGCCTGGAATGCGCTGCTCAAAGAAGCCGCGAAACTGGAGGAGCCTGATCCACACCGAGAGGTCGTCGTTCGCGATGAAGAACCTCGCAGCCCTCGATCCATCGCCTGCGGGACATGGACGGGGCACCGCTTTCATCCGACGACCGGCCTGACCATCCTGTGCAGGACCAGGCTCACGGCTCAACGACCGAACGGTCTGCACGGACCATTCGTGCAAGCGCAAACCGACGACCAGGAAAGGTCAGCCGCGCTCACGGAGCGCCTCAATCAGCGCATTCGCGAAGCGCTCACCGTCTCGGTCTGACCACACCCTCCTCCTCACGCCTGACGAGCCCTCCTCGTCAGGCGTTTCTGTTTCGCTTGCCCCCTTTCCCATCATCAACCACACCCCCGCGACAAATACTGGCACGGCGCAATACTGCGTTGGCGTCAATCCAAAATAGGTCTGATCCGCGATACGTAAAAAATCCGTGCCAAAACGCGAGAGACCCTCCACCATCAAATACGCTCCAACCCAAAATCCCGGATGACGCTGCTTGCGATTCAAAAAAAGAAACAATCCACCCGTCGCAAATCCAATCAATGAGAGATAGAGTCCAAGATCATGCCGGATCTGACCATTCGGATATTTCACCCCAAGAATAAAATGCGTCAATGTTCCAGGATGATCATGAATGAGAAAACATCCGATGCGTCCAATCCCACAACCCCACGGCACCCCCCAGGCCAAAGTATCCGCATACGCCAACAGATCAAGCGTACGCCGTTTTGCCATCCATAAAAATACGCTCACCGCTCCAATCAATCCCCCAAACATGGCATACCCCGGCACACGAGGATCAAACGCCTGCCATGGATGTTGCAGATAGTACTGCGGCTCATAAAACAGAACATGAAATAGCCGTGCACCTACGAACGCACCAACAAACATCCAAAAGGCCAGATCCAAAATCACATTTGGATCCAACTTCTTCTCCTGTGCACGACGATACATCACCAAGGTCGCCACCAAAAAACCCGCGGCCACAAACGTACCCCATGTTTGAAAATGGATGCCAAGAACGGTGTACGTGGTGGAAGAAAAATAGGGAATCATGCTGTTCCTTTACATCACGTTCAGCGTCTTCAGTGCAGCCTTATACTCATTCAACGCGCCCTTTGCTTGGCGCACGGTAATTTCAAATGTTGCATCATGTACAAGCTGGTTACGCAAACGGTGCGCATTCCACACCTTGGTGATGTCCGGATATTTATATTGCGCGCTCTTCAGACGCTCGGCCATGGTTTCACCGGGCAGATACAGTCCTTTTAACACACCGTCAAGCAATTTATCCGCCTCCATGATCGCGACCTTCGCTCCCATGACCCCATGATCAGTACTCTTTTCAATGTCAGCCCAGGTCTCCAAGATTTTTTCGCGTGTGAGCCCATGCAGATCAGGTCGACGCAATGAGCGAATCAACAAGCGCATCGCCACAATCGCGATCACAATCGCCACAAAAATCACCATCACAAGAGCTTCGTTGAATCCATTCACTGAACCAACGGAGCTCGTATCTTGAGGAAGCTGCGAACCGACGATAAATTGAAAGAGCATACAGTTTTTTTATTTGGTCGCCTGCTCGTAGGCGTAGGCGACGTCGAAGACGCGGCCTTCGTCGAAGGAGTTACCGATAATCTGCATGCCGACAGGCAGCCCGATCGAATGTCCGCACGGCACAGACACGGCTGGCACACCAGACACATTCACCCCGACGGTAAATACATCTTCCAGATACATCGCTAACGGATCCGCGGTTTTTTCTCCTATCATAAACGCCGTTGAAGGAGCTGTCGGCGTCACCAACACATCCACATCGCGGAAAGCTTCGGTATACGCGCGACGGATCAACGTCTGCACCTTTCGCGCTTGGCGATAGTAGGCATCGTAATATCCATGAGACAACGCAAACGTACCGAGCAGAATTCGTCGGCGGGCTTCAGCGCCAAATCCCTGTCCACGTGATGCGGCGTAGACTTCGGCCAACGTGCCCCCTGATTCACGATGACCGTATCGCATCCCGTCAAAGCGCGCTAAATTCGCAGACACCTCACACGGCATCAACACGTAGTAGACGGCAAGCGCCTCATTCGTATACGGCAACGACACGTCAACACAGGTTGCGCCCAATGACTTCAAAACTTCGACCGCCTGCGTCACCTGGGTGCGCACCCCATCCGTCATTCCCTCACCCCAGGCCTCGCGCGGCAATCCGATTCGCAGACCGTCCAAGCGTGCCAGTTTTTTCATGACAATCGGTGCGCCTTCGGTTGTGGTTTGATCAAGCACGTCCGTTCCAAGAATGACTGACAACAATTTTTCAGCATCACTGACCGTCTTAGTCATTGGCCCGATCTGATCAAGCGACGATGCCATCGCGATCAATCCTGAACGCGAGACACGACCATACGTTGGCTTCATCCCAACAATGCCGCACAATGCTGCTGGTTGACGGATTGATCCACCCGTATCAGATCCAAGTGCCGCGACACACAGATCCGCTGCCACCGCACAGGCGCTCCCTCCTGATGAACCTCCTGGCACGCGCTCTGGATCACGTGGATGCTTGGTTGGACCGTAGACGGAATGCTCCGTAGAAGAACCCATGGCAAACTCATCCATGTTGGTATTGCCGAGCAATACCAAACCCGCCTGTTTTAATTTTGTCACTACGGTTGCATCCTCAACTGCAACGTAGGAATCCAAAATTTTTGAACCCGCTGTGCATTTTTCACCCTGTACACGCATATTGTCCTTCACTGCGATCGGTACGCCATCGAGTTCTCCAAAGGAAGCCTGTCGCGCACGACGAGCATCCGATTCTTGCGCCTGCTGCATGGCCCGTTCCTCAAATATGTTGACGTACGCGTTCAATGCGCCGTTCAATCCACGAATCTGTTCAAGATACGCCTGTGTCAATTCGCGCGAAGAAAAACTGCCGTCCGCCAATCCTGCGGCAGCGCTTTCAAGAGTTTGCTGTGTACGTGGGGTCATCATAGACATGTTATCCTTTTGGCTTCTCAAACACCGCCGGCACTTTTAAGGCATCGCCAACACGGTCAGGAAAATTCTCAAGAATCAACTGACGTGTCTCTGCGGTCACAGAATGAGCTTCGTCCAAACGCAGCGCATGCGCAGCACCAGAACGCTCCGTTTCAGGGATGCCGAGCGTGTCGATGTTTGATAAACGCTCAACATACGCCAAGATTTTCTCCAAATCTGTGCGCATATGCTCACTTTCCTCATCAGACACGTGGATACGTGCCAGGTGTGCCAATTTTTCAATATCCGCGGATGTCATCTTCATACGTCGAATAGACTATCGTATGCGTCCAAGTTGGTAAAGACAAATGGGTAAATTGCGTGAACTATGAGCAAATGCTATGCTTTCTTTAAGATCATTCAATCATTTTTAGACACGAGCATTCACCTGCCTGGGTCTTCACATCATTATGAATAAAGCCGAACTCAGCAATACCATCGCAGAACGCACCGGCGTCACTCGAGCGCAGGCGGAAAGCATGATCGAGACCTTTGTTGCGGTCGTCACCGAAGAACTCAAACAAGGAAATGAGGTGACCATCGCCAGCTTCGGCACATTTTTAAGCCGCGTGCGTGCCTCACGCATGGGGGTTAATCCACGTCATCCAGAACAGCGCATTCAGGTTCCTGAAATCCGCGTCGCAAAATTTAAGACCGGTAAAGGCTTGAAGGAAGCGCTCAAAGCCGCCACGATTATTCCTTCAGCACAGACCGCCGTTGCAAACCAAGCGGCGAGTGCCTCACACGTATGATTATTTCCCCTGCAGTGCAGCCACTACACTTCATTCTTGCATTTCTCCCGACCTTCATCTTGCTTATACCCATACTGATCCTGTGGAGCCTGTGGTGGAAAGGACTTGCACTCTGGCACTCCGCCCAACACAAACAACCTTGGTGGTTTGCTATCATGCTCATCGTCAACACTCTCGGCATTTTGGAGATCATCTACCTGTTTGTCGTCATCAAACTCAAAGTTTCAGAATTATTCAGCAGCAAATAATCGTGTGCATCAACATAGATCGACTTTGAGCCGATCTATGTTGCTTTCTGTTTGAGATTAGTTCAAAAATCCACCACCTAGGCATTCCTGCCCATCAAAAAATACCGCAGACTGCCCAGGCGCAACAGCCCACACAGGTTGATCAAAAACAACGCGAACAACATCATCCGCAAGATGGTTCACTTGTGCGAATGTCGGAATTTGATGATAACGCGTTACTACTTCAAGTTGGACAGGCTGTCCATCAACAGGGAAAAGTGGTTGGTTGATCCAATGGACATGATGCACCTCCGCCTGTCGACGAAACATCCGCGGATCATCACGATCCGGGACCACAATCAGTTCATTCTTTTCAAGATGCTTTTCCGCGACATACCACGCACGCTGATCCTGACTCACACGAATCCCTTGTCGCTGACCGATCGTATACGCATCCAATCCGTCGTGACGACCGACGATCCGACCGTCGTAGGTCACGATATCCCCTGGCACAGACGGAATTTTCTTGCGCAAAAATTCATGAAAATTTATTTTGCCCACAAAACAAATTCCTTGACTATCGGGCTTTGAAGCCGTTGGCAACCCTCGGCGTTCTGCCTCAAGACGAACCTCGCTCTTCTTGAGATGTCCGATCGGGAATAGCGTGCGTCGCAACACATCCTGGGAAACACGGTGTAAAAAATACGATTGATCTTTTTCTTCATCAATCGCTTTCAATAGATGCGCCTGTCCCTGCTCGTCTTGAATGACGCGGGCGTAGTGACCGGTCGCGACAACATCAAAGCCGCGTTCAAACGCCGCTTGAGCGAACAGTCCAAATTTAATCTCTTCATTGCACAACACATCTGGATTCGGCGTGATCCCCTGCTCATATTCATCAAACATGCGTTGCAACACACGTTCGCGATAGTCCTTTTCAAAATCAAACGTCAACAGGTCAATCCCCAACAACGCACACACCCGTAACGCATCCCGACGCTCCGCCCGCCACGCACATTCTCCCGTCCACAAATCTTTCGTATCAGACCAATTCTTAATAAACCCCGCCGTCACCTCATACCCCTGCTCCTTCAACAACGCCACGCTCAAACTCGAATCAACCCCGCCAGATAATCCGACAAGGACACGTTTAGAACGTAAAAAAGTAGAAGACATTGAGAATATTTTATCCCATCCCCCCATCACTGATCCACAAGGGATTGGATGGATCATATTTTCTCGCGAAGACTGTCCGAGTAATCCTTAAAAAAACAAAGCATGATTTGCGAGTTCCGCAGCGAAAAAAATACGGTCCATCCAATCCCTCCCTAATTACTCACATGCACTCGATTTGTCAAGTATGCTTCAAGTACGGGAACAAGATTTTCATTGTTGAAAATTTGAATACGACGCAGATAAAATAGATCCTCAGGCACATGGAGAGATCCCCAACGAACCCCAAAGCCATCCGTAAAACCCGCCCGCTTCACCAAATCAACGATCTTTGAATTACGACTGCCGTAAGGATAAGCGAAATCGTGCACCGGCTGTCCGGTTAACGCTTGAAGATCTTGTCGCGAACCCTGAATCTCACTCCAAGCACGCGCGAGTGGAATATGTCTCAAGTCAGGATGGAGACGCGAATGAGCGGCCACCGTAATTAATCCAGTCGCATCCATCAAAGCGAGTTGCTGCGTAGAAAAATGCCCCATCCTTCCAAATAATCCACTCGGAATAAATAATGTGACTTTGAGATGCAGCCGTTGCAAAATCGGAAAAGCAAAACGAAACTGATCTACGTACGCATCGTCAAAAGTAACAAGCATCGGTTTCGCGGGCAGATGGACGGCTTGTCCGTGGATCGCATTGGTCAAATCATCCGGGGTGATTGCCTCAAATCCATCCGCGAGCAGGGTTTTCATCTGCGCTTCAAACGCTCGCGGGTCAACTGTATAGGGCAGTTCTCTCTTGGACACAGAACCGTCAATTGGACGGATATGATGATACATGAGCACCGGCACACGAATCCGCGTATCCGTGGCCGCATGAGGCGGATCTCCTGAACGACGCATCAACTCAGCGATGTTCGGTGTACGCAAAAACGCAAATGTCGAGGAGCCTTCAACGACGTATGGGAGAGCTGGTACGACCACGGGTGGTTCAGGATCTGGTAATGCTTCTTCCGCTGTGCCAGTCGCCTCCGACGTATCAGGGGTTACAACAGGAACGGCGAGCCCAAAAGAGGAAGAGGAGGAAGCCGAAGCTTCTTGCGGCAGGATAAACCGAGCATCTCTTCTCACTGCCGTTCGAAACGACACGCGGGGAGCATAGATAACCGAAAACGCCAGGATCACCCAGGCGGCCGCGATAAGAGAATACTGTTTTTCATGTTGTGTCATAGCATCTTGTGCCCACACTTACGTCCCCCACGCCCAATCCGCCAACCGTTTCGCGCTCGCAAATGACCCCTGCTTTGTCGGAGCACCAAGTACAACGATAAGCATATCCTTTCCGTACACGACATTTCCCTGTGCATCCAAAGGACGCATCCAGATCACTACATTATCTTTCGCTTCATCAAGGAGACCCGTTTTTGCGGCAACAGCCTGCACATCATTCGCGTGGACGAGCAGGTCCGTGCTCTTGATCTTATGAAACTGTCCGGTGTTGCGCACCGTAAAACTATATCCCGGAGCACTCGCTGCCGCGCGTATCAACGGATCGTGAAACGCCCGCAAGGCAATGCGCGCCATATCATGAGCAGTGATAATATTTTGCGGACTCATCCCTGCAGGATCTACAAAGGAACTATGCGTAGCCCCGGAGGCACGTGCCTCAAGATTCATGGCTGCTATAAATTTTTTTTGTCCTAGCGGTGAGGTTCTCGCGAGCGCATTTGCGGCATTGTTCGCGCTTCCAACGATACTTGAATAAAATAAATCACGAATACTCAAACGCGCTCCGTCATTCACCCGCAAACGTCCGCCCCCAACCTCATCCACGCTACGCAAACTCACGATACGATTCCATTTTGGCGCGTGATGCACCACGACCAACGCATTCGCCAGCTTGGTTAAACTTGCTGCCGCCCAAGGAAGGTTGGGCTTAAAGGTGTACAGCGTTTTCCCCGTAGACAGATTCACCACAAATGCAGAGGCGAATTCATCTGGTACGGGAATATATGGCGAGCGTTGCTGCGCAAAGGCTGTCAAGGGCATGCACAAACAACAGACGCCAAGAATGAATGCGCGAGTCAAGAAGCCGATACAGGAAGAATTTGAAAAAGACATGTTCGCGTAATCACAATGAGTATGGTGGAGGCGATGACGAAGTGAGCTTTGTTCTCGCGGGATGTGCCGGACGTCGCGGACCTGATGGACGCGAGGAGGGTCTCATATCCCTTCTTGAAGATGACGCTCCTTGAGAAAAGGTTGGGCGCTTTGCCGCCAGAACTTCATCCGCAAAATGCGGGGTCGACGGTTTTGAGGCCGGCGGACCCGGTTCATCAAGCTCAATACGAGGATGGTTCGCCGGCACAGGCGGCTTATCGACAGCAACGCTGGATGGACGAGGTCCTGATCTCTGTTTGCGCTCCTCTAAAATCAGCGGCATGCATTCCGGACAGTACATTGGACGACTCGGATCAAGCTGAATCGCTAAATTCCACACCTTCGCGCAACGGCTGCAGGTATGTGGAAATTGCGGTTTCTTTTTCTTTGGAGCTTGCGCAGCTTGGGCGATACTTGCTTCAATTGCAGCCTTTCGATCGGGTCGGAAGCTCAAAAATTCCGAGGATGTGCCACCTTCATGCGGTTCATCGCGACTTGTCGTGACCATCTTTAAAACATGCTCCGTGTCTTTCAGATCCTCTGGCTCCTCATCTTCAGCCAAGACACTTGGGTAGTGTATCTTCGGCTGATCATCCACGGGCATGGCAGCTAAACCCTTGGTGCCGGGCGGAATCGCTGCTTCGGCTGATGATTGTTCCGACAGCGAGTCCTGAGTTGAGCTCGGGTTGCTCGCCGCTTCCATACCGCTCCATTTCAACACTTTTGCTTCAATGACGGCTCGTGGCTCCGCATACCGTTCGCGGCTCACCTGAATGACGCGATCAGCACTGTTCATGTGCTTCGCAATCGGCGGAAGCGTGTTCGCAGAAAAAGGCGTGGTAGCCACCCCATCAACCATGAGCTTGAGGTAGGTTTGATACTTTGCAAGATTGACCAGATCTTCTGGCAAAAATGTTGGCGAGAACTCTGTTTCCAAAAAGGCCGCGTCCGTTCCACCCACGCGCATAATAATCTGCGTTCCCACGTTTCCAAAAATCGCTGCGCAAACTTTTTCGTCAAGCTGTTCAATGTATTGATGCGCGACGATCAAATTTAAACGGTACTTACGAGCTTCGGACAAAATCGTTGCAAAAGATTCATTCGCAAAATTTTGAAACTCATCTACATACAAATAAAAATCGCGACGGTCTGATTCACGCGGAATATTCTGACGCTCCTGGGCTGCGAGCTGAATCTTGGTGATCAGCATGCCGCCCAACAATTTCATGTTATCCTCACCGATGCGTCCTTTGGATAAATTCGCAATGAGAATCTTCCCTTCATCCATGATCGTGCGCAAATCCATAGTGGATTTCACCTGCGCGACAATGTTGCGAACCACGGTTGAGGATAAAAACTGTCCTACCTTATTTTGCACCGGCGCAATCGCCTCATTCGCATATTTTTCAGACCAGGTTGGAAATTCGACGGCCCAAAACGTTTTCACGATCGGA
>CAIKOH010000073.1 GCA_903829075.1 Candidatus Uhrbacteria bacterium
CAAGCTCTCGTAGAATTTTCATCAATTTCTCTCCGTATTTTTTTACGTCATGCTGTTGTGCGAGCGCGTACATGTGCTCTACCCGTGTCTGAAAAAACGACGGATCACGTAAATCACCCAGAGCCTTGCTCCAGAGCAATAGATCGTTCACAGCACAGACAGTCCCTACCTCGCCCAAAGTTTCCAAGATCCCTCCAGAAGGCGAGGCGATCACGGGCAAACCAACGGAAGCGGCTTCTAAGATCACGGTTGGTTGATTTTCCACGAGCCGCGACGGCACAAGCAACACATCAGCTTCACGCATGTGGCGCAGCACCTTCTCAGACGAACAAGCGCCAACACAAAATACGTGCGACAACTCACGCAAGACAGACAAAGACGGACCATCTCCAACCACCTCTAAAACAATGGATCCATCTCCATTCTTCATCAGTTCTACCAAAACGTCTGCTCCTTTATCCTTTGCAACACGTCCAACAAAAAGGACGTGCAACGGTTGATGCGGCGCGCGAGCAATTCGTTCGATCGACGGCCCGGGATTTGGCACAACATGAATAGACGCTTCAAACCAATGCCATCCACGTCGAAGATGCTGATCGATCAACCAACGCGTTGGTGAAATGACGGCATCCGGTTTACCGAAAACGGATCGACGTGCGTATGACCATCCACGCTGCCACAGCGTCACGACTCGCGCATCAAAGACGCGACCGGACGGTTCAAATAACTGCACATCATGGAGCATGTGAACCCAACGAACGTTTTTTTGTTGAAGAGAATGCGGCGTCGCAAATCCGCACCCTGTGAGATTGTGTGTCAATAACAGGTTCGGGCGCCACGATACTATCTCATCGTGCAATAACGCATTGCAAAAAAAATCACGCACATGCCCTAACAAGCGCCAGAAGAACGAACGGTTCGTCCACAATTCTGCAGGACAAAACACCTGAATCTCGTGACCCGCTTCACGCAATAACTCAACCTGAATTTCAGCGATACGCGCTGCGCCGCCCACCTGTTCTGGTGGAAAAGCGTTGGTTAGGACGGCAATGCGCATAGCTCATGATAGATACCCAATAAGCGACTTACATGACGATCCCATGTCAGATCCCTCGCTCGTTCCGCTGCACGTGCGCCCAATCGTTGGCGTAGCGATTCGTCACGAAGAATGCGCTGAAGTGCCTGCGCAAGATCATCAACGCGACCCACCTCGACCAACAGCCCGGTCTGTTCATGTTGAACAATGATACGCACACCCGGAAGCGCACTCGCTACCACCGGCTTCCCACACGCCTGTGCCTCAAGGGCCACCAAACCAAACGCTTCCGCCCGATGAAGCGAAGGAAACGCCACGACATCGCAAGAACGATACAATTTCGCCAGATCTTCATCAGATACACGGCCAAGAAAATGCACTCGATCAGCGATCCCCTGCGCACGCGCCTGCGCCGCATAGTCAGAACGCAGATCGCCGTCACCAGCAATCACGAGATGCGTATCGCGCGACAATCTCGCACACGCACGTAGCAGCACATCCAATCCCTTGAACGCGTGCGCGCGATCAAGCCCACCAACAAATAAGATCATCGGCACATTCAACGGCAATCCAAACAGTTCACGCTGAGAAGAACCTGGAAAGAATCTCTGCGGATCAAAGCCAAACGGAAGCTCAAGTACTCGCTGCGGATCTGCCGCGCATATCTCTGCCAATGATGAAGCTCGCGCATAATCCATGGATGACACAAGAATACGCGACGCGCGCAACAACATGTGCCCCTGGAACAACAAACGATGCAGATCAAACACCGCCCCCTTTATCCCAGGCGCAACCGCGTCCATGTGGAAACTGACGACAACCGGTCGCGTCAAACGCCCAGACAATAGCAGGCGCTCAGCCGTTCCATAAAAGGGATAATGCAAATGAACAATATCTGGATTCACATCCTCGATACGCCTATAAATCTGATGCAAAAATGCCGCATTTCCAAAACTCCAAGCCGGCACAGACACAATCTCTTCTGAAAAATGCGCGCTATCCCACAGGCGCGGAACAAACAGCTGCGCATCAACCCCATGCGCACGCAATCCACGCACCTCTGCGAGCGCCACACTCCCAATCCCCCCGATTTTTGGCGGAGCGGTGCAGGCAATATGAATCACGCGCATAGTTATTTCTTCGTCTTCATCTCCTGCTCAAATTCGTGCAACGCGTCTCGTTGCACAAGTTTCGTCAACGTCCTCTGCAGGCGCTCGTGCGCGAGATGCAACTGAAACACCAAAAGAAGTAGAACAACAACTGCGGTGTACACAATAAAATCCACCCCACGACCCACCCCAAATATGTGCGCGATCTTTGTGGTGAACGCTGGTCGCCAAATCACGCCGTCAGCACTCACCCACACCACGCTCCACATCAACGCTTCGCCAAACCCAATCGCCCGCTGTCGCGCGCGTTTCCAGGTCGTCAAAAAGGCGACGAGAAGGACAAAGGTGAGAACAAGTTGGATAAGCATAGGATGACGTTTTTTATGAAACCTTTCCAAGAAATAATTTCCATACGATTTCCGCTGCATGCCACGTCTGATTGCCTTTCGCGAGCGTGTCAGCCGTGTAACGGACATGAATCGGCACCTCGCACCAATGCAACGCGGGATCAGTCAGCACCTTCAACATCTCTGAACAGTGCGCGCGCCCATCCTGTGTCGTTCGCTCCAATAAACGCGTCGCCGCACGACGATTCAGTGCGCGCGAACCGGTCTGCGCATCCGTCACTCGTTTAGGAATCCCTAAAGCATACGCATTGAACACGCGTCCACCGCGCAGGACAACCCTTCGCACAAGAGGCATACCATCACTCTGAATTCCTAAAAACCGCGAACCAAAAACCACGTCGGCTCGTTGCCCTTTAATTGGTTGAAGCAGCGCCGCGATATCCTGTGGATCATGCTGACCATCTGCATCGATGTGCACCACGATGTCCGCTTTGCGATTCAACGCCGCTTGCGTGCCTGTACGCAAAGCCGCGCCCTGTCCACGGTTCACTCGATGACGAATCACAAAAGCCCCGGCCGCTCGCGCTTCCTTCGCCGTCTGATCAGACGACCCGTCGTCCACAACCACGAGCTCATCCACTCGAGGACGCACCCCACGCACCGCCTCAGCGATGCGTTTTGCCTCTTGGAAAGCGGGCATGACTGCAATAACCTTCATGTCTTGCAGCTTAGCAAATTGAAGGAAAATGACAACCGTTCAATCTAAAGTCAATCGTCAAACACCACTCTTTTATGTTAGTATCAGTGAGCTCTATGTCTGACTTTGAAAACAGAATTTTACGTCAAACGTCTGAAACCAGACGACAAATACCCCCACCCGAACGAACGATACGTCGCATTGAAAAGGAGGGATGTCTTCTAGAGATCGCGACACGGCCCATCACTGCAGAGGAAAAAGAATTACGCCTA
Organism: Candidatus Uhrbacteria bacterium; assembly: GCA_903829075.1. GTDB lineage: Bacteria > Patescibacteriota > Patescibacteriia > 2-12-FULL-60-25 > 2-12-FULL-60-25 > CAIKOH01. Next base: position 3,462 of record CAIKOH010000073.1, read on the forward strand.
CTCAAATACTACGCTGAACCGGCCCCGTTTGTCGCCTTAGAATCCCTAAGGATTCATTCAACAGCTACCGGAGAGACCATCGATCTCGAAACGCTCACCGGCATCTCCGATGTCACCATTTTTCTTTCAACGCGCACAGATGAAGGCAGAGAGTATTACAGCTGGCCTCACGATGAAATCCAGCATGTCACGGCACCAGCAATGCAGGAAGCAGAAAGCTTTATTAGTGATCTCGCCTGTCTTTTGCATGAACTGGGACACATCGCCCAAGCTCGCGATCCCCGCACAAGCAACGTCCATGAATTGTACGACACCGATCTGCTCAAAAAATTTCATCACAGAGGCGATGAAATTCGCGGAGAACAAAAAACCAATCAACAATTGCTAGCAATGGTTGCTGACGTAGTACGATATTACGACGGACTCGAAGAGCCTTTGCAAATCCTTGAAACCTCTACGCCGGCTTTACTCAAAGAAGATCAACTACGCTCGCTCGACAAAGCCATCCGTCTACAGCAAGCGTCTGTACAACAAGAACGCTTCATTCATTTTTTTCAGCCCGTTCTTGGATGCGTCAGGGAGCAGCTCCTCCCTCACTGGAATCAGATTCAACGGCTCATGGAAGCGCTCGAACAAGAATCAAATGCTGAAGAAGCAGACCCCGAAAAAATCGAAAAACAATTTGAACCATTATTTGAACAGCACGGTTTTCAATTCGATTCACGTGGACTCACCATTTCAGGCATGCGCGCGCTTCTTTCACTTATTTCTGAGGGGACCGCAGGTGCTCAAGGGCTCAAAGGAGGGTTGCTCAAGTGCCATTCAGACGGATCTACGGGCCGTATCTCCTGGGGATCTGTCTCGTTTGAATTTGAACTGAAATCTTCTGAACATGACCCACAAAGAGCAGCGGCGCTCTACGCGGAACCAGATCCAAAACTTCAGGCTCTTATCCATGAACTCAAAGAACTGCGTGCGTCATATCCATCAATACCCGATGAAGTCGACCGCGCTTTCCATGCCATTCTTTCTTGGCCCGTGAAAGCCATGGAGCGAAACGCAACACAGTGGATGCATTTTTGGTTACGACGACTACGTACTCTTCTGGACGTTGATTTTTTGCAAGCAGAATCCCTCCCTCGTCGCTTACTCGCTAATAAAAACTACAGGCCGGAAGCTCAACGAGTCTTCTTGAATGCTGTTGAAAATATGTGTGGAGGCTTAAATGCTGGTTATCAGGCCAGCAATAACGCACTCCAAAAAGCCTACAACACCATCCCACGAATACGGAGAGAACCGAGAGACAGATGATCAACATCCTAACAATCCCAAATGATCCAGCGCTCGATACGCCGTCGCCGCATCCGTTAACTCACCTAAACGCAGATGCTCCAAAAATTCAGGCAACGGCATAGTCATGTGTTCGATAAATTCATCTTCATCTAACCTCATGTCCGCGACGCGTTCACAGTTTGTCGCGACAAAATGATGACCGAGACCCGTGGAATACGCACATCGCCAACCCGATCCGAGAGATTGCAGGGTTCCTCGATAGCCCGTTTCTTCTTGTAACTCACGAGCTGCTGCTTCGATAATAGCTTCCCCTTTTTCAAGACCACCGCCCGGCAATTCAAGTAAAACTTTCCCAGGACCGGGACGAAACTGCCGCGCAAGAATCACTCGCTGATCCGTCGTCAACGCAAAAATACAGACAGTTTGACCTTCCGCTTTTATTTCAAAATCGGTCACACGTCCATCGGGCATGCGATACATTCGCTTCACGATCTTGCGCCGCCCCGTATACGCAACCTCTTCGCTCACCTGCTCCCAAGACTGGATCATAGATCCACATTCAAACATGTTCCTTCATGAAAAACAAGAATCACAACGAAAAACTCAGAAGCGAGAGATCGTCCCTTAAGTAAGGTTTCACAACACGAGCGGACTTCGCCTGTACAACCGCGCCTTCGACAAACGATTCGACAACTTCGGTAGCACTCGCTCCTTCTTCAATCCAGGCTTGAGCCTGCTGCGCGAGCGCTTCAACAGTTTTCCACGGCCCCTTTAATAATCCGTCCGTAAAAACAAAAACCTTATCACCAGATTGAATAGGAATCGCGACGGTTTGAAGATCCTTTTTTGCATCCTGCGAAGAAATATTGATTCCGATCTGTCCTGGAATCCTAGAATCATACCCGCCACCAAACATCAAAACCCTTCCCTGACGAAGTACAAAAAATCCTCCATCTCCAACCTGGAGCACATGCAGATGCTGATCGCGAACAAAACCCGTGATCAACGTCGTACTTCCTAAATCCTTCTCCTGTTCAACCTGCTTAATCATGTCGTCTTTATCTTCCCTAAGAAGCTCGTGAACATGTTTTTCTATATCTTTTATCAAACCTTGTTTATCAAAAGCATCGGTGCAGGCATGCCCCAATGTGTCCACAAATGTTTCGGCTCGTTCTCTGGTCATCGCTTGAGCTCGCCAACTATCAAGCAGCTCCCCGTTTAATTCCACCGCTTTCTTTGCGACCAGCCTGGCCACATCTCTAGACGCTAAGCAACTTCCCACACCATCGCACACGGCAAATGCTCCAACGTTTTCACCCTGCATCAAAACCGCGATCTGATCGTCGGAAAACATGTCCGATGCTTTTCTCTCGGAAGCAGCGACAATGGCGTAATTTTCCCCCTTCCCTAATCGCGACACGCGAACAGATCCTCCGGAAAAAATCCGCTCTTTAGAAATAACCGAGGGTTCTTCGTAACGAGGATCTGCGATGACCTGAACCGGAACAAAAGGGAGTCCGAAATGAATCCGTTCTTTTTCAGGATATATCTCCTGACGCTGCATCGTATAAGGAAACGTACTCGTAATGCGCGCATGCAGATTTTCCCCCTGGATATCTCCGGAAGCAGCGGGCGCTTCCGGTTCTATTGGTTGAAGCGGCGGTAAAAGTCCTTCAAACTCATCAAAATTCCAATAAAGATCGCGATCCGGAACATCCATGCGCTCTTGAGGATCAGAAGGTTTTTTCTCTCTTGGAGACATAGTTATGTTTGAAAACTCAGCAACGAACGGTGCGCCATGGTGTAATCAATTGTTTGTTTTAATCCG
>CAIKOH010000074.1 GCA_903829075.1 Candidatus Uhrbacteria bacterium
ACAGCACAGCAGACGCTCTGTATCGTTTTTCCTTGGACTTAAAAAGCGTGAGATATAGAGAATCGTTGTCAGCTCGAGTGCGTACTTCCGAAGCAACAGCACATGCGTCTCCGGGAGGCAAGTTGCAATCGAGATGAAATAGGCGATCTCGGTGTTCAATTCGCGAAACGAAGTGATTACCATTTTCGTGAAATATGACACCTCCACCACCGTTGCGCTGGAACACGTTGCCAGCCTGCGTAAAGGTTAAAGGGAGGAAACGAGGAACATTCCGTCCAAATTCCTCGAGATTCAATAAAAGCATCAACGGTGCCGGGCCTCTTCTCACGACCGTTGAACTGCAGATCGAACCACAAGCGATGCATTTGTGTTGCGGCACGTGCGAAAGATCCGCGTCGAAATACTCTTGTAGGTCAAATTTCTTCCCATTAAATTTCTCCAGTAGATCGTAATTCACAAACGTTCTGAAAGTATCGATCCATTCCAAGATTTCACCTACTGTACAGTGGGGGTTAGAACACGCGTGTTTGATTTGAAGATATTGTACCATCGCATGCTGCTTCTCCGGTAGAAAACTTGCAGAAGAAAGAGCTCGGGATGCGAGGATCTCGTCGACAGAACCTATTCTTCCCTCCGTGAAGAAAGGGAGGTCGAGAAGGCGGATGCAGGCAAAGTGAGCGTCTCGCATGTTGATACGTTGTTTCATAACTCGGTCCAGGAGATCGCCGAGTTCAGGATAGTCGTCGCAAAACACACTACGTCCAACATTGTCTAACGCGTGAACGAATGCGTGTAGCAGTACCCCGATCAAGGCACCCACAGAGCAGCTATTCTGAAACCACGGCAATGTTTTTGGGATGCCGAAATCGTAAAATTGATTGTGCAGCATGACATATGGAGTCCTCTTGCCATTCTGAAAAATGCATTACAACATTAGAATCTGCTGTACAGAATGAAGAGCCAAAACAACATCAACACACATCTCACCTCTTCTGCCGGAGCTACGACACGCTGCGACAACTCAGATACCAGACTCATTATTTCATCAAGCGCAAGTGGAGCGTCCTGACTGTGCACCGCACGTTCCTGTTCGGAGCCGGCCTCTGTACCGCTCATCGTATCGACACTGCGATTTATTATGACTTATGACGAGCAGTACGTGGTCTCATAATAACTTATGGGTGTCCTGATGTGTGGTTGTGGTAAAGGGTAAATGGAAATTAGATATGGGTTGTCGTAAAAAACTAGTCGAACAAGCAGTACTAGGAGGGCTCGGGTTTGGGAAAAGCGTCGACCAAGTGACCGTTTTGTGGAAATCAGATATACGGCCAAAAAAGGGAGAGGTGCTCTGTCCTGCTGCAATATTTTTTGGGATGATGTTTTATGTGTTTCTTGTTCTGTGCTGTTGGGCATATGTGCTTTCGCAGCCTTTCGATGTCTCAAAAGCAGTCGTCAGAAACGGACGGGAATTAACCCGCCCCGTTATCGTTTATCCGACACGCTTTTACACGCACCCAGACGAACCACGTGACTGGACTATTGCGTCGGGCATAGACGCGATGTCGCTGGACAATTTTCGGGCCGAATATTTTGTCGTTGGTCATGACGACGCTGCTGACACCGGGGATGGTGGCGGTGGCGGTGGCGGTGGCGGTGGCGGTGGCGGTGGCGGTGGCGGTGGCGGTGGCGGT
>CAIKOH010000075.1 GCA_903829075.1 Candidatus Uhrbacteria bacterium
GGTGAAAAGCTGTAAACGCATAACGGTCTGCGCGCCCGTACCGGTTAACGTCACACCGGTCGTTGGACAGGCAGGACTCACCAAAAATGCATCCGAACCGGATTCATTTATCGCCGTAAAATATCTGTTTGGTGTTGAGACAGTAAACGTGATCGTGGATGTATTATCGAGAGTTACATCAATATAATTATTTTCAATATCGAATTGCGTGACCTGTCCACCAGAAGAGGCTGTAAAAACCGTGGACGTTCCCGTATCTGCCGTCTCCATCTGAAAATCCGTATCAGCTGTGATATGGACGTCGTTTGCCGCGAGCGTCATCAACGGAAAAACTCCAACCAGCACGGACAACAGGGTTGCTACGCACAGTAGGAGTTTTTGTGGTTTCATAAAGATCATTCTACAGACGTCTATGGATGAATCGGGGCCGGTGCTTGCGGCGACGTACTTGTCGCGGCTGCTGGGGCCGATCGCGTTACCTGCAACGGCCCTATATGGATTATCTTATTCGCCTTGTCATCGTAGATAATGGCCAAATTTGGATACAGGATCAACCGATCACCGTTTTTTGCGTTGGCAAAAAATTGCGGATCTTTCTTTTGAACAATGCTCACATCCGTGATGACCGCCATGGTTGGCGTAACATCTTCAGGTAACAGGAAGATCGATTTGAGATGCTTCAAAACCTCTTGATCCTGATCTGTCGACTGCTGTTGTATCTGTTTTTGCTCCTGAAGCTGCCGCGCTAACCGGAATGTCTCGAGGTACCCACTTTGCCGCAAGGCGTAATAACCAACGCTCGCGAGAAGAATGATTACGAGAACGATGATGCCGATACGAGAAGAAGTTTTAGACATACGTTTATGATAATTTTTGTTTACGATCCGGTAGAGCACCACCAATGACCGACCGCATAAGCAGCACAGGTTGTCATAGAGCCGCCAGTGACTGTTTTGACCGTGTCTTGAGCTGCGTTCAAATACTCACCCGCACCAGGAGTGCCCGGCCCATCGGGATAAATATCTAGCAAAAAGGCGCTAGAATTAATGATCGTAATCGTCTCACCAACAAGATCAGACGTCGCTACTGGAAGCCCAACACATTCGTGATCTGCTGCTTCGGTAACATTATTTACAGAGTTCCCGACCAAAGCCAGAGCAGCCTGAAATTGAAAACACAGAGGCGAACCCCCTGAATCATACGCCGGCACCGTCGCATGAGAACCGATAAACTGTCCCGTTGTTGTCACGCTTGTGGTAAGTATTCCAAGCTGAGTGATGTTGCTCTGAACCGCACTAGGAAGCGTGGAGGAGATAGATGGTGCACCCCCTGCATCCGTAACCAATACACCGTTATTCCCACTTCCTGTAGCGTTTAAAGCTGAGTTACCGTTGCCAAAAAGAATGCCGTTTGGCGTGAAGGTGGTTGCGCCTGTACCACCGTTCGCAACATCGAGTGTTCCGCTTAGTGCTAACGTCACTCCGGGAGAGCCAGATCCTGTCAAGGTAAGTCCCCCGCCAGATCCGTTCACAGTGGTTACACCACTAGCCAAACTACACCACCACCCAGGCTGACTATTCACGGAACAGTTGATCATGGTATGCGCATTCACGATTATTGGGGTGCCTTCTGCGCAGTCACCGTTGTTGCCATTTAAGAAATTTCCAGGAATGGTGCAGAGATTAATGGGATTCGCGCTGCTATCGACAACAGTTATCATTTCACCGCTAAGCGTTGTCGCATCAGGGAGCTGAATTTCGTCGTTAGGTGTCGGAACAACGGACACGTTATTTACGTATTTACTAATTGGTGTGAGCGCTATAGCACTTGCTGTGATATCAGCATAAGAACCAACAAATTGACCTGTCGTTGTCACACTTGTGGTAAGCGTTCCAAGCTGAGTGATGCCGCTTTGAACCGCGGTAGGAAGTGTGGAGGAAATCGAGGGTGTGCCTCCTGCGTCTGTAACCAACACACCGTTATCTGCACTCGCCGTGACGTTTAGACCTGAGGTACCATTACCAAAAGGAATGCCATTTGTCGCAAAAGTCGAGACGCCCGTTCCTCCATGAGTCACATCGATCGTACTGCCATGCCAGGTTCCCGCTGCGACTGTACCCAAAGCTGTGATGCTGCTCTGCACGCTCCCAGGAAGAGTTCCGCTCGTAATCTGAGATGCGTCTAGATTTGGAATATCTGCCGCGACAAGCGCTCTAAAGGTTGGCGGAGCAGAAGGACCGGCCGCGTTAGGACCAGCAAAAACACTTAATGGGGCAGCACTTAAAAGAGAAAAAGACAGGGCTGGTGTCGAACCAGGTGTGCCGACACTCGTATTAAACAATGGACTTAAGTTCCCCGCAGAAAAAGAGGTCACGCCTCCCCCACCACCCCCGTCGACGTCTGCCTGCCAAGACACGTTCGTTCCATCCGTTGTCAAAACCTGACCGTTATGCGTTGGCTGCATTGGTAACAATGCATTCAAAGCGGTGTTTGTATCTGACGCACCCGTACCACCATTCGCGATCGACAAAACGCCACTCAAGGTTGTTGTGGCTGCCGATGTAATCGCTCCTCCAGAAAACGTCAATCCTGTCGAACCTCCACTCACCGTCACGCTGGTCACCGTTCCAGAACCACCGCCTACCGTTGCCCAGACAGGATTTGCGCCGGCTCCCTGAGTCTCCAAAAACTGTCCGGGCGTACCCGCAGCCAAACGCGCATTACTCGTTCCATCAAAATATAAAACATCTCCTCGCGTCGTGAGCGGCGAGAGAGCATTGAACGCTCCGATCGCGGTTGTTCGTCCGGTACCACCGTTTGTAATCCCAAGCGTTCCACCCAGTGTCAACACACCGGTACTCGTCACAGGACCACCCGTAAATGTCAGTCCTGTTGATCCTCCTGAACCGTTCACGCTGGTCACAGTACCTCCGCCTCCCCCTCCGCCCCCAACCGTTTCCCACGCCACACCCGCCGCAACTGTCGATGAAGCGACGAGAACCTGACCGTCCGAACCGACATGAAGAGCCGTGCTGGTTGATCCATTATCAACGAGAAGATCTCCTTTAAGAACAAGCGGAGAAAACGCGTTGAATGCATCCATCTTATCAGCTTGTCCGCTGCCACCATTTGCGATCGAAAGCGGTGCGGTCAACGTCAACGCATTGGTTGAAACATTTGCGCCGATGATGGTGGCGTTTGCCGCGAAGGAAAAGCTCAGGACGCCAATCTCGACAAAAAGGGCTAGGGCGATCTTACGGGTCATAAAGGGCATAGAAATAAATCGAGTTGATCGATCGTGTATTCAATGAATAGCTGCAGTGTACCACACGCGCAAGCATCGTCCACGCGAATGTCAACAATTTTATCCACAAGTCGCTGATCGCAAAAAAGACTCAATAAACATGCAGGAATAAAAAGAACGTGCTACATTCAAAATAGATTGGCCGAAAGACTCATCCTACACCCATGCTCAGCCCCCCACGAAACACCGTACACAAAAAAAGCTCTTTGCGTCTGCGTGTGTGCGTAGCAATTTTGAATCACCTCCATCTCAAGCGCATCGTAGTCCGCGGCCTTGAACACCTTCAAACTATTCGTTCTGATCAAAAAATCATCATCGTAACCACACATCTTGGGGATCTTGATGTGCCGGCAGCCATGGGTATCATGGGCGAATATGTTGACCTGGTCGTTGCCAACGAATCCGTTCAACATTTCTTCTGGAAACGCATGCGGATCAATCTTTCTCTACATCTCGCCGGCATATGGAACTTTCTTCCCATTGAATATCAGGACATCGAACATGAGGCGCGTGGATTTTTTCATGCAGCAGACTTCCTTCGGATGAAACGTGCGCTTGATACAGGAAAAACGCTGCTCGTTGCCGGACATAATCCCGCACTCCAAAATGAACTTCCGCGCGGAGGCTACGGTGCAGTCTATGTCCATGAAATCACGGATCGAGCGGTTATCTTGCCGGTGACAGTGAACGTCCGCTCCTCACAGATCATCGACGTGTACCACGCGCCTCATCTTTTTTCGCGACCAATAGCAGATCTGATCATTCATCCACCCATGCATATCAAAAAAATAACCAATCTCGAGCAGTTCACCCAACTCGCAAAAAAACGTCTTCGAGACATCAGGCTGACACCGGAAGAACACGTCCTCTACGCAGGTGTACGAGAGGCGCTGCAAGTCGAATCAGATAAAATTATGCGTGTGCTCGCCTCAGCCTTACCACAGGAAAAACGTGGAAAATACCACTAAGAATCTCACGCAAAACCTGGAAAAAAATCTTTCTTGACACGCGACATGGGTACACTCATGACGTCAAGCGTCTTCTCGAACGCGGTGATCATTCCGTGCGGACCAGAGATGTAATATATTCTCTCGGCAAAATCAGGCACCTCTTCCGCGATCATTTTGGCATCAATGTAGCCAACTCTCCCCTGCCAATCCGGTGGAGCAGACTGCGTATCGGTCAATACATAGATGGTTTTAATCCCTAATTCCTTGCGTGCCGCCTCAAACACATCGGCGTAGGCAATATCTGTCGCAGATTTATTAGAGTAAAACAAAACAATGTCACGTTTTTCCTTCTTGTCCACGAGATATTTTATCATGCTTCGAAATGGGGTCACGCCAATCCCTCCTGCGATGAAGACGAGTTTCTCCACAGGATTTTTTGGAAGCACGAAATCACCGGCCAGCTGAGAGGCTACAATCACATCTTCCGAAGCCATGTTCGTCATCGCGTACTTAAAGCTACTTCCATTAGGATAGAATTTGATCCCAAGCCGCACGTCCTCTTCCGTAGGAGACGAGGCGAGAGTAAAATAGCGTCGATTTCCACGGCTGTCCGGTGATTCGTGAGCCAACGTCCATTCCATGTATTGGCCCGGCTGATATTCAAATGGATGATCCGGATGAAAAATAAAGTCCGCCGTGTGATCAGCTATCGCAAGCCGCTCTTTGACACGCAGCACCAGTTTTTGTTTTGGACTCACCAAATAGGAAAAGACATTTCCAAACACCAGTGCGAGCTCAGGCGTTGAATAAAACGATCCAATATGCACCCACGGGGCAAACAAAAACCCCACCAACGCGCCGTACCACAGACGCAACTTCTTGGTTGGCGGTGTGGTGAGCGGCTCAGTCAACATCACAAATGCAAAAAATAGAATCGGCGTGTCGATCATGGTTCTGCTCAAGAGATTCACCAGTGGCACCCCTCGCAGAAGACCGGATCCAAGAATAGAGGCGATGGCTGTCCCGAAAAATGCTAACATCAGATCGAAGCGACGGATTTTTTTTACAATCAATACTCCGCCGATTAAAACAGCCGGCAGCATATACCAGGTTCCCACCCACCAGCTCGCCGATTGGTTAATCGTTACTGCTGTCAACGCCACCGCAAAGGCCGCTGGATTAAAAATGTGTTTATTTTTGATCGCAAAGATATATTTTGAAGCCATGGCCCAGATCGAAGCCCAGATCGCCAAGCTAAAAAAAGCCGTATCAACAGGAGATGCAATCGGCGTGATGATCAACGCGAGAATAAGCGCCGTAATATAAATCGACTCAACATTGGTGGGTGCGCCAAAGATCTTTGCGCTCACCGCATTCGCAATCCAACACACCAGGGTGATGAATAGAGTTGAAAAAAGTAACCCGAACGGATTATACGGAAGCAAGCCAAATAGACACAGGACAAAGGCGATGCCAAGCAACGCAAGCAACACGTACAGGACCAATCTGTACATGGTAATTTTATTGAGAAGATTGTCGATCCAAATAAACATATATTTTTACTGGAGGCGATTTACACCAACCTCACATACCGTTCAAACCCACTGGTCATAGTCGCAATACTATTCTTGTCGATCATATACCCTTCGAGACCTGGCGTTCGTTCGATGAATGAGATGCCAGCTTTTCCCATGGCAAACGCGGCGGTCACGAATCGATCCGCTTCGTAGACATTGGGACCGATCACGGTCAAACTTACAATGTCAGTGAGAGGTTGGTCTTTGGCAAAAGGATTGTAGATATGTTGTCCGCGAATATAGGTGCCCGATGTCGCGATACCTTGATCCTCCAGATTCACAACTTTCACGATCTCGTGTTCCTTAAACGGATGACGAATACCAACACTCCACAACTCCCCTTGCGCATTCCTTCCAAACACCTCAACATCGCCGCCCGCGTCAATAAAAAAGTTCTTGCACCCTTTTTTCTTGAGCAGTTCACCTGCGTGATAGATCGACCAGCCCTTCACAAGACCCGAGGGATCGATCGTTCCATCACGGCTTACAATGTCAAAAAAACCGCGAGTCAACTGCTTTGTTTCTTCTGAAAGCGCAAACACGAGCTTCATGTCTTCGCTATATTCAGATGGTTTGATCAACCCTTTATTAATCTTCGTGATTTCGCTCGTGTCTTTATAGGTACTGAACCGTTCATCAACGGACGTAAAATAGGTGAACACCTCCTCAAACACGGCGTCCGTGACAGAAGCATCGACAATCTCCACCGTAATCGGCATACCCATGATGGATCGCGTATGTTTCATAGATTAATTTTTCGCCTGGGCGAGCGCTGAGGCCAATGATTGAACGAACGCACCACTTGTCGCGGTTGCACCAGAAACAACATCCACCTGCGCACTCTGGGCTTGAATGGCTTCAGAGGTCAGGTTTGGCATGGCGTAGTCGTTGATCGAGATAGAACGACCACGATCTTGCGGATGATCAAGAAATTGCACGTCCACGATTTTTCCACCCTGAATGATCGCTTCGACCTGGACATTTCCGTAGTAGGCATCCACGCTGTTCCCCACATACGTTCCATTTTTATACATACCTACAGGTTGAGCGGGTGGTGGAGAAGCGACCGGGGTGGGCGGTGGAGACTGAACTGGCGATGGCGTTGGTGGCGGAAGAGTCGGAACAATTGCAGCCAAAGCAACGGGCTGGGCTAAAACAAACGATGTATTTGACGAAACCGTCACATACGATTGCAGACTCGACGAAAGACCTGGAACGGAAAACGTCGTCGGACCAATGGCGTATAATGATCCGTTCTGATCCGCATACACATCAGCCGTAACCTGACCGCCAGATGGAACCACGGTCGCTTGGGCCAGATGGTACAATTTTCCATCCGCCGTCAACAAACGGGTAGTTTTTCTCAACGTCAAGGAAACCGAATACGTATTCGTGATCAACACCTGACCCTGTGCTTGCAGTGACAGCTGGTCGTTTGTCGGAACCGGAGCTGAGGTTGGCAGAGCTGTTACCGGCGGAACAGGTGAAGGAGAGGGAGCCGGATTCGTCGCAACCGAAGGCTGCGTCGGCGGAGGAATGGTCGCCACAGATGGAACCGTTTGCCGCCTATCCATAACAACCGGCGTATTCACGCCATTCGTTCCGCTCTGTTGCACAAACACCGCATACGCCACGAATGTGCCGATGAGAAAGAAGGCGAACAGGATTTTTTTCATAGATGAAATCTTGATGATAGGCTACACAATCCAGATGAAGTTTACATGAAGCAATCCCATCGCTTTCTACGCCCTCTTAAATTTCATGATGACCGCCGTCCCCCGTCCAATCTGACTCTGAATGCTAATACTCCCTCCGTAGGACTCTACTAACTCTTTTACGATCGAGAGACCAAGTCCGGTGCCCGTGCTCTGTCGCGCATTGTCCGCCTTGTAGAACCGTTCAAACACATGCGGCAGATGTTCTTTTGAGATCCCCTGACCCGTATCCTTCACGCTCACGCACACGCGAGATCCGTCTTCTTGAAAGGCGATGCGTACCTGGCCATGTGCAGGCGTATACTTCAAGGCATTTACAATCACATTCATAAAAATTCTTCTCAAACCCTCTCGATCAGCAGACACAACAAGATCGGATCTCTCCTCAACCGTCACGTGCATATCTCGCTCATGAATCATCAGGCTGAGACTCTCGACCACCTCGACCACGAGCGCAGCAAGAAGGATCGCTTCAAGCGATTTTGAAGGAACAGCCCCGTTCTGTCGAGCCACAAGAAGAAGGTCTCGCGTCATATCCGTCAAACTCTTTGTCTCCTCGAGCATAGAAACGAGTCCAGTTTTTGTTTTAGCGGACAGTGGTTCGCGACCACGCAACAACACCTCGATCTGTGCTTGAATCACCGCGAGCGGCGTTCGCAATTCATGCGCTGCATCTGCTGGATACACGTTGAAGCCGATTAACGCGATTCTATCAGCGCAAGAACGGTTCACAGCAGATGCAGCGCATGAATTGCGAACGCCGCTCGCGGTGATTCAAGCACAGATCGAGGTGTTGTTGCGTGGTCGCGAACCACTGTCCGCTAA
>CAIKOH010000076.1 GCA_903829075.1 Candidatus Uhrbacteria bacterium
TCTGGAAGTTTTTATTCGATTACCTCTTCCTCTCAAACAAAAATCTCCGATGTTCATGCGGAGATTTTTGTTTGGCGGGCCATAGTAGACGATTTTAGAACTTTAGATTGGGCGGCGATCTATCATCAACTCCAACGCTTGCCATTATTTGCAGAAACCTCGCTAAGGTAAATAATTTATGCAAAAATCTTCTAGTTAGTAGTTGGCAAAACTATCTTTTCCCTCGAAGAGGCTCGATATTGTATCGAGGAATCATTAGAGGGCGGGAGGCGTCGCGGGTCGCGATTCTCCCGCAGAGCCCTCAAGGTGCGCGCCGCCCGGAGACGGCTAGGCGACCTTCGGAACGTCGAAGGCACGGACATCGAACTTGTCCAGGTACTCCTTCACGAAGATGATCCGCTCGCCGGGTTGGGGCCCACTCTTTTCGAGCATCGATTCGGCCGAAGCCCCGGGCAGGAGGTAGCCCAGGGCTCGCCGCACCGCATTGCTGTCGCAGGGGTAGTAGACGACGGCTTTGCCGTTGTCGAGCGCGGATCGCGCATCGCTCAGGTCGAGAGGTGAGAGCCTGTTGAACCCCTCTCTGTCTTGGCCGAGGAACTCTTGGGCCAGGTAGCTGGCCCACATGACGATCCAAACGTGCTTCGTTGAACGATAGTTTCTAGTCGATTTGAGCTGCCATTGCTCAGGACGACCACCCCTCGTGTCAAACTTTCTCGAGACGTCGAGAGAAGTCGAACGACAAAAGACTCTAGTGTAATTAGAGCCTTTTGTCAATCCTGCGGTTTATTCCGCGCATTCTATCCTCGATGCACCACCCTCCACCGGAAAACTACTCTAAAGTTTTGCATTTTTCTACATGAATATATTGTAATTTTATTAAACAAAATACCCGCTTGTTCTAGCGGATATTCTTATGGCAGGGGATACGGGAATTGGTTCGAAACTTTGAGATGGCGTAGTTATGCAACGGTTACATTAGTTACATCTAAAAAGTTGTTCAATCAGAAGGTAGTATTTTTTGAACGAAGTGAACATCACATGATCTCAGAACTCTTCCCCCATATTTGCCATTACCGGTGCCGTCATTGAAATGTTCTCCTTCTTCGTATTCCCTCCGAAAATATATCGAGCCACGATGCGAAACCCCGCTTGAAGCGCCTCATTGTATGATCCAGTCACCGTCGTTTGAGCAACAATATGCTCTGCATATTCCCGAACCTCGTACCCGTCCGCCTTATTTTTCACTGTGTATTCAGTTTGCTCGACGCGAGAAGAAAAATAACCCCAGATGGACCAGGCGATTAAAATCAGCAGTGCAATAAATAGTGGTGTTTCCATAGAATGACTGTACCACCTGTAAAGATTATGCGATACCGCCCGTTTGCAAAATTTCCATCGTATTTCTAGCCCATATGCTGGGTTATTTGATGTTTAGTATGCAGAACCACAAATACAGAGTATACCTGTAGCATATGAACACACGCTCTCGGTCAACTCTGCTCGTCACTGTTCTCGCCCTCCTCGTTTGTAGCACAGCCTCGTATATGTACCTCACGCGATCGGTGCCAGTTCAAATACCGGCTTCCACGAACAAACCATTCGATCCGCTGAATGCGACCTATTTCATTAATGACGTTCCAACCGTGTTTGTAAACGGGAAAGCGGGAGCGAATACCACCAGTACAAAAATCTCCACCGCATTTTTTGATCAACCCGTTACGGGCGATCTGAACGGAGATGGTACGAATGATGCAGCTGTCTACATCACACAAAATTTAGGCGGAAGCGGCACCTTCTTTTACGTCGCGGCTGCACTCGATACCGCGAATATGACGGTTGGAACGAATGCCGTGCTTCTTGGTGACCGTATCGCCCCTCAAAATATCAAGATCCAAAATGGAACCATCATTGCCAATTATGCGGACAGAAAAAAAGGTGAGCCGATGACGACTCAACCGTCTGAGGGCATGAGCGCATACCTGATGGTAGACGGTACGACGCTCAAACGAGCATCTTCAACAACACAGACAATCTCCTATTTCATCTCACCACAAGCAACAACAAAATATTGTAACGGCGTAGATATGGACAGCGTGGGGTATCAAAAAACAATTACTACGGAAAAAACCACAAGTACATCTGAGGTAAACCAAACGACACTGCAAACCGTTAAGCAAGTTATTGATCTTGCCACAACAGGAATGTGCCGTACGGCATTGAATCAATCAAATATCACAGAATCGAATGGAATAGTTACCATCCCGCCAATCGATGGTTGGGCCGGCATCTCAATCGCCATGTGCAGCTGCAAACCACAAGTTGAGGTGAACCTTCTGCGGATTCCAGGGACGACAAAAGTTGTCTGGCAATAGTAACAATCGCAAAATCAAATCACGCGCGCTAATGGCAGCTCTCATTCTGAACATGCACCCAAACAAAATAACCGCTTTCGCGGTTATTTTGTTTGGCAGGGGCGGGGGGAATCGAACCCACGCTAACGGTTTTGGAGACCGTTGTACTACCATTATACGACGCCCCTTCGATTGTTCGTCTGCCTCTTTGTCGTCTTGCACGTCTTGGATGGATGGTTGACGGCCCAGTATTTCGACGACGCCTAGCTTAGCGAATCTGAACGGTTTATGCAAAAGTTAGGCGTCGTCGTGCTTTCTTCCATCGAGAATCCAGGTTTTTGCACGGATCACATCTACTGTAATGATTTTGCCAACGAGATCACTCTCGGTCGCGGGTACGCGGGTTAATTTCATCTCAAAGGAATTTCCGCTGGCGAAATTATGCTGCACTTTGTCGACAAGAACGGATACCTGCTGGCCAACGAACGCTTGATTTTTGCGCAGCGAAATTTCCTCCATGACAGCTTGTAATTCATCCCAACGCGCGCGTTTTTCCTCTTTTGAAACGTCGTCGGTAAATAATTTTACGCCCAGCGTTCCTGAGCGTGGCGAATATTGCGCGTTATAGGAAATATCAAATTCGACCTCGCGGTAGAGAGAAAGCGTGTCTTGAAACTGTGCCTCCGTTTCTCCGCAAAATCCGACGATGATGTCGGTGCCGAGAGCGATCCCTGGACGAGCGGCCTTCACTTTGCGAATCACCTCAAGATACTGTTCACGCGTGTACTTGCGATTCATGCGTTTTAATATTTCATTACTCCCTGATTGAACGGGCAGGTGTAAATAATTCACCTGTTTGGGCAAGGCGAGCGCAGCGATCACCTCGTCTGTCATCGAGAGGGGATGGGCGGCGGTCCAGTGGAGGCGCTTAAGTCCATCAAGTTTATTCACCTCCCACAACAAGGCGGCGAAGTGATCGTGGAATGGATTTGCGGGAGAAAATGTCTGCGGGTCGATCGCTTTGAATGAGTTGACGGTCTGTCCAAGCAGAGTGATCTCAACGACACCGTGCGCAACGAGTCCGCGACATTCTTCAAGGATATCAGCGACCGGTCGATTGCGTTCCAGCCCGCGCGCATGTGGAACGACGCAATAGGTGCAAAATTTATTGCATCCCGTTTGAATTGTGACGTAGGCTTGAACCGACGGCGCACGCAGCGGATGAAGTTTGAGATAGTCTGTCGAAAGTTCCTCTGAGTTCACTAAATCTGGGCGCAGTTCTGCAATCCATTTTGGCAGATGCACCATGTCTGGGGTGGGGAAGTAGAGATCCGTCGCTGGCAATGATTTTTGAAACACTCTAGCTTTATCACGACCCGGCATGCAACCGGTCACGGCCACAATCATGTCGGGTTTCTGTTTTTTGTATTCGAGATATTTTTCTTGTGCCCCAAAAATACGATCTTCCGCGGATTGGCGCACGCTACAGGTGTTGATGATGATGAGATCCGCTTCCGCCTCCTGTTCTGTCGCCGAAAATCCTAAGGACGACAATAGTCCCGCGATGCGCTCGCTGTCATTTTTGTTCATCTGACATCCGTAGGTGGTGATGTGGAACAGAGGGGTTGACATATGGTATACTGGTTTCATTGTTTCTATGTCTGCTATTCCATCCGAAGTTTCTGAGCAGGTCATTGCCGCATATCATGCGTTGCGCGATGTGTTTGAAGGCGAGGTCGGACGCTACCGTCGCGAGGTGCGTCGTTTAATCGCTGGATCGCGTCAAGAAACCATCGACAACATCAAAAAGAAGATTGATGCCTACGAGGTCTAACGAATCTTTTCAAGAATGACGATTCTGCGTTTCACGCGTTGATCTGGTCGTGAGTACACGAGTTCATGGGGTTGTGCCCAGCCGCTAAGCGGATCAATGAGGCGATACCCAATATCCTCGAGTGCATCACGAATGTCAATATTGATCTCATACGGAATGTGCGCGAACACTGGCCACACGCACACTACTCGACCACCATTTGGTTGAAGCACGGCACATGCTTCTAATGTTTCGCGCCACAACAGCTCTAGCTGTTGTTTTTGTTGAACGAGAAACGCGGTGGGTTCATGTCCGCGAAGCGGGGCGCCGAGTGAGCCCTCAGTTACGATGAGATCAACGGATTGGGCGGGAAGGGAGCGATCAATGGAGCGAGCGCTTTGAGAAAAAATCTGAATCCCTTCACGTCGCTGTGGATCCAGGAGATGGTTTTCAACCATCCAATCAAGATTGCGTCGCGTATGTTCGATTTGGCGTGATTCGAGGTCGCTGCCGATGAGACGATCGTAACCAAGCAGGGCGGCTTCCATCAGCACAGTTCCTCCGCCGCAAAACGGATCAAGCAGGGTTGTTTCATGAAGCGGTGTTTTCCCACGACCGAGATTGATCATCATGCGCGCGAGTTTTGGGGGGAGCATGCCGTTGGCGGCGTCGCGTGCGGGCCGACCATAGTCGCGCAAACTCCAGGCGTCTGCGTTTTGGACATGGGTCGTGCTGCCGATGTACGCGTCATGCGCAGTCAGGATGATCATCAGATCATACCCTTCGCTCGTGAGATGTAACTTTTGAACCGCGGCTGGAGCGACCTCGCCGTCGTCACCCGTGACCCAACGCGAAGCGTGTCCGCGTGATTTTAGGGCGCGCTTTAATTCAATTGGTAGATGCGAAAAACGTTTCTTGAGTGGCGGTGAAGAACTCAGAACGGTACAGCTAAAGAGAATGCGCTCTGCACGTGGGCGTTTGAGCATTTCATCAGCGACCCGCTCGGCTGTGAGATCTTGAAACGAGATTTTTGCCCAGATATCTCCGAGCTTCACGCATCCGCCCAGCGTGTCCTGCAACAGTTGTCCATCCCAATGAGTCGACTCAAGAATGGCCGCGTGTTCAACGCAGATGGGGCGAGATGCATCTCCAAGGATAGCTCGCGTTTCCGCCAGAGATAGCCATGGATGGCGTCCAAATACAAGAAAGTGTGACATGTGTACGGAGTCTAGCACAGGATTGGGAAAGATATCATCTTGACAGGGGATATTGTTTATGGTCTGCTGAGCGTAACACGCAGAATGTCTTTGCGTGTACAATGTTTAGGCCTGCGAAAATAGGCCAAGAACTTTCGAAGGAGGTGCACCATGGTTCGACTGACGATGCTTCTTCACGCTCTGGCTCTGTGGCTTCTGTGTGCGCCTGCACAGGCGCAGCCGATCCCTCGGCTGGTTCTGCGCCGAGAGATGTCGCCCGAACAGGTGGTGTCCCTCGTTCATGACCGACTCGGGACCACAATCAGTGTCTCCGAGCTGGTGCGTGCCAATCAGGTGCGCAACGAGGGCCTGCCGTATGATCAGCGGGACATGCGTTACGCGGTGATGGCTCACGACGGCCACTCGCGAAACGATTCACGCGATCCGAGGCGGTTCAACAGCGCTGTCGCTCGTGGACTTTCCGCGCACATCAAGTTCATGCCGGGGTTCACGCTCGTCGTGCCCCCGCCTTCGACGCCTGAGACGGTGGCGACGGCGCCTGTTCCGCCTACGGGCTCCATCGAACAGACGGTCCAGCCCCGTGCGCCGCCCGAGGTTTTTCCTCCAGTGGCACCCGTGCACCGGTCGGACACGACCGCTGCTCGGCCGTTTCATCGGCAGACTGCGCCGTTCGTTCCACGCCCTCACGAATCTGAGGATCTCTGGCTCATCAAGTTTGTCTTGATCCTTGGTTTCTCGCTTTTCGTTCTGATGAGCGTCATGGTTTGGTGGCGCACAAATAACTCGCGTCGACGGAGCGCTCCGTCGAGAGATCCTTCGGCTACAGCCCCCCCGGATGCACCGACGGATCCGTCCATGGAGATCTTCCGGAGTCCGGAGGAGGGGCAAAGGTTCAAGGAAAAGCTTGCCGGAGCGCTCGAGGTGATGAACAAGCGATTCAGCGCACTTGGGGGCGAGAAGGAAGCTCTCGTTGAACGCAACGCGTTCCTCGAAGGTCAGGCAGAAGCTTTGGTCGAGCGCAACGCGCTCCTCGAGGAGGAAGCGCGAAGGGTCACCGAAGACAAGCGTAGTGCCGTCAGTGATCTCGAGGCGCGACTGCGCGACCTGCGCAGCAGCAGGATTACGTTTTCGGACGGGGTGGTTGCGCAGGCGCAGACCTTCGTGACCATCGAAGAGATGTGTCGGCAAGCAGGGTATCCGGAGCTCGATCTCGCTCTGGTCGACCTTCTTTTGGAGAGTTCCAGGGCGATAGCTGCCGCGGTACGGACCATGGGTCTCAAAGCCGAGGCGGCGACCAGGCCGCAGCTCTTTATCGAAGAGGTCGAGACGGCTTGGCACATCGAGGAAGCCTTGACGGAGATGACGGAGACGCGCGCCCTCCGCACGAGAAATGAGCAGCTGGAGTCGGCAGCGTCGACTGTAGCTGCGTGCGTCGAGCGGGTCCGTCGTATGAACAAGACGGACCCGAATGCGTCTGCCGTTCGCTCTGAGTACGTGGCAGCGATCGATGCGCTGCTGAGGCTCCTTCCGAGCGCCAGTCGATCTGGATTGTCGCCCCTGCCGACTGAGGAGGCGAGGGCGCTCATGACTGCGGCCCAAGATGTCTCTCCCGTTCGTGCAGATCAGTCGGCGGTCGATCATGATCGTCCGACCGACAGCTTCTTTGAAGACACTACGGTCGTGCAGCCTATGCCTGTCGCGGTAGCTACCGCGGCGTCATCGTCGGGAGCTCCTCAATCGAGTAGCGGGGTCAGGCCCGTAACGTCCTCGGATAGAGGACCGGATTCTGAAGGAAGCGAGGACACGACGGTCGTCCTGCCCTTCGCATCTCTGGTCCCCGCTCCTGTCGGGCCGAACGCTACTACTGGCAACCCCACGCTTCGCGGGGGTGAGCCATTCATGGTACCGCCTGGTGGTCTCATGGGCAGGAAGCCTTCCGCGAGGCCCCCCGAGCCGGGGCCGGTCCCTCCCCCTTCTACTAGACCGGTTGCGCCGGAGGTTTCGAGGGCGCGGATCAAATCTACACTCAGAGGGTCTACCCCTCTGCACAGTACAGGCGAATCTCATCCCGCCTCGCCGCATTTTGCGGTATTGGATGAGTCCTTGGCTGCCACTGGCGGTCGACGAGACGGTAACGAGTAAATAGACGGACGAGCGATGAAGCGTGGTAGGGCACCACGTAGCGCTAGGACATCCGTCTACCCCCTCTGAACTAAGACCCGTGCAATTCTCCCGCACGGGTCTTAAAAATTCCGATTTTTTCATGCTTTTGCAGAGTTAACTAGATGCATGAGGTGATCTTGACATGCGGGCCTGCGCACGTTAGGCTGTAGGCACTTGATTATTCTTGTCGATGGGCCATTCCGTTTTTCCAACGGAGCCGCCTCGTGCGGACCATCATTTTCTATGAAACAGTACGAATTGTTGTATATCATCGCTTCAAGCTTTACCGATGAAGAGATGAGCCAGATTGAAGCCAAGGTCGCAGGTATTCTGACCAAATTCCAGGCCACCGTCACCTCGACCAAGCGTCTCGGCAAATTGCGCCTCACTTATCCGATCAACAACCAGCGTCACGGATTATACGTCATGGTTTTGTTCACGGCTGAACCTGCCAACATCGCCAAGATCGAAGGCGCCCTGCGTATCACCAACGAAGTCCTGCGTTCTCTCGTGACGTCACGCGAAGAAGACGAGGACTATGAGCAGAAGTTTGACCTCATCCAATTCACCGAAGTGAACATCGAGACTCGTGAAGAACGTTCACGCCGTCAAGATCGCGGTGACAAGCCCGCAGCCAAACCAGAAGAGAAGGTTGAAGGAAAAGAGGTGGTCGAAGATTTAGAGAAGAAGATCGACGCCGCTTTGCAAGAAGACAAAAAGATCGTCTAACCTGAAGTGTTATGGACCTTAACCGAGCTCAACTTATCGGCAATGTCACGAAGGACCCCGAAGTGCGCACCACGACCTCTGGTCAGAGTGTTTGCTCCTTCGGCGTCGCCACGAATTCACAGTGGACGGATGCGCAAGGTCAAAAACAAACGCGCGCAGAATTTCATAACATTGTCGCCTGGGGAAAGCTGGCGGATATCTGTGGACAGTATCTGGTCAAAGGAAAAAAGATTTACGTTGAAGGTCGCCTGCAGACTCGCGAATGGGAGGCGCAGGACAGCACGAAAAAACGCACCACCGAAATTGTGGCTGACAACATGATCATGTTGGACCGCACCGGAAGTGCGCCGACGACATCCTCGGGCTCCTCCTCCGCTCCCGTGCGTTCCAGCCAATCTTCTTCCGACGCTTCGTCTCAAATCCCAACCATTGTCGTGAATGATGCGAACGCGCTTTCCAACGTGGAAAAGGGGATGGGTGACCAAGAGATCCGTATCGAAGACATTCCGTTTTAAACCTCATTATTCATCCCGCACGCTTCCAGCAGCTCCACTCACTGCGTGCACACTTACCCTATGCAACAACGTCAAGCTCAAGCTCCAGTCAAACATCATTGCTTCTTCTGTCAGGCTAATGTCCGTGAGATCAACTACAAGGACACTAACACCTTGCGCCGCTACCTTTCCTCCTTTGGAAAGATCGTCCCGCGCCGCCGTTCGGGCGTGTGCTCCTGGCATCAGCGCAAGCTCGCCATCGCGATCAAACGCGGACGCTTCATGGCGTTGCTGCCGTACGTCGTGAGATAAGAAGAGAAGCAAGATAAAAAAACATCTCCATAAAAAGGAGATGTTTTTTGAAAAAATTAGGCCAGTCTCAATCCATTCGAGACAGGTCTTTCTGGCTGAATGAGCACAACTCCGTCCAACGCTTCAAAACCAGTCGTGAGAACTTCTGATTGAAATGGTCCAATTTGTTTTATTGGAAAGTTGAGTACGCAGATGACCTGTCTTCCTAGCAGCTCTTCTTTTGAATAGAGATTGGTGATTTGCGCGCTGGATTTTTTTGTCCCGATTTCTTCTCCGAAATCTATGCTGAGTTTGTAGGCTGGTTTGTGTGCTTGCGGAAAGTCTTCGACTTGAATAATTGTACCAACACGAAGTTCGATTTTTTGAAAATCATCCCAAGAAATTGTTTCCATATTCTATTTTTTTGTTCCTTCTCGTTTCCATGTCGCTATTTTTTTATGATCCCCCGACATCAGTATCTCCGGTACCTTCCAGCTTTTTTTTCCCGTAACGTACGTCTCTGGTCGCGTGTACTGCGCGTGTTCAAGCACCCCTTCTTGCGTGTGTGATTCCATGGTGAGCGATTCTGGTTCGCCGAGGACGCCTGGTCGCAAGCGCGCGATCGCATCGGTCATGACAAGTGCCGCGAGTTCACCGCCGGTCAACACGAAGGAACCGATCGAAAGTTCTTCATCGCACAAATGTTCGACGACGCGTTCATCCACGCCTTCGTAACGACCACATAAAAACACCAGACGATCGCATTTCGTTAAACGTTGTGCTTCTTGTTGAGTAAACGTTTTTCCTTTTGCGCTGGTGAGGATTACGCGTGTATTTTTTGCGCGAGCTGTCCGTGAGCCATCTTTTTTGCAGATGCCAAGCGCCATCAACGCTTCATGGAATGGCGCGATTTTCATGACCATGCCCGGACCGCCGCCAAACGGGCGATCATCAACGCTTTGATGGCGATCATGTGTCCATTGTCGAAGATCGTGGATGTGAATTTCGAGGGCTTTGTTTTTTTGTCCACGCGCCAGCATCGCCCCGCGAATGTACGGTTCGGTGAGATCTGGAAAGATGGTGATGATGTCGATGCGGAGGGGTTTTGAGCGTGGCATAGAAAACAAGAGAGGGGTTTGACCTTACATTATGACACGGTACGTCATTGCGAGGAACGAGGCAATCTGTTTGATCTGTCGGCCGATTCTGATGTCAAAAGAGTTGGATGGTTTTTGGTGAGGATAAAAAACAGACGACCCTCGATCGCGATCGATCGAGGGTTAGGAGAGGGGGCTAGTTGTTGCGACGGTGTCGACGACGCGATGTGGATCGCGTGTCTTCGAGATCGTTGTCCATCCAGTTGCGCCGACATCCGCCATTGCCGGGCATGGTTCCATATGGACAGGGCGTTGGCGTGTCAGTGACGTGGAGAAAACAGTTCATTTCACGTTCCCCCGGAGCGCCGAAGATTGGGCGATGGTCAACACTGACCATGTGGAGGGGAACGGGTCCGTGTCCCACGCGCTGCGCGCTCACCTCGATATCCTGCACGCAACGACCGTCTTCGATTCCGGTTGTCGTGCGGATGAGTTCGTTGGGGTGATCGATACGATGCGTGTACGCGGAAACGCTGATTCCCACGGTGCTGCCATGAATAACTCGTAGACGTGCGTGGAAGGTTGTCGTACGTCCATGCGTGTATTCACACTCGATCCATCTGCCGATTTCTGGCCGGTTATGCGTGAGTCTGGCGAGTTCTGGAGTGGGAAACATCGGTGGGTTTGCGGCGAAGCTGAAGAGCGCGCGAGTGATAGTGTCGCTGCCTCCACAACATTCGCCCATCCGGCCGTGATTCTCTTGATAGATGTAGACTCCGCCAATTTCTGGCACGAAGGGCGTTCGTACGCGGAACGTGATGTCGTAGGTATCGTAGACCAGGGGATGCTGGTCGAGGATGTAGTCGAGATCGTCACGTAACGTGAGATCCGGCGCCGGACCACACTCGAGCGGAATGACCGGCATTGTGGGTTCGATCGTGTTGGTCGCGGCTTGGTCATCGGACGAGATAATCGCGGATGGAAACGAACAACCGACAAGAAGCACCACGAAGATCAGTTCAACGAGTCTCATTCCGTGTTCCCCCCTTCTGTTGTCTAGTGTTTTGGAAAAGGTTCGGAGAAAAAGTATAGCATAAAATAGCTGTTTTGTCAAGCAATAATGAACAATAAAAAATCACGACACATGGTCGTGATTTTTCTTTTTTATTGATCTTAGATCCCCAAATCGCTCATGTCCGAATCCGTGACCAGTCCTGAATCCCCGTGTTGGCCGATGGTTGATGCGGCAGGAGCGGCCTGATGTTCAGCGGCTTTGCGGTCTTGGTGAACGCGGCGGGCTTCCTCTGGTTCAAAAATTTTCATGTTAACGCGCGCGTTTTCTTTGGCGCCGAAGGTTTTGAGCAAAATGCGCAAGGCGCGTGCGGTCTGGCCTTGGCGTCCGATGACGTAGCCCATGTCCTCTTGATTGACGTGCAAGGTGATGAGGACGCCCCGTTCATCCACGGTGCGCTCGGTTTTCACGTCATCTGGGTGGTTGACGATTGCCTTGACCAATGCTTCGATAAACTGTTGATCAGTCTGTGCTGCCATAGCGTAGAAGAGCGGGTGCGTATCGCGTGCAGTTCGTCGATGACGAGCAACATCGCCAGGTCCCCGCTGCGAAAGCCTCGAGGGAAATCGAGGACAAACAAGGATTAGGCTCTGCAAAGAGCAAAAGTAGTATAGCATAATTTTCAAAAAAATCAACCAGGTCTTGACACGTCAAGCGGAAAAGCCTATCATCCGCGCATGCTCTGAGGATCGGGTGGCAGCCTGATCTTCGCTCTCATTTCACTCTATTATCTCTTGAATTTCCACATGTTAGCCATTCGTTTAAGCCGCATCGGCAAAAAGAAGCAACCGACCTACCGTTTCATCGTGTGCGAAAAAGCTCGCGATCCTTGGGGAAAGTCCTTGGAGATCTTGGGCACGTACGAACCATTGTTGAATCCAGCAAAGATTCTGATCGATCAGGACCGCTTGAAATACTGGATCAGCAAGGGTGCACAATGTTCAGACACGGTTTGGAATTTGATGGTCGAACAAAAAATCTTGGAAGGAGAGAAGCGTCACATCACGACCATGAAAAAGCGACATGCAGAACGCTTGGCTAAGAAGGAAAAGAACTAAGTAAGCAACACGCAAAACACTCATACTTGTATGGGTGTTTTGTATTTTACATGCGCATGCGCGCTTGGTATGCTTGTGGATGGAAGATTATTCTTCTTTCATGAAATTTGTATGACCATCACCATCACGCATCGCGGTATGGAACTCACGCCAGCGATTCGAGCGTATGCGGAGGAGAAGATGTTTTCATTGGAAAAATACGCGCACACCATTCAACACATTGATGTGGAAGTCGGTTTCGACCATCATCATCAACAAAAAGGGGACATTTTCTTGTGCGGTGTATCTGTGAATATGGATGGAAATGTGATTCGTGTTGAGCGCCAGGCCGAAGATTTATATAAAGCAATTGATAAAGTGCGCGACCATTTGCGCAATGAGCTCGCGGAGGAAAAAAATCGTTTGGTGGATCGAAAACGGGATGCGATGACTGAAGAATCGATTGAAGTGTAAGAAGATCTGGACACAAGCGTGAAAAACGGCTACTATCCGTTCATGTTGAATATCTTTCACCGCTTGATGGGCGACGCGAATGCCCGCGAAGTTGAGAAAATAAAACCCTTGGTCACGACCATTAACGGTTTAGAGCCGCAGATGCAGGCTTTGAGCACCGAAGAGCTTCGTGATCAAACACGCCGTTTGCGTGAACGCTTAGCGCAGGGTGCATCCTTGGAGGATGTTTTGCCTGAGGCGTTTGCCGCAGTACGTGAAGCTTCTCGACGTGTGTTAGGGATGCGTCATTTTGATGTGCAATTGATTGGTGGTGTGGCCATGCATCGTGGCATGATCTCAGAAATGCGTACCGGTGAAGGCAAAACGCTGGTCGCCACCTGCCCAATGTACCTCAATGCGTTATCCGGAAAGGGTACGCATCTAATCACGGTCAACGATTATCTGTCTCGTCGTGATTCGGTGTGGATGGGCAAGGTGTACCATGCGCTTGGGATGACGGTCGGTTGTATTCAGCATCAAACCAGTTTCCTGTTTGATCCAGATTTTAAAGTAGAGGAAAAAATCGAACCAACGGTTACGCTGGATGGGTCCTCGTCCGTGGTCGCGACAGAATCGTTTCGTGTGGACATGGATTGTTTGCGTCCGTGCACGCGTCGCGAAGCGTATGAGGCCGATATTACGTACGGCACCAACAACGAATTTGGATTTGATTACCTGCGCGACAATATGGTCGCCCGCGTGACGGACATGGTTCAGCGCGATCTGCATTTTGCCTTGGTCGACGAGGTCGATTCCATTTTGATCGACGAAGCGCGCACCCCGCTCATCATTTCCGCTCCGGCAGAGGAGGCCGCGGATACGTACTATCGTTTTGCGGATCTCGTTGGTCAACTTGTTGCGAAGGAAGATTACGAAGTCGACGAAAAATTAAAGGCTGCGACACTGACGGCTTCAGGTATCACGAAGATGGAAAATTGGTTGCAGATCGAAAATCTCTACATTCAAGGAGGCTCGCGTTTGGTGCATCACATGGAACAGGCGCTACGTGCGCATGCGTTGTTTAAGCGTGATCGCGATTACGTAGTAAAGGATGGAGAGGTCGTGATTGTGGATGAATTCACGGGACGTTTGATGTTGGGCCGACGGTATTCGGAAGGGTTGCATCAAGCGATCGAAGCCAAAGAGCGGGTGCCGATTCAACGCGAATCAATCACTTTGGCGACAATTACCTTTCAGAACTATTTCCGTTTGTACGCCAAACTCGCCGGCATGACCGGAACGGCCATGACCGAAGCGGAAGAGTTTCATAAAATCTACAAACTTGAAGTTTTGGCAATTCCGACCCACCGCGACAACCATCGCGTAGATTTGCCGGATCGCGTCTACAAAAATGAATTGGGAAAATTTAAAGCCGTGATCCGCGAAATTAAGATGCGCCATGCCACAGGACAACCTGTTTTGGTTGGAACGGTGAGCATTGAAAAAAATGAATTACTCGGGATGATGCTTGAAGCAGAAGGTATCCCGTTTTCCTTGTTGAACGCAAAAAATCACGAACGTGAAGCAGAAATTATCGCGCAAGCCGGACGCAAAGGCGCAGTCACCATCGCGACCAACATGGCCGGTCGTGGGGTCGACATTATTTTGGGAGGAAATCCGCCGGAGGTTGCTCAAACTGAAGAGGTACGCGCCTTGGGCGGGTTGATTGTGATTGGAACCGAGCGTCACGAATCACGTCGTATCGACAACCAGCTGCGCGGACGCGCTGGTCGTCAGGGAGATCCTGGGGCAACGCAGTTCTACGTGTCCATGGAGGATGATCTGATGCGCATCTTTGGTTCAGACCGCATGAAGGGCATGATGGATCGTCTTGGCGTACCCGAAGATGAACCGATCGAACACGGTGTGCTTTCGCGTTCCATCGCCGCCGCACAACGCAAGGTGGAGGGTCATCACTTTGATATTCGTAAGCATCTTCTTGATTACGATGACGTCTTAAACAAACATCGCTTGGTGATTTATCGTAAGCGTCGCGAGATGTTGGATAAGGCACAGCTGCCAACCCAGGAAGGGGAGCGTCCATTGCGTGCCCTGGTTCTTGAAATGGTGGATGCAACTTTGCAAGGTTTGGTGTCATTCCATACGCCGGGCGAAGATGTGCGTGCTTGGGACATTGAAACGATTGAACGTATGATGTCCGCGGTGTTTCCAGCGGGCGTGACATTGCCAACACTTGAACATCCAACGGTGGAATTTGAAAGCAAGGAAGCTGCTATTGAAACACGTGCCAAGATGATTGAAGCGTTGCAGGTCGCGGGTCGAGAAGCGTATGTCGCAGTCGAGAACGCAGTCGGTGACCAGGTACTCATGGCAGAAATTGAAAAGGCCGCGCTCCTGCGTTCAACTGATGATCTGTGGATCGAGCATCTGGAGGCGATGGATCATTTGCGTCATGGGATTGGTCTACAGGGCTATGGTCAACGCGATCCATTAGTGGAATATAAGCGGGAAGCCTACCGCATGTTTAATGAATTTCAGCGCGCCGTACAAGAACGCGTGACACAAATTGTCTTTAAGGTACAGGTGGCAAAGCAAATAGCTGAACAGGAGGTGCGACAATCATCCATGCTGGATCGACCATTGCAGCTATCCGCTCCGGCGAAAGAAATGGAGGATGGTCCGCGTCTCGCAACTCCAAGCTCGACGTTGTTTACGTCCGTTGGTTCTTCCGCGGAAAAAACATCACCAGCAAAAGAGATTGGACGCAATGAACTGTGTCCGTGTGGTTCAGGAAAAAAATACAAAAAGTGTCACGGCGCGTAACGCATTCGTGAAAAGTTTTTTTGTGCGCTATACTAGTCGCGTTCTATGTTTCAACGTTCTGTTGTGATTATGTTTTGGATGCTGCTCGGCGCGCTTGCGGCGGGTGGCGGTGTGGGATATTTTTTGTGGATGTCGAACAATGAGCGCGCGGGCTTGAATCAACAAATTGTTCAGGCGAATGCCGAAGCCGAACGCGCCGCACGATCAGCGCAGGCTGTCGCAGATGAAGCGAACCAGAAATTAGTCGCTGCATCAACGACGTTGGAACAAAATCAAACGTACATTCAGCAGCTGCAAACCATCCTTCAATCATTTCATCAAGCGAATACACTGCCCGGGATAGATCCTTCGGCCATGCGTTTCTGGAAAACGTACGTGTCTGTTCCGTTGGGTTTGTCCGTACGTCTTCCTCCGGGAGATGATGTCTGCCAGGAACAGGGGGCGACGCTATCCTGTTTGCCACGTGGTGCAACCTCAAGTTCTCAGGCCTGGCTTGTGGTTCAACCCTATGACGCGCAGCAGGAACAGCTCCTCGATCAGCGGGTTCAGCGTATGCAGCCAATGAATGATTTTATCCAGGGACGTTTGTTGATCGGTCAACGTGGATGGACGGATCAGCAAAAACAAACAGAGTACGTTCTCCGTCTGCAAGATGCAGCGAGTTCGACGCAACTACTCTGGTTGCGCACCCAATCGGGCCTGACGGATCGTCAGTTGCAAGGAGTTATTTCAACACTTTCGTTTTCCTCATAAGATTTTTTATCATGAATCATCGGTTGCTGTTGCCGAATCTTCTTCGTTGGTATGACGCTCATGGCCGGGATTTGCCATGGCGCAAAACGCGGAATGCCTATCGTATTTTGATCAGCGAGGTGATGTTGCAGCAAACGCAGGTGGAGCGTGTGAAGGTATCATACGCGAATTGGTTGAAGCAGTTTCCTGATTGGAAGACGTTAGCCGAGAGTTCAGCGAGCGAGGTGATTCGTGCTTGGAGTGGGCTTGGATATAACCGTCGCGCGTTAGCATTGTGTTCGATTGCGCAGACCATTGCGCGTGACGGAATGCCCACGACGCGTGAAGCCTGGTTGCGTCTGAAAGGGATCGGACCCTATACGTCTGCGGCAGTGGCCTGTTTTTCGTTTGGTGAGCGTGTATTGCCGATTGATACGAATGTGCGCCGTGTACTTGGTCGTGCGTATCTCGGAATTTCATTTCCTCAATTGAAGGATGATCCGCGTATCGAACGAGTCTTTGCAGCAACATGGATGACTGCATCGCGATATCAAGACGTACCACAGGCGTTGTTTGATCTCGCAAATCTTGTCTGCAAGAAAACGCCGGACTGTCAGAACTGCCCGTTACGCTCACAGTGCATGTCCGCGGAGAAATTTTTGGCGGGTCGGGTGCGTGTACCAAAACGTTCAATCAAGAAACAGCGTGAAAAAATTCACGGTGGTAAACCGTTTCCCGATCGCATCTATCGTGGACGGATCGTGCAGCTTGCTTGTGAACATCGAGACGTCACGTTGAAGAATCTCGGAACATGTATAGATGAGCAATTTGATGAAAAACGAGACGCGGAATGGTTGGCACGCATGTTGGATCGTCTTGAGCAGGATGGGTTGATTGTGCGTGAAGGAAAACGCATGCGATTGGCGTAAAATAGATAGAAAATTTTCTTGATTTGTGCGCTCTTCTTGACACGTCGTTCGTCGATCTTCCATTTTTTTTCTCCGGTCTGGTACACTCAATTCATATGAATACACGTCGTATCGCGCTCACGATTGTTGTTGGTATCTGTATTATTGGTACCATTTTGTTGATTCAGAGGTACAGCCAGCCGACGTTTGTCGGGGTGTTCCACCCACCATCATCCAACGCCCCCACCTCAACCACGGCTACCACGCAACCAGCCTTGTTACCGTCCTTATTACCGTCACCGAATCTGCACGGCCAAGTTGTGATCGCGGCGCCGCTTCCTCTTACTGCAGAAGATGGAGCGCTTGGTCAGGAGTTGCAGCAGGCCATGACGCTTGCATCAGAAGAGATCAATCATGCCAATGGCGTGAACGGAAAAACCTTGCAGATCGTGTTTCGTGACACACGATGTCAGGCAAATGCGGATCTGCTGCGGCGTCAGGTGCAAGATGTGTTTTCAAGCAGCACTATTTCTGCGATTATGGGGGGCGCGTGTTCGGCAGAGGCGGCAAATCTTTTTCAGTTCGGTCAGATGTACCATGTGCCGGTGGTGAGTCCGCTTGTAGATGCACCATCACTTTCATCAGGAAATGGGTACGCGTATCGTTTGATGCCGATTGCGACGCAAGCAGCACGTGCCGAGGCTGAGGCGAGTGTGAACATTCTTCATGCGAAAACTGCGGCCGTCATCGTTGAACAGGATTCGAATCCAGAAGCCTTGGGAGCGGCGTTCGCTCAGGCCTTTCGTGTTGCGGGCGGTCGGGTGACAATGAATGAAACGTACCCGCTTCAAGGATCGGATTTTCGAAGCATTGTCGCCAAAGTTCAAACGACACATCCAGACGTTATCTTCATTGCCCCACGCATGTCCGCGCCTGGCATTGTGGCTATCTTTGATCTGAGACGGGCTGGGGTGAATGTTCCGATCCTGACTACAGAGACGTTATTGAATCCATCGGTCATTCATGACTATGCGGATCGGTTGGAGGGTGTGTATGGCGTGGAGCCACAAGTCGCTTCATCGAGTGCGTGGGAGGCGTTTCAACAGCGCTACACGGTTCGATTCGGAACTGCTCCAGTTTGGAAAAACGCAGCTATGAATGCGTATAGCGAGGTCTTTTTGATGAAAGACGTATTGAGTGCTGGCGCACAGAGTGGTGCGCAGGTTCGTCAAAAAATTGAGCGTTTGACGCCTTGGTCTGGCGGGGAGTTACAGGGGTTGTCATTTGATGCACAGCGGAATCGTGTGCTGCATGCGTTCAATTTATTTCAGTTAAAAGAAGGACAGGAAGTGTTTGCGACAGGGGTGGTCAACGTGCAATAAAAATAGATCTTTAAAAATAAAATTTCGTGCTATGCCAACTTCTGTTGAAGAGGAGCTCTCAGAGAGCGTTTCGGAAGATGCGGACTCCGTGATCGGACCAGGAGCGCCACAGGTAGATGCAAAGATGATGCTCATGAAGCGTCTTGTTCGTCAGATTCGTGACCAGCTTGATGCGCTCGATCAGTTGCTTGATGGGGTGTCTGCGCCTGAAGGTTCCGAAGCTGTCTGGTCAGATGATTCAGACGTCGCGCGCGAGGTGCGTCAGGCGTTGCAGGATCGCATGGTGGACGGGGTGTTTGATGGTGAGCAGATGATCGGGGAAGATGGAAAAAAATATCTCGTGCCACCAAACTACGCGTCAAAATCCAAGCTTGTGGAAGGGGACTTATTGCGTCTCAATATTCATCCGGGTGGTCGGTTCATCTACAAGCAGAAAGGGCCGATCGAACGTCAGCGCATGCTTGGAACGCTCGTCCACGATGAGCAAACAGACGCGTGGAACGTTCTCGCCAACGGTTCGAAATATCGTATCATTGCCGCGTCTGTAAGTTTTTTTAAAGGTCAGGCTGGTGACGAAGTCGTTGTGCTCACGCCCAAGAATGCGCCGTCACATTGGGCGGCAGTGGAAAATATTATTCATCGGACGAATGTGGAATAGAGCGTATGCCCTCCCTGAGCCAAA
>CAIKOH010000077.1 GCA_903829075.1 Candidatus Uhrbacteria bacterium
AGAATCCCGTTCGATTTTCCGCCACTGTTCTTTTGAGACGCCGAGCCTGCGAAGAATCGTTTCATCTTGCAGAACGTGTTCAGCAAGCGCGAGATAGTGCTGATTCGCCGGATCGTTGGAGTCGCGGATGGCCGACAGGTGCAGCTCATCTTCCTTGATGGTATCGATTCTGGCCTTGACCTCGGCGTAGATCTTGCTCCATTCGGCGCGCGGAAGGCCGATCTCCTCAAAGCGAAGGCGCGGCGGGTCTTCGCGGCACGGCGGCGTGTCGTCCTCGTTGAGTATGGCGCGCAATCGGTAGTAGAGGGCAACGAAATCCTTGTGGTTGCAGCGCAGCTGACGGAGGATGCCTACTGCTTCGGCAATGCGCGCAGTTCGCGTCCGGCATTCGGATGCTGGCATGGAACGCTCCTTGTTTGAGATGAATGAACGAGGAGTGGCGCTGATTTTCTATCATGTATTTTGAGATGCGTCAAGCAAGCAACGTTAGAGGGTAGGGGAGATCCAAGTAATGAGATTATTCCAAATTCGTTGTAGGAGCTGTTGAACCATCAGAAAAATAGGCAAGATCTGATTCCAGATAGTCAGGACTGAATCCGTGACATCTTTTACGCGGATCATGTGTCCCGGCATACGATCGTAAACGGTCAGCCGGTTGTTCGCGATGGTGCGCTGTGCGTCTGTTAATTCCATGGCGCCGTTGCACACTTGATCGTGGAGATAGTTCTCTAGATCATCTTTTTCATGAAAACCAGGAGTAGGTTCGGCGGGTTGTGGCCATAAGTTTGAGATCTCATTTGATCCGCCAAGTTCGAGCGGTACGAGATGATCAACCTCAAATGCCCCAGGCGCATGCGAGCCGATGCTATACTCATCGTAGACCTCTTGTTTTGTTTCAAGTATGACGTTGCGTACCGAAGCGCTGTATCCTGGACGACAAATCTCCTCACGTGTCGCATCAGCAAAAATGCCTCCTGGCGTGCAAGTGGAATCCGGCAAGCCATCTACAAAAAGACAGGACTGTGTCTTTGAACGGGTAGCCAGATTAATCGGATGGATTTGCGCAGACGCGATGCTCGTGCATAGATAGGCGCACGTTGCACAAGAAAGCAGGATGAAAAAAGAACGACGCATGAATAAATGCTTACACACATAAAAAGAAAAATCAAGGGGCGATTGGGGATATAAAAAACACCCCTTCTTTCGAAGAGGTGTTTCTGATCGTTGTAAAATTACATTCGATCGTTACGCGCTGGGCGGTCTTCCATGGGGCGCGCTTTGTTGACAACAATGCGGCGACCTCCCATGTCTGAACCGTCGAACATTGAGATAGCCTTTTCTGCCGAAGCATCATCAGCCATTTCAACGAACGCGAAACCACGAGGGCGATGTGTTTCACGATCCATTGGGATGAACACGGAAACAACTTCACCGGCCTGGGAGAACAACTGTCGGAGTTCCTCATCCGTGGCACGGTAAGGGATACCGCCGACAAACAACTTGGTTGGCATGCGAATATGAGCGTCACTTCTCCTACGACCTTCTTTTCAGAATGTCCTGGGTGAAATATGACAAACAAAATGAATAGAAGGATACCCGTTTGCGCACGACCCACTCCCCGACCTCCTAGGAAGGACCCTCGCACGTACTATCCAAAATATACAGTACTAAGGAAAAAGCGATTTGTCAAGGGGATATCTGTCAAGATGTGTGCTGGATGTTGACAAAAAGGCGATTTTACGCTACATTTTTTCTGGGTGATTTGCGGAGTCTTGATCAAGATGATCCATAGGAGGATCTGTTATGAGGATGTTTCTCGTTGTTCTCGTGATCGTTGCGGGCGGCTGTGCGATGGCCCCTGTTCGCAGGTCGGAGACTCTCTCTCGGATTTCGTCCTGCTGTGCTCGCGCTTCCTTCAGGGTCGAAGACCGTCCCATGCAGGCGACGATCGTGGTCAGGGACGACATGCTCGAGAGTGGGCAGTTGTGGGAGGTCGCGCATTCGGTTCTCGACAGCTCCTCCCCCGAGCCTCGCTGCTACCTGACGCAGTGGAACAGCGTCTGCATCATGGACCTGCGTCATGGTGAGGATTTCTACATCTACCGTCATGACACGGATGGAAGTACCCGCTTCTTTCCTGGACAGGCGGACGTCGATACGCGAGAGGGTCGGACCCTTTACGTGGCGACGCCCTCGCATGGTGGTACGAATCCGACACTGGTGATGCTGCCCCGCAGGTTCTGAGAAGGACTCTTTGAGGAGGTGTGTGCTGTTATACACGCCTCCTCGTTTCAACTAACAGCTTGATGATATATCGAGCGTTTGAGAAACGTTTTATAAAAAAATCGCTCGCTTGAATGCGGGGCGATTTTTTTGTATTCGTTATTTATATGCCTGCATCAATACAGTTTGTTGATAGAAGTACGACAAAATTTCTTGATAGTTTTTTCCATCACGTGCCATGCCAAGTGCTCCGCTGGCGGACATACCGACGCCGTGGCCCCACAGCGTTTTTCCATTGTCCCAGGGAACTGGTACGGATACGAGCCACGGATACGGTCCGCCGCCCCAAACCTCAGTCCACGAACGGGTACGACCATCTGAACGAGAATAGTAGGGCGTGATAGCAAGTTTTCCGTTGTAGGTGACGATTTGCCCGTGCGTTGCATCAATCGCGGCTACAACGTTTGGATCACGCGCTTCGGCGCCGTAGCCTCGATAGACCTGATCGTATGTTGCATCCACGGTAAAATCTTCAGCCGCATGTTTGGTTTCGCGTTGTACGTGATAGAGGGCGTAAGTTCGAGCTGCGGTCAGCAGAGCTTTTTGAAATTCTGTTGGACTTGGGTTCGAGGTTTCGCCAATTCCCTTCAGATACCATTCAATCGGCAGCTCATTGATGACCCAGGTCGCATGTGAGGCGGATGCGTAGCGCAGCTCCACCTCATCACGAAAGGTGTTGTCATTCGCACCTGGAAGCCATGAGAGCGTATGTGAATAGTCATCGACGGCCACCGGCGAGACCTGATCTTCTGTTTGAAAGCGGTAGACTTGCGATGAACTTCCGCTGCATGGTCCGCTCGTGAGCTGATAGAGATTTGTGGTGCGATCAAAACGTACCGTAACGAGTTGCCCGGGTTGAAAGCGACAGACCTCGGCATTATTTATTGAAACAATCACTGGCACACTCATGGCGCGCACTACCATTTGATCGTCGGTTGGGGTGTAAATGCCTACGCGAATGATGGGTTCAGCGAGGAGCGCGGCCAAGTTTCCATTCAAAGGTTGCGGAGGAACGATTGGGGCGCTTGGAGTGAGTATGGGTAAGCTTGGTGAGGGCGTTGATGGCGCTGAAGGTTGCGATGGTTGTGATGGAATCGGTCGGCCATCTGCGGTGACAGAGACGGGGATATCGATCTCTCCGCCGTCAACAGGTTGTTCATTTGCGTAGAGTTGAAAGTGCGCTTGATATGTTCCCTTCAACGTCGGAGCTTTAACCTGAAAGGCGACATAGCCAACCTGACCAGGATACGTCGTTCCTAGGAGATAGACGGGTTGCGAGGAGCTGTACCAGGAAGGATCGTGCACGAGTGCGGCGGTTGTGATATCGGCGTTCGAAAGGATTTTGACGCGCACACTGAGCGAGGTCCAGGTTGCGGTGCCGGTGTTTTTGAAGGCAAATGACAGGCCTTGGCGTCTGTTGCCCGCAAGGGCGACTCGATCTGCCGAGCTAAGCACACGCGTGCTCACATACAGGCCGCTCGTCTGTGACGTTGACGGTGTTGTCTGTGGCTGCGCATCGATATCAACGTCATTCGGAATGCCGCTGGCAATAAAATCCAGGGTTGCAGGAACAAGGATGGGTAAGCTCACAGAGCTCCCTTGAATCCAGCTTGTATTCTCGGCCGCAAGAGTAAAGGTTTCACTGAATTGACCTGGATCCGCAGGCGCTTGCAAGGTCAGGTCAACGTGACCGATTTGGCCAGGGGCGACGGACGATTCCTTTAGTCGCGCCACATGTGTCGGTCCAATCCAGCTAGATGCAGCAAAGGGGCTGGATCGTTCATGCGTTGAAGATGTGGCATACAGGGAGATAAAGTTTTTTCCATCGCTGTACCACGTGTGCATGCCCGTGTTTTTAAACGTGAATTCGACTGAAGCGCTGCTTTGTGGATCAATCTGCCATTCCATTCCGCCTTTGCTTACGACCTCCGCTGACCAAGAGTTATCTGAGGGAAATGTTGGAGGAGCGGTGGCGATAGGTGCGTTCGACGTCGGACTTGTTGAGGCTACGAGTGCTGGCGTTGGTAGGGAATTCGTGTTCACGACGCTGTCCGTGAACGTTGATGGGGTGACCTGTAGATCAATCGTAAATGGACTCAGCTTGATCCATGCAACATGCTCTGCTGCAAGGATAAATGACTCGTGATACGTGCCGGGCACGGTTGGTGCACGTAGAGGAACATCAAACGTCACATCCTGTCCGTGTAGAGTTGTTTTTCGAAGCACGGTAGGCTGTTGCGTTGTGCGCCAACCGTTTGTCGCAAACGGACTCACTGTTTGTAGCTTCGTGTGCGGATTCCAGTGGTATAAAGATACGTAGGAATTGCCACTCGTATACCACGGAGCCGCGCCAAGATTATGAAAGGTTACTTGAAGACGCGAGGTACTTCCTGCTGCAATCGTTGCTGGCGAAAAGACGGAAATCACGGAAGCGGCATAGGCATTCCGAGAATAGACGATTGGTTTTGTATGAACGGGACGCGCATGCGATGTAGCTGCCTGGCTCGCGAATGGAACAAAAAAGAGAAGTATTGAAATGCGAAATACCGAGCACATTGAATGGATCCATGTGCGTCTACGGGTGCGAAAAGAGGGGGAGCGAAAAGGCACAGGGTGCAAATAAAATGGCACGCGCGATTATGCGGGTACATCTCGTGAGACAAGTTTAGCATATTTTTTGAGGGTTTGATATAAAAGATTTGTTGGAATCAACGAACGGTCACTCCCTTGACAAAAAACGTTTTTTCTGCTATAGTTCCTCTCTTATATCCTGCATCTATGACTATTGCCATGATTGGACAAAAAGGCCTGCCAGCACGTTCTGGCGGCGTTGAACGTCATGTCGCTTTGCTGGCGACAGGTTTAGCGTCTCGCGGCCATCGTGTCATCGTCTACGGACGTTCATGGTATGCCCAACCTTCAGCCTTACCAGAAGGGATCGAGCAGCGTTTGACGCAGGGGATTCGCACGAAATATTTAGATGCGATCACCCATGGTTGGACGGCGCTTATGGACGTTCGTTCGCAACATCCAGACATCATCCATCTTCATGGAACGGGTGTTGCTCTGTTGACGCCTGTGGCACGTCTTGTGTGTCCTCGGGCAAAGCTGGTTGTGACCTTTCATTGTCAGGATTGGAAGTTGTCGAAGTGGCGTGGATTTGGTTGGGCGTTTCGTCTTGGCGAATGGTTTGCTTGTCATTTTTCTGATCGTGCGATCACCGTGTCGCAGGCCTTGGTTGAATACTGCGTCGAGCAATACGGATGTCAGCCCACGTACATTCCGCATCCATTTTCTATCCCTCAAGAGACCCCTTCGTCTGAACGATTGGCTCGCCACGATTTAAAGTCCGGGCAATATCTATTGTTCGTGGGTCGATTGATTGCGGACAAACAGGCGCATCTGTTAATTGATGCGTACGCCATGGCTAAACAGGCGTATCCAGATCTTTTTGCGGATATCCAGCTTGTGTTGGTTGGAGGGGCTTCATGGACAGATTCATATGCCAAATGGCTGTCACGGTATGCGGCGCAAACACCTGGTGTAAAAATGTTGGGCGAATGTTTGGGCGAGGAGCTCGCGACTCTGCAAGCGCATGCACGAGGTCACGTATTTCCTACCTCAAGCGAGGGGATGTCTGTCGCGATTTTAGAAGCGGCAGGATATCGTCAGCCTATGGTCGTAAGCGCCATTCCTCAAAATCATGAAGCGACCGGTGGCCATGCTATCTACGTAACCTCTATGAGCGTGCGAGAGCTGTGTCAAGGAATCGTTGAGCTCGTTTCCATGCCAGAGGCACAACGCCAGGCCATGGGAGAACGTCTTCGACAGCATGTCGCAAAGACATTCGGTTATCGTGATCGGATCGATGACATGTGTCGGATGTATGCTGAGTTGCTCGGTGGTGATGCTCGTTTGGTCACCCCGATTCAAAAGATCGCGTAAGCACGCGATCTTTTTTGTTAGGTTGATTTTGTCGTGCGGCGGATGTTTGGACGTGGCTGTGGGGGTCGTGGTGAATAGAGTGGCGCGTGGAGCCGCCAGCGCTCAACCCATTGCCCAATTCCGCGCTGATCCCGTCTACGTTGTACGGAAACGGCCTGCTGAGACCAGTGTACCAGGGAAGCAAAGAGGATCTTATATCGTCCGCGGACCACAATATAGCGCAGTTCCTGGTCTTGAAGCGCGCGCCTGATGGTTTTTGAGCTGACCCCGAATAAACGAGCAGCTTCGCTGACACTTACCCGAATATGCTGAGGGTCCTCGATTGATTCCTTGTTCATATTTTGTCTATACTAGTTTAGACAAAATAGAAATATACGTCAAAGATTTTTATGTGGATAAGTCTGAAATAGCGGGAGTTTTTTCAAATAGACAGAGAGTATGTCATTCAAGATTGTCAAAATTCAGGTTTTCTGCTATCCTGTGAACGTTTCTTCGAAAAGAGC
>CAIKOH010000078.1 GCA_903829075.1 Candidatus Uhrbacteria bacterium
AATGAAGACGGTTCGATCAAGGACGCCGGCTACGACGATCGCACAGACACCATGCTCGCCGCGCTCGCCTGGTACGCGCAGGTTCTCAAGACTGGTCGGACAGAGGTTCCATTCCCAGAAAAGAAAGCAAAATAATCTCTCTCGATTCAACAACACCAACGATTCAACGTTGGTGTTTGTATAAAAACTCGAAACCCGCCAACAAAGACCGTTGACGGGTTGAGAGAAGCCAAGCCTACGACCTCGGAAGACCAGCCGCGATGTAGATGTCGGCCGAGCAGCTGGTAAAGACCGGCACCGGTGACATCTGGCTGAACACGTTCCAGCCCTTGCCGTGCGGATCGCTGAGCGCAATCCGATTCACCGTATGAGCACGGATGAGCTCGAGAATGCTCCCCGCGCTCCCCTGAGACGCGAGCTCGTACGGACTCGCTCGCTCCAACTGATTGCGTGCGAAGTCGCACACCAAGATGTGCGTGACGGCTTCCGGGCCATCCACGCTGCGCAGAACCTTGCCATCAAAACAACAGGGATAGGCCACGCGCTCCGAATGCGAGGGCGGTTCCTGCAGGGTGATGTAGATCCGCGTACGAGCGATCCCCTCGATTTTCATCAGCTCCTCGTCAATCACGTGTTTGAGGGCGAAGAGCAGCGAGTCATGGCGTTCGCCCACAAGCAGTGTCTCGACGGTGATGATGCAGACCGCCTCGGACTGCCCGATGCGGAAGGTCTTCATGGAACCCGTCACCCCTTCGACACCGGGCACGGTCCTGATGGAATCAAAAATCTTGTCCTCGACCCCGAGCGACCGCTTGAGCACGGTCTGGAACCCGGGAAGAAAGATCTCCCAGGCGGTGTGCATCACGAAGTACATGACCACCAATCCGAGGGCGTACTCCGCCCACATCAGGTGGAATTTCTGCACCGCGATCACACCCACGAGCGCCACGAGTTCGACTCGCGCATCTGCCCGCGTTTCCTTGCCGTCTGCCACCACAGCAGCTTCGTGCGTGCGCTCGCCGATGCGGATCTGGTAGGCGCTCGTCACATACGACGCCGCGACACTGACCGACATGAGCGAGGTCAACGCCCAGAACCATTTCGGCGCGACCCGTACCGGCTCGAACAGTGGCAGCGATGTCCACCATCCGCGCACCCAGTGATCGACCGTAGGCCACTGCGCGATCAAACCGACGGCGCAGTGCTTTCCGATGTCGAAACCGGTGAGCATCAGACCCGCACCGATCACGATGGTGAGCAGACTCTCCACCATCGCAAGTTTGAAGGGATATCCCTTGGGCGCCTGTCTCTTCAGCCAAACACCCACGATCACCACGATCGCCTGGAGGATGTCCGCCAGGTTATGGAATCCATCACCCACGATCATCGGCGATGCGACCATCAATCCGATCGAAATCTTCAGCGCGACCTTGACCGCGTACTGCACGATCGAGATCAGCTCAGCCCCGGTCGCGGTCAGATACCACGGGGGCGTTGCAATCGCTCTCGTTTTCACCTGAATCATTGTGCGCCTCCATTGACGATCATAACCGGTTGATGTGCCCGCCGTTCGACCTGATCGGCACAGCTCCCAATCAAAACATTCCCTCGACCCATCGCGATCAGTCCGCATCGCGCTCTCGTTGCTGCACGACACACGAAGTCGTGAACGTTGTCCGCGGTCTCACGAACGAAATCCGTTGTGACCCCGTAGTCCCGTGACATCGACTGCAGCTTCACCTCCATTTCAACAGCTGCCGGCGTCATGTGCATGTGCGGATCCGGCGAATCGACACCGGGTTTCTTGTAGGTGGTGTGCACGCAGGCCACGGAGACACCCAACAACTTCGCCAGCGGGTAAACAACGTGCGCGACCGTCAGACTCGCCGCCCGCGTCCCGAACGGCACACAGATACCGCGCAGATTCTTGAAGAACTCCTCGTTCGTGGTCGCACCGTGCAAGAACAGCACGTGCGCTCCCTGCGGCGCGAGAAGAGCAGCCTGTTCCGGCGTCCGCTGCGTGAGATAGATCACCTGCGCACCGGGGTCGAAGGACTGATCTGGCATCAGGAACTGGACATCGGACATGTTCGTCGACACACAGTTCCGATGCTGTGCATAGTGAATCACCCGCTCGACATCTTCGACGTGCGGCAAGCGCACGATCGCCCGTCCACCCAGACGAACCGCCAGAACCTTGGTAGCCGCGGCCACCTTTCCGCCCTCGGTCGAGGGATCGAAATCGGACACGATCACGATGTGAGCCATGCGTTCCTCCTCATCCGTTTCTTCATCTTTATGTGCGTCGTTTATCTGCCGAAACAGCCTCCCAAGACACACAAAAAGAGGACTCAGATCCTATCACAAAAATGCACTTTTGTCAAGGATAGCCGTCAGTTTATCGTACTCCAGTTACACGCCACATGGTTGAAGCGACCATCGCGATCGCGAGCGCATCAGCAGCATCGTCCGGCTTGGGAATCTCTTTCAATTTCAAAAGCATCTGCACCATTTTTTGCATCTGCTTTTTATCGGCTTGGCCGTGCCCAGCAACCCCCTGTTTCACCTGATTCGGCGTCATCTCCACGCACGGGAGATGCGCCTGCGCGATCGCCAAAAGAATCACCCCACGCGCCATGCCGACCGACAATGCCGTCGTAACATTCGTTTGAAAAAAAAGTTTCTCAACGCCGATCACCTGCGGTTGAAATGTTTTGATCGCCTGAACAACGCCGTCATACACCAACGACAAGCGTTCGGACAACTCTTGCGAAGTCTTGGTCTGAATACAATCATGCGCAATCCATTTCAATGATCCACCAGATGATTCAATCACGCCAAGACCGGTTCGATCAAAACCAGGATCGATCCCTAACACGCGAAGAGAAATGGACATGAAAAAAACTTCTACGCTAAATTCGAAAAAACTTTTCCTACGTCATCATGCTCTTCCAGCGCTTCAATCAACTCGGCCGCCCTGACCCCATGTTCTTCGTTGGTGTCAATCAGATCTTTTGCTAACCAAGCTAATTCAAGATTCTCGATGTTCAGCCCAAGTTTGGTCACCGCATCAGACAAACGGGCAAAATCATGCGCTTCAGAACGAATTTCAAGCGCGTCCTCTCCCTCAATAAGCTCCGTCGCCCCAGCATCAATCAAGGCGAGTTCAATCTCATCATGACGATCCGCGGGCAGCGCTCCGTTCACATGAATGCAGCCAGCGCGATCAAATAAATACGTTACCGCACCACTCGCGGCGAGTGTGCCGCCGCCCTTGCTCAACACATGCTTAATCTCGCTTGCGGTGCGATTGCGGTTGTCCGTTAAACATTCGATGATCAGCGCGGTACCTCCTGGGGCATACGCCTCATAGGTTAATGCCTCGATTTCACCCTCATCCGAATCACCCGTTCCACGCTGAATCGCGCGCTCAATATTTTCTTTTGGCATTGAACCTTCACGCGCCTTTTGAATGGCCGTGCGCAAACGTGCGTTCATGGCAGGATCACCGCCTTTTTCACGCGCCGCAACCGTAATTTCACGCGCAAGTTTTGTAAACGAGGCAGAACGCTTGGCGTCAATTGCCCCTTTAAATTGCTTCACTTTTGACCATTTGGAATGACGCGACATAGGGATACTTCTCTAAAAAATCTGCTTCCAGCCTACTTGATGATCGAAAGGATGTGAAGGCGTTCACGATCCAAATGATTCACGACGGATCTGTTTTTTTGTGTCGATACCACGTTCAACCAGCAGTCGCTGCATGTCCTGCATAAACGCCTCTGGCCCGCACATAAAAAACGTTGCGTGTGAAACAGCGGGAAGCCATCTATCCAACATCGCTCCATTGATACGTCCATGCTCATCCTT
Source organism: Candidatus Uhrbacteria bacterium (assembly GCA_903829075.1). Lineage (GTDB taxonomy): Bacteria > Patescibacteriota > Patescibacteriia > 2-12-FULL-60-25 > 2-12-FULL-60-25 > CAIKOH01. The sequence continues at coordinate 3,871 of CAIKOH010000078.1, forward strand.
CCAAACCGCGGGCACGCTCCCGGTCAGCGTACAGGTCGGATGAAATGACGGGTATCGTTGACGCAACATCTCAAATCGTTCCCAGTATACAAATGACTCGATTTCGCGGCTCGAATACAGGAGATGAATCGGTTGCTCAGACCCTTGTGCGAGCAGCTGCTCAATCATGCTTCGCAACGGGGTGATACCGATACCAGCCGCAAGAAACAGGAATGGTGCCTCGTCCGTTGAACGCACCGTAAACACACCGAACGGTCCTTGCAATCCCACCACATGACCTACACCAAGCTTCGAAGCTCGGCGCGTCAACTCACCTTTGATCTCAATACACAGCTCTATCCGTCCAGGTTGAGATGCCGGAGCAGAAGCGATGGAAAATGCCGCCTTCCCCCAAGAAGATCCATCTTCGTTTAATGGATGAAGGTACACCCACTGTCCTGCGATAAAATCAAACGCGTCCTCGACCTGCTCAGGAATCAAAACAAGCGTGTACACGTTCACGCTCTCCCAGATAATTTCCTCAATCACAAATCGACGAAGACGAAGAACGGCGGGAATGGTTGGCATAAAAAAGAGGTTCAAACAATCTGTGTTCCGTCATCTTCATACAGATGAATGGCGTTCACAGGACAGGACAAAGCCCCATCAATAATCGTTTGACAATCGTCATTTTCAATCGAACTCAGGGCCGCAGAGGTCTCCTCTGTCTGTTCCTTGGCGGCTCCGTTCACGACCTCCGCTTTTCCTTCCGCATCTAATTGAAAAGTTTTTCCGGCCACAATCACGCAGGCTGCGGCGCCGATACAGATCTGACGATCAACAACGATTCTCATACTCGAAAAGCTTACTGAGCAAAATCAAAAAAGTCCACTAATTTCAAAGAAACACAAAGCACGGAGTTCATCCGTGCTTTGTGTTTCTTGTGTACAGGTTATTTCTTGTCGTCCATTTTGCACATACCGCCCATGCAGCATTTGCAAGCAAACAACATCGCGACACCGGACAAACCGACCAAGATGTAAATCAAGCGTTCCACCATTGGCCAAGTACCGAAGATCGACATGACCAAATTGTACTGAAACAAACCAATCAACAACCAATTCAACGCGCCAATAATGACCAACGCGCCAGCGATCTTATGCACCATGCACATACCTGATTTCATCATACAAAGATAGAAGAAAGAACAAAGAATTAGCTCGATCTCTATTTTCTCATCCCTGAATTCACTTGCCTAGAAGTGCGGTCAAGAGTTCTGTCAAGAGGCCTAGATTTGGGTTTCGCTAGACTTATCAACAGCCTTGCCACGAGACATAGTTGTTTATTTTTTTGCGAGATACGCCTCCTGCGCACGCTTGATTTCCGCTTTTGCTTCGTCCACGGATCCAAATCCGTTGATCACCACCTTGTCGTACTTCGCCTTTTCCAGTTTTTTGATCTCTTTGAAGTGCAACAACAACTCTTCTTGTACATGCTTCGGTAAATCGTCGATGGTCTTGATTTCATCGAAACGCGGATCCACCTTGGAAACAGGAACGGCAATAATTTTATTGTCACCACCCTTTTCATCCGCCGTTTTAATCATGCCAATGGCACGCGCCTTGACAACACAGCCCGGAAACGTCGGGTACGTGACCAACAAACACACGTCGATTGCATCCCCATCATCAGAATGCGTCTGTGGGATAAAACCGTAATCAAACGGATAAAACATCTGCGAATGCAGGACGCGATCGAGCTTGAAATATCCACCCTCTTCATCGTACTCAAACTTATTCGACGACCCCTTTGGCAGATCAACGACTACATGAAACGCCTCCACATCTCCGCACGGAACTTCATGGTACAAATTGATTCCAGGCATAGAAAATAAAAGAATGATTGACGATGGGGACAGTACCAGCTCTTAGAGGCTTCGTCAAAAATAATTATCCCAAAATATCCCGCACATCTTCCCATGTCAAATCTGCCAACCGTTCCGTTTGCTCTGACATCAGCGCGTCAAATAATTGTCGTTTGCGCGTTTGCAGTGCCACGACTTTTTCTTCCACCGTGTTCTGCGTAATTAATTTATACACGTTGACGGTACGCTCTTGCCCAATGCGGTGCGCACGGTCCATCGCTTGTCGCTCGACCTGCGGATTCCACCACGGATCATAGAGAATCACCGTGTCCGCCGCAGTTAACGTTAAACCTGTGCCGCCGGCTTTCAAACTTAAGAGAAATACCTGCGCTTTTGGATCGGTCAAAAAGGTATCAATCTGCGTTTGGCGATCGCGCGTCTTGCC
>CAIKOH010000079.1 GCA_903829075.1 Candidatus Uhrbacteria bacterium
ATCAAGAATATTGAAAAAAAAAAATTGCCTTCACGCCGCCTATTCTGTACCATCGACAGGTATTTACATCCTATGTCTCTCAAAATCTCTAAAATCGTCGTTGATCGAGAACTGTGCATTGGCGCCGCGCCTTGCGTAACCGTCGCCCCAGGCGTGTTTCAATTAGACGACGAAAACAAAGCCTACGTCGTTGATCAAAACGGTGCAGACGCAGAGACAATCCTGCTCGCCGCCCAATCCTGCCCCGTACAAGCCATCATCATCTACGATGAAGAAGGCAAACAGATCTATCCATAACCTCGTAGAGGCGCCTGGAGACGAAATTAATTAGGACTACATCTCCCCTTCAATCGCCAACAGTCTATTATACTTCTCTACTCGCTCTGAACGCGACAACGACCCGGTTTTTATATATTCCGATCCACAAGCAACGGCAAGATCCGCAATCGTCGTGTCAGCAGTTTCACCTGAACGATGCGAAATCGAGGTTGAATACCCAGAACGATGCGCAAGAATAATCGCATCAACGGTTTCGCTCAACGTCCCGATCTGATTCAGCTTAATCAAAATCGCGGTCGCGCACCCCTCCTTGATCCCACGCTTGAGACGCTTTACGTTTGTCACAAAAAAATCATCGCCCACAATCACGCTTTTCTTTTGAAGGTTTGCTGTGGCTTTTTTCCACGCTGCCCAATCATCCTCAGCGAACGGATCCTCCAATGATTCAAGCGGATAGGTCTCCTGCCAACGCACGTAGCGCGCCATCAATTCGTCTGTGGTGTACACCTTCTTCTCTGCCTTCATCTCGTAGCGCTTGGTTTTTGTGTTATAGAATTCTGAACTGGCGATATCTGTTGCGAGCGTCATATCGCGACCAGGCCTGTATCCGGCCATGATCGTCGCTTCAAGTAAAAGATCAAACGCAGCTTCAACGTGTTCAAGTTTTGGCGCAAATCCCCCCTCATCTCCAACGCCAATCGGCAAACCACGTTCTTTTAGCAACGTCGCCAACGCATGAAAGGTTTCCGCACCTGCACGCAAACGCTCGGATACTTTTTTTTGTTTTGGAACCAACATGCATTCCTGCACATCCAGCGACCAATTCGCATGCGCCCCTCCATTCAGCACATTCATCGTCATGAGCGGCAGGCTTGCGGCGTGCGGAAAATCAAAGGTCTCTCGCAAGGAACGCCAAAGCGGCAACTTGCGATGAATAGCGCTCGCCTGCGCGCACGCGAGCGAGACGGAAAGAATCGCGTTTGCCCCAAGCTTTGCTTTATTCTCCGTGCCGTCCAGTTCACACATCATGTCATCAATGCGACGCTGACGATGCGCGGGCATTCCCCGCAAAACACGGGCAATCTTTTCATTCACATTCTTCACCGCTTTCAGCACGCCCTTGCCACCATAGCGCTTCCCCCCGTCGCGCAACTCCAAGGCCTCGTGTGACCCTGTGGATGCACCGGAAGGCACCTTTGCCTCTGCGCTCGCGCCAGAACGTAACGTCACGCGGCAAGCGACGGTCGGATTTCCCCGCGAATCTAAAATCTCGCGCGCGACAATGGAGGTGATTTTATCTCGAGAAAACATAGAAAGAGCGACGACGACAACGGCTTGAATGAAAATAGTTCCTCCCTAGGATACCTCACTTAATCTCAAACGTCACGGATACGTGCGAGGTGGTATCAAGCGATCCGCTTTGAATTGCCGGTGCGACCGAACCAGCAACACCTGGCGCAGCAGCCATATCCATCATAGGTAAGGGCCGTGGCATTAAACCGTTATCCTCTGTGAACCCAACAATGCGCCCAAGATGCACGCCCATGACACGCGTCAATTCATCCGCCTTGTGTTGTGCATCCTGAATCGCTTTTTCTCGCGCCTGTTCCTGCAATAGCGTTGGATCATCTACGCTAAAACTCACTCCATCAACACGATTCACTCCAAGGTCCGTCACCTTTGCGAGAACCGTTCCTGTTTTCGTGAGATCACGAACCTTGACAGTCAGTTCTTGCGACAGATCATAGCCTGTTAAACGTTGCTTACCATTTGTATAGTCGTACGTTGATGACAGCGTGTACTGACTCGTTTGAATATCCTGATCCGCGACCCCAAGCCCCTTTACCGCAGCAATCACGGCGTTAATCTTCTCCGTATTCTGCGCCTGAACCTGAGCAACATCCGCCCCCTGCGTATCTACGCCAAAAGATTCCTGCGCCAACGTGGGCTGACTCGTCACCTTTCCATTGCCATCAAGCGAAATCGTATCACGCACCGGTGCTGAACCGATGTAGCGATGTTCGCTAGCCGCATTCCAGGCCTTTAACGCAACGAACAGCGTCAACACGATGACTAATGTGACAAGAGACACGCGTAAAAGACCGTCCTGTTCGTACGATGAAGCGAGGTTAGTTGGCATATGTCTGAAGTATAGCACGAAGCAGCTAGGAGACCTTCTTCTCTTCCACATCTACACCAAGTATTCTCGTCACATGCGTCAAGCGTTGACCAAACCACACGATCAACACGGTAACGAACAATGCATACCCATATTTTGCGTACAGTGATCCAAGATCGCCAAAAAAAATCTTGAACGTGGTTTGAATTGCGTCATTCCACGCCAAGGCCGCAACCAATGACATCGCCGCAGTCATGAGTTCATACACCCGCTGAAGAATCTTGAGACGCAACTGCTCGGTTCGTTGTCCGGCAGCGGCTATTTTTTGAAGTGCTGGCATAAAAAATTATTGTTTTATCAATGGCACTACTCCCGGCAACTTCCCTTTTTTCGCGATAAATTCAAGCAGCGCTCCACCGCCCGTGGAAACAAAACTCATCTGTTTGAATGTCTTTGTTTCAAAGGTGAGGGGAATCGTATCCCCTCCTCCGGCAATCGAGTACGCGCCATGCTTTGACGTTGCTTGCGCCAACAAGCGGGCGATGAATCGCGAACCGAATCCAAATTCAGAGATCTCGCTCATGCCAACCGGACCGTTCCAAAGGATCGTTTTCGCGCCTTTGGTCGCCTGTACCCAGCTTTGCAACGTACGTGGACCCACGTCAACCACGATATCGCGCTTACGAATCTCCTCGACCTTCACAATGCGTCGTGTTTGCGGCTTTGATACATCCTCCACGACACACACATCAATCGGCAAACAGAGTCCAGTATATTTTAGAAGTCCTTTTGCCTTTGCGAACATATCCTTCTCCACAAATGACGCCCCCGTCGACAGACCAATTGATCCAAGCAACGTCGAAGCCATGGCGCCACCAGTACACACACGATCACAGGTCTTGAGGAGCGTTTGAAGCAGCGGTAATTTTGTGGAGACCTTCATTCCACCGACAATGGCGACAAACGGATGCTTCACCTTATCCAACAAACGCGAGGCCTGCGTCACCTCTTCAATCAACGTCGCACCAGCATACGACGGCAGCTGTCGAGCTACACCCACCACAGATGCATGCGCACGATGCGAAGAGGCAAAGGCATCATTGATAAAAATATCCGCCAATTGCGCGTAGCGTTTTGATAAAATAATTGCGTTTTTTTCCTCCCCAAGATTAAAACGGACGTTTTCAAGCAGATGGATAGATCCTGCTTTCACCCCAGACAAGCTCGCGACCAACGCCTCAAATGACGCTTCTTGCGAAAGACGTTCCGGGTGAAACAGAATCGGTACCGAGACCATCTTATGCACCACAGGAATCAGCTGCTCTGTCGACCATTCTGCTGAAGGTTTTTTTGGACGACCTAGGTGCGTCATGACAATTACGATGGCCCCGCGCTTCACCAAATTTCGCAAAGTAGCGATCGAACGTTCGATCTTCAACGCTTCATCCGCGACCAACGGTTTGCGCAATGGGATATTCCAATCCACGCGCACAAGCACGCGCTTTTCTTTAAGATCAAGCGACGGGGGGAGATTTCGAAGGTTCATACGAAAAAAAGTATACCATTTTTTTACTCAATCTCCACCACCGTCATCTCTGGCGGACAACAAAATCGCATTCGCGTACCCGTTTCTCCCACCCCCTGCGAAATAATCACCGGTATCCCCTTCCAGTCTTTTCGTCCGCGATCAAATGAACGCGGAAGCTGTTGCGGAAGCGGTACAAGCGCACCGATCCGGGGAAGGCGCACCTGTCCGCCGTGCGTGTGCCCCATAAGCACAAGATCAGCTTGACCTGCTTCAAGATCAAGCAGACCATCCGGTTCATGCATGAGGACAATTCGCGGTGATGATGCGCCTCGATGCACAAGCTGCGAATACGGCTTTCCTCGCCACGCGTCATCCAAACCAATCAATTCGATAGTCCGTCCATCCTTCTCTAACAAGACAGACCGGTTCGTCAGATCACGAAGCTTCCACTTCACAAGCGTGGTGCGCACGCACTGAGGCTCGTCGTCAAAATCATGGTTGCCCAACAAAAAATACACGCCTTGCGCAGCGCGTAAATTTTTGAACGAAGCGAGATCCTCGATGCCAGCAATCTCATCTTCAACAAAATCTCCGCCGAGGATAATTACATCTGGATCCAGTGCATTGACACGCGCAACAAGTCGCTGATAAAAACGACGACCTTTGTGAGCACCCGCATGAAAATCAGAAATAAAAACTAGACGAAAACGTGCGGACGCTTCAAGCGACACACGATAGACCTTTGAGGTAATAATTCTCGGCTCAATACATCCAGCCTCGACCAACAAGGTAATATAGAGGCCGGCAGGAATAATTACCCACAATACGTCCGCAACCAGACCCATCACGAACAAGGTCAAAAAACATCCAAGCAGCATCCAAAATACCACTTCAAAAATAACGGGACGCACATGTCGACGATGGAGGTTCATGCAGCGCCAACCAACAACGCCAGTTCTGCCAAACGATTCGAGTACCCCCACTCATTGTCATACCATGCAACCACTTTCAAGAGATCCCCGTCTACGACCTTAGTCAAACCCAGATCCACAATAGCTGAGGCGCTATTTCCAATAAAATCAGACGAGACAAGCGGCTCCTTTGTGACCTCGAGAATCCCTTTCCAGCGCGCCGATTTTGCTGCTTTGATAAACAGTTCATTCACCTCATCGACGGTCACACTGCGTTTCAACAACAATGTAAAATCAGACAAAGAAACCACCGGCGTTGGCACGCGAATCGATAACCCATCAAACAGACCTTGAAGCTGCGGCAGAACCTGCGTAGTCGCAATGGCGGCACCGGTCGTGGTTGGGACGATGTTTTCGGCAGCTGCGCGTCCTTCGCGGAGATCTTTTGCCGGAGCATCCTGCACGACCTGCGACGCGGTGTACGAATGCACGGTCGTCATCATCGCTTTCTTGATACCGAACGCTTCTTCCAAAATCGCGGCGACCGGCGTAATGCAGTTCGTGGTGCAGCTCGCGTTGTTCATCACCGCTTCTTTTTTTCCCGCCTGTTTTTCATTGACACCGATCACGAATGTCGGGACCCCAGGACCTTTCGCCGGTGCAGAAATAATCACGTGCTTTGCGCCAGCCGTCACATGCTGGGAAGCACCTTCTAAATTCGTGAAACGTCCCGTGCATTCAAGCACCACATCAATCTTTAACTCTGCCCACGGCAACTTGGTTGGATCCTTTTCCGCGCACACCAGAATCTTTTTTCCATCTACGATCAGATGCGTTTCATCAAACGTCACCTCTTTCGCGTAGGCGCGATAGACCGTGTCATGACGCAACAGCTGTGCGAGGGTCTTTGTGTCCGTCAGATCATTGATCGCGATGATATCAAATCCCGGCTTCTCGAGTCCGATTTTCAAAACGTTGCGGCCGATGCGGCCGAATCCATTGATGGCAATGCGTGGCATATGAGAGGAGTGTACGAGATACGTCATTGAACGACAAGCATTTCTGTCCATCTCTATCCATATGCATAAAAATATCGACTCGATCCTACCTCATAAAAAACGAAAGCCGGCAGGCACGAGGGATGTGCACTGCCGGCAGACTGCGGAGGGAAGGAGCGGGTGGCGCTACGAGGTCTTCGCCGAGCGATCGCGCCAGGCGTCGATGAGGTTCATGCCGATCGTGCTCTCGACGACCAGCACCTTGCGCTGAGCCTCGACCACCGCGCCCCAGACGCCGGGGTAGTTGTCGCGGAGGAACCGGGCGCCCGTGAGCAGCATGTGCCCATCCGTGGACGAGGGCAGCACGATGTCGCCCTTGAGGCCGTAGGCCATGACGCGCACCGCCTCCTCGAGCACGCGCTTGTCGCCGTCCGGGCTCGTCGCGTCCCAGCCGCCGATGCGGATGAACTCGAGGTCGAGGCGCTTGCCGTCGCGGGCCATCGCGTGCTCCCAGCCGAGCTGGATGCGCCTGGTCTGCGGCGGCGCGACCGAGATCACGCACACGGACTTGGCGGCGAGGATGTCCTCGCGCTTGAGCGCGGCGTTGATCTCCTGCGGGGTGTTCTTCGCTCCCGGAGCGAGGACGAACCGCTCGCGCGGGACGCCGAGCTCCATCAGGATGCGCGCGTGCGCCTCGCAGGGGTTCTCGTTCTCGCGCACCCAGGGGGCCGTGTAGGTGCCGCGCTCGCCAACCGACACGAGCCGGTTGATCTCGGGGCGCTCCACCAGGAACCGGGCGAGCGGACGGTGCAGCTCGCGCGCCTCGTCCTCGTCCTTGCCGATGGTGCCCGTGTGCAGGAAGGCGGCACCGGACCGCCGCGGGAGCTCCAGCTGCGCCTGCTCGGCGGTGCACCCCGCCATGGTGAAGGTACGCAGGCTCTCGAGCTCACCCTCCAAGGCGGGATCGTTCTTGGCCAGCTCGCCGATGTCGAGCGAGGTCAGGGCACCGATGAGACCGGCCGTGAACTTCGTGGGACCAGACTGCTTTCTATCCAAGACACACCTCAATGCTGAAAAAAGGCCATTTGTCAAGCGCGTCCAGCGCATCCGAACGTCTTGACGAGGGGTACCGTAACACAAAGGAAAAAGCTGTCAAGACCCCTTCATTCGATACAAAAATCCCCGGAACGTGTCCGAGGATTTTTCTTATTTCTCTTGTTTAGCAGGTCTGTCCCGTCGGCGCTGCCATGATCATGCGCGAAAAACGCGTTGGAGCGATCTTCTCACCGATCTTGGCGATCTTTTCGTTCAAGATCTGCTCGATGGTGTGGTCCTCATCCTTGATGAAGGACTGCTTGGTCAAACACACATCGCTGTGCCATTTGGCAATTTTTCCTTCCACGATTTTTTGTTTGATCTCTTCTGGTTTTTTATCGTTGGCGAGCTCTGCAAGAAATTCCTGGCGCTTGGCTTCAGCAACATCTGCAGGAATCGCTTCTGGACTGACATAGGTCGGATCCATGGCGGCAACTTGCAACGCGAGATCTTGGGCGAGTTGTTTGAATTCGTCGGTACGCGCCACGAAATCGGTTTCACAGGCGAGCTCGAGCAAGGCGGCGAGCTTTCCGTTATGATGGATGTAGCTCACGATCACGCCCTCGGTCGCGGTGCGTTCGGCGGATTTCTTAGCAGCTTTAATCGCTCCCTTTCGCTTCAAAACTTCAATCGCTTTTTCTTCGTCGCCCTGCGCTTCTTCAAGGGCCTGCTTACAATCAACGATACCAGCGCCCGTCCGCTGACGAAGCGCGTAGACCTGTTTTGCGTCGATCATACAATGAGTTTCTTCGCTATCACCACAAAGGTGAGAGGAATTATTTTACAGGAGTAATCAATGAACCACCAAGACGCGCGCGGTTGCGTTCCCATTCGTCACGACCTTCTTGAATTGCGGCGGCCATGAGTTTGCCGATCAGATCAATGGAACGCACAGCATCGTCGTTCGCTGGAATTGGGTAGTCGACATTCAACGGATTCACATTTGAATCACACATCGCGATAATTTTGACCCCACGGCGCATCGCTTCTTCCAGAGCGGTTTTATCTTTACGCACATCAAACACGAAAATAGCATCAGGGATGCGAGCGAGATCCTGGATGCCGCCGACTTTTTCGTCGAGCATCTTGATTTCGCGCGCCATCTGCAACTGTTCAAATTTGGTGTGCTTTGCGAGTTCACCTTTTTCTTGGCGACGTTTCAAATCTTTGTAGTGACGCGTGAGCTGGGACATGCTGGCAAAGTTCGTCAACGTTCCGCCCAACCAACGCTTGGTCACAAATGGCATGCCACAAGACTTTGCCGCAGCTTCAACATACGGGGCGGCCTGTTTCTTGGTCCCAACAAAGAGGATGACTCCTCCGCGCAAGGTTACTTTTTTGACATACGACATCGCGGTCTCGAGTGACTTTTGGGTCTGCTCAAGATCGATGATATGAATCCCGCGGCGTTCACCGAAGAGATACTTCTTCATCTTCGGGTGCCACTTGGATGTCTGGTGACCGAAATGGGTTCCGGCTTGCAACAAGTCCGGTAATGAGGGGGTGTTTGGCATACAAATTCTCCTTTGAACTGTTGAGCCCGGCGCTCTTCAAGCCAGTGCGAATAGGATCGCATGACCAGGAGAAAAAGCGCCGCTCGCAAGGCGAGATCTGGCAAAACAGAGATGAATAAACGAACCGTCGGTAGCGTACCAGATCCCCTAAAAAAATCAAGCTTACAGGAATAAAAACGAAAGCCGCCCGATCAGAGACATCGGGCGGCGGAGAAATCAGAAACTAGCAGGCGCAGAGGCGATTGATCGCCAGACGAAGGAGCTCGTGATGGCCGCTCGGCGTTCCACCCGAGTAATCCGCCGGATAGAACGCAGCTCCTACGGGACTGCACGAGACCAGATACTCGCACGCGCCGGAGTAGCTGGCCGTGGGCGTGATGAAGGTGAAGTTCGTCCCGTCTGGTGAAGCTGGAGCACTGAAGAACGAGGCGCAGCTGCTCGAAAGGCTCGTCGAGTAGTCGCACACGAACGAGCTGCCGATCATCGGGGCAAAGCGCAGAACCGCACTCCCCGTCGGGATGACGAGCCAACAGATCGCCGTCGTATGCGAACTGTCCGTGTACTGCAGGCCACCGACACACTGTCCACCGACCATGTTGACAGCCGCGGAATCGTCGGGCAGGAACTGCACGAGCATGTCGGTCAGTACCTCCCCACGCGTACTCGCGTAACGCACCCCGAGCTGAGCGCAGGCGCCCAACGAACAGGGCGCACCAGCCGAACAGACGATGCCGCACCCTCCACAGTTGGAAGGATCAGACGTCGTGTCGACGCAGGCACCTCCGCACAGCGCGTGTCCCGAAGGGCACGCTGTCGTGCAGCGACCTGCCACGCAACTGGCCGTCCCACCCGTAGGCGCAGCGCACACCGTTCCGCAGGCGCCGCAGTTGGCGGCGCTGGTCTGCATATTGATCTCGCAGCCGTTTGAGGCGACGTGGTCACAGTCCGCGAAGTTCGTGTTGCAGGTAAACCCGCACGCACTCGCAGCACACGTTGCTGTGGTGTTCATCGGCATGGGGCAGCTCACGCTGCACCCTCCGCAGTTGTGAATGTCCGACGTGGTGCCGATGCAGGTCCCAGAACATCGGGTCATCCCCGAGGGGCAGGGCACATCGACGCCCGTATCCACCGGCACATCCGGCGGCGGGGTCACGCCTGTATCCACCCCCGTATCGATGACAACGTCCGGCCGCACATCCGCGATCGGCACGTCCACGCCAACGTCCAGCGTTCCCGCATCCACCCCGACGTCTGCGACCGGAACATCCAGCGGAACATCCGGCGATCCGGTATCGAGCACCGAGGTGTCCACCGCGACATCCGCAATCAAGACATCGACCGGAACATCCGGCAACTCGACGTCGACGCCGGCGTCGACAATCAGCACGTCCTCAGAAGCGTCGGTCGTACCACCGTCGATCGTGTCCATGGAAGCGTCTGCCACATCGGACGTCGACGCGTCAGGCATCCCCTCTTCGGACGCGTCTGTTGCGTCGACGATGTCGCTCGCCCCATCCGTTGCTCCCGAACAGGGACCCCAGACCATTCCCACGCTCGTCGTGAGACACATCTGCGTGCCTCCCGCGCAGGCGTGAACACCCTGGCAGAGCGCGCATGGAGCTCCCGGAACGTAGAGCTGATCGGGCGCCTGGTCCTGAAGCTGCCCGTTGACAAATTCGAACTGGGGCACGCCGGGCACCACCGCACAGTCCGGAAGAATACGCGGAGCCGCATCCTGCTCGAACAGAGCCGGATGGTCGATCGGGCAGGCCTCAGACAGCAGACACAGGGAAAACAGGTACAGCCAATGACGCATCGCGTCCTCCTTCTTCGCTGGTTGATGATCGTATTTCCTCAAACGCAAGCAGTTCTGCTCACAAGAGGAAACGTATCATGGTGACATAAAAACACATTTTCGTCAAGGTGGCGAGTTTTTTTCTGCAATAAAACACCAGCAAATAGGCAGTGAAACGAGATGTACACGTTTCTTCTTCAGGCCGCGTCAAATTCATCCATCCAAGGGTTTGGCGCAGTTTCACGTTTCTCGCGCAGCTCAGATTCGACCAGTTCTCGCTTGCGGCCATAGGTGAAACGCGAAAGTTCACGCATCATGTCAGCTAACTGCTTTTCTTTTTCGTTTGGACGTGGGGCAAACACCACCTTGAAGGTAAACGGACGCGAGGCGGTATTATCAATCAACAGGCGCGTATTAAAGTGGAGACCCTCGACGTTGACGAGATCAAACTCCGTAAACACCGGTGCAAATTCTTTGGCCAAAAACTCCGCATCTTCCACGCCCACGCGTCCGATACACAGGGTGCCCGCATTTCCAAACACTGCATCGCGGATGCTCGTATCCTTATTTGCCCCCATACTCAACTGACTGATAAATTGATGCGCGATGATTAAACACAAGCCATACTTACGCGCTTCAGACAAAATCGCGCTAATAGAATCGGTCAAAAAGTTCTGAAACTCATCGATGTATAGAAAAAAATCGAGACGCTCATTCGGCGGCATGTCGGCGCGCTTCAATGCGGCGTCCAAAATCTTTCCCACCATGATCATGCCGAGCAGGTACGCGTTCATGTCACCGATCTTACCTTTGGACAGCTTCATCAAAATAATCTTCCTGCTGTTCATCGCATCATACAGATTGAACGCGCTCTTCTGCTGGCCGATAATCGGCCGCATGTAGTCATTATAAATAAAGGTCGCGAGCTTCGAGGTGATGTACGGCACCATATTCGCCAAACTCGATTCACCGCCCGCTTTCAAAGCCTCTTTGGTCCAAAAATCCTTCACCTCTAACGAGGTGCAGTGCGATAATTTGAGGTTACGATATTCTTCATCCGCCAACACGCGTGGGATGTCCATCAAGGTCATACCAGATTCGGGATGGTCCATCAGCAACAAGATCGCGTTGCGCATGTACGTTTCAAACATCGGGCCACCGGTGGATTTCAGATCATAGAGTTTATCAAAAATCTTCAACATTTCGTTGATCACAAACGTGCGCAGATGCGGATAACGTGGATCAAACTCAAGCATGTTGATACCGATCGGGCGCTCAAAATCTCCCGGATCAAAGAAGATCACGTCATTCGCACGCGATTTCGGAACGTAGCTCAACGCTTCATCGCACAAATCTCCATGCGGATCAATCACGCAGACCCCATTGCCATTGATAATATCCTGACGAATAAGGGAAGCAAGAAACGCCGTCTTACCACTTCCTGATTTACCAATAATATACTGATGTTGACGACGATCCGTTGGTTTCATGCGAATATCGTAACGATGGTTACGGTAATCTGCTCGACCCAATAAAATTCCCTCCGTCGGCAAATTACTCGGCGGAATAGTTTTGCGCGATAATAACCAGTTGATCTTGGGCGTTTCCGTTGTGGCGAGAGGAAAATGAAACAGCGAGGCCAGCTCTTCTGCGTTCAGGACAATGTGATAGCGTTCATCAAAATGCCGGAAAATAAAATGCCGAATGATAGTGTTCTGAAATCGCGGCATGCGTTTAATAAAGCTGTTGCCGAACTCGTAGATATTAAACTGACCGTACGCGCTCAAAATATCGTTCAGGTAACGCTGAGCTTTTTCCGGCGTTTTTGATGACACGAGCACGCGAATATTCACCTCAAGACCCGCTTTCGACGATTTTTCCTCAAGACCCTTCACCATCTCCTCTTCCAAAGGCGACAACCGATACGCCTCATCCGGCTTCCGCTTTTCATCACCGGCCTTATGAAGATCAACGACGAATTTTCCAAAGGCTTTAAGCCATGATCCATCTTTTACATCTTCCAACTTTTTCCCCTGTTGCATGGCGCGCGCAATCCGCATCCCCTCTTTGCGCCAAGAAGCGGGCGCGCTACGAATCACGTACTGGATGGAAGCGCCATCTTCCGTATCAATTTTCGCCAACGCATTGGTCAACGAATTCATGGAATCACTCTCAAGCTTACGATAGGTTTTGATGGAAAAGTAACTCGGTCGACGCAACCCCACATAGCTCGCCAAAATCAACCCGTCAGGCGAGAACATGTTGTAGTCCGAAACCTCATCGATCTGCGCATTCGGATATTGGGCGTGAATCTGCTGCTCAATAAATGATTGCTGCTTGCTTGGAACGCCTACGTAAAACGAGATGCGGTCGTGATGAACCACCATTTCAACCGTGTACACATCCGAACGGCCAAACAGCCACGAGACAAACCCCTTGTCTCGTGCTAGCGAACCGAGCGTCGAAAAAACCGTCTCCATACGCCCAATGGATTCCTGAATGGATTGTTGAGTTTTATCTTGATCGCTGTCCTCTTTTTTCAATTCTTTTGGAACACGGACAAGCAGAATCTTCATGTCAAACGCCACACTGAATCTTCCACGACGAACGAGTGTTTTTCGCAACGCAACCAGAATCATCAAACCGAGGAACACGCTGGCAACTACAATTCCTATCCCCATCAACCACGGCGTGGGAATAAAGCTCAGCGGGCTCTCGAGTGACGGCGTAGCCGCCATGGAAAATTGAAAGAGAAACACAAAGAACGGGGTTAGAGTGGATTTGACGCTTCTTGCTCTCGACGATGAACCTCTTGCAGGACGACCAACGCATCAACCTTTAATTTTGCCTCTTTCTGAAAATAATATTTGTTTTTTCCAGGGATCAACAGCAACCATGCATGAATCAACTTCCACGCCTCGCCATGATTCAAACTCCCTGTTTTTACCTTTTCTGAGAAAAACTGCGCAAGACGCGTCCGCTCCGCTTCAAACTTCGTTGCATCAAATTTTTGCTGCTCTGCTTCCGTAAATTTTTTCACCTGATCCTCAATGCTTCTCTTCAAAATCTCATCCACCTCTTCTCGCATTTTATCTTTCACGGCTTCTGCCTCAACCGTACCCTCCTCTAGCTCCTCTGTGAGCGATTCCGTGCCCTCATCCGCCTCGCCCGCCTCTTGAGAGGCGCCTCCCGCGGCCGCTTCACGCTCTAGACGCTCTAATTCAGCTCGATCCTCCTCCAACGGATCCTCCTCTGAACCAACAGCGATTTTTTCCACCGCCGAAACTTCAAAAAGCTCATCTGGTTTTTCTGCACCAGGACTCGCTGCAGGCCAAACCAACGGCTGTTCCACGGACGATGGATCGGTTCCAGAAATCATACGCACAGGATAGCACACCAACGACAAGAGATGAATCTGAACTAGCTAGCCACCAGCGTCCATGCTCCATCCGAACCATCAAGCACCGTCCAACCTCTTTGTTCAATTTCCTTTCGCAGCGCATCCGCGCGCGCAAAATCTTTCGCTTCACGAGCAACTTGTCTTTCTTGCGCGAGTTGGCGGAGTTCAGCCGGCGCTTCGATCAACCGTCCGACAATCGCGTCCAATCCAAGACCCAGAACCTCGTCCATCTTCAACAATGTAGCCCCTTTCACATCCGATGAAACATCTGACTTCAAAAAATCCCACATTACAGCCAAGGCGCGTGGCGTATTCAGATCATCTTCGAGTGCCTGACAAAATTTTTCGTAGACATCCTGGTCAGTATGCGTTCCGCGTGTGGATGTACGCGCGACCGCCTGCACATGCTTTAATCCCTGCGCCGCTCCTTCCAACGCTTGCCAGGTAAAGTTTATTTTTGAACGATACTGCGCATTCAAACAGAAATAGCGATAAGCTAACGGATCAAATCCACGTGCCGCAAGATCATCAATGGTATATACATTCCCCAATGATTTCGACATTTTCTTGTCATCCACCAACACAAACTCATTATGCAACCAATAGTTCGCGAGCGGAACGCCATACGCCGCTTCGCTCTGCGCAATCTCATTCTCATGATGCACAGGAATATGGTCTACACCTCCGCAATGAATGTCGAACGGCTGACCAAGATACAAACGCGCCATCGCAGAACATTCAACGTGCCAACCTGGAAATCCCGTTCCCCACGGGCTCTCCCAAAGCTGACGCTCTGCATCGAGCGGAGCAAATTTCCATAACGCAAAGTCCGTCGCATTTCGTTTTTGATCGTTGATAGCCACGCGCGCACCAGCCTCCTTGTCCTCCAACTTTTGTCCGCTGAATGAACCGTACGCGGAAAACTTCGCGGTATCAAAATACACACCGTCGTCTGTTTGATAGGTAAAACCACGCTGTTCCAAAACTTGGATCAGTTCGATCTGCTGAAAAATGTGCTCCGTAGCCTTACAAAGGAATGGCGGTTTTGGAATTTTAATATTCAAACGCTCTGCGTCGCGTAAAAAACGATCCAGGTACATCTGCGCAACTTCTTGAACGGTTTTTCCTTCGCGTTTTGCACCGAGCAACATCTTATCCTCTCCGTTGTCCGCCAATTCACCCACGTCGGTGATATTCATCACGCGCTTCACCAAAAATCCTTCCATTTCAAGCACGCGCTGCAACACATCTTCGAAGACGTACGATCGAAAATTCCCGATGTGCGCACTCCAGTAAACCGTCGGTCCACACGTATACAAACCCACCTCTGGTGCATGCAGAGGTGTAAAATCTTCCAGTTGACGATGCAGTGTATTGTAGAAGCGCAAAGACATGCCACCAGACTAGCGAAAAAGATCGGGGGAGGCAACTTACAACACCCTCTCGCTCGTCTTCAAAATAATCCTCATGGCCTCATCTACCGTGTCCACGACCTGAAAAATATGGAGATCTTTTTGATCAATCATGCCATGCTCAAGCATCACCTGCTCAATCCACGCCAGCATTCCTTCCCAATATTGAGAACCCACCAAAATCACCGGCACACGATCCGAGGCTTTGCCGGTTTGAATCAGTTCAACCATTTCAATTAACTCATTTAATGTGCCAATACCTCCAGGAAAAAAGACATACGCCTGCGCCGCCGCCGACAACATAACCTTGCGAGTGAAAAAATAACGGAACCCTAACGAATGGTTCACGTAGGGGTTCTCCCGTTGCTCACGAGGCAACTGAATATTCAGACCAACAGACTGCCCACCAGCCATATCCGCCCCACGATTTGCCGCCTCCATAATACCCGGACCGCCCCCCGTGATCACCGCAAACCCCGCTCGCGCACAGGCATAACCCAACTCGATTGCGATTTGATAGTACGGGTCATCCGGCGTCATGCGCGCACTCCCAAAAATGGAAACTTCACGACTCAAACGCGATAAAAATTCAAACCCTTCAACAAACTCAGCCAAAATACGAAATAATCGCCAATTAATATTCTCTGTAAAACTTGACTGATCCGCATGCGCATCATGTGCCTTAACCCAACGCTTCACATGACGATCCGGATCAAGCTCTGCTGGTCGAAAAGAAGGACCTGTCCATGACGGTTCAACATGATCATGATCAGACAGATGCGCATCTTCATCCAACGAGCTATTTGGAAGGGAGGTAAAAAAATCCGCATCCGATTCTTGCACGGGGGGATCCATGTCAACGATTTTCTTTTTTGAGGAACGCGGCAAAGGAATTTTTGGCATAGAAAAAGGAACAACGTGGACAGAGTAGCATGTGAGTAAGAGGAAAACAAAAGAATCGACACCTACAAAAAAACCTCGCCACATCGGCGAGGTTTTTTCATTCGTTTCAATGTTCCCGGCACTATCCTACTCTTCCAGGACCGGGTTGGGTCCAAGTACCATCGGCCTTGGAGGGCTTAACTTCCGTGTTCGGGATGGGAACGGGTGTGACCCCTCCAGATAAGCACCGAGAACGCTGCAACGAATTCTTTTCATCTTTCTGACAAGGTTCCAGATTTTGAGTGAAATACGAGGCGCCATTGAGCACCAAGCGAAACGTACGGAAGTACGTAGAGCGCGGCGCGCAAAATGACAACGAAGTAGTTCGCCAAAACCTGGAACCTGTCAGTAAGTGATACGTACAAGGCACGTGTAAGCAAGCTTACACTTTACTTTACCATCCGATTTTGCCGGATGGCCAAAGCATTGGACAATTAGTATGGCTCGGCTCAAGACCTCACGGCCCTTACACCTACCACCTATCAACCTCCTCGTCTCGGAGGGTCCTTAACGAAGGTTCATCTTGAGGACGGCTTCACGCTTAGATGCTTTCAGCGTTTATCCGTTCCGAACGTTGCTACCCAGCGGTGCCCTTGGTAGGACAGCTGGCACACAAGAGGTTCGTGATTCCCGGTCCTCTCGTACTAGGGAATCGCCCTCGCAACCTTCCACGCGCACAGTAGACAGGAGACCGAACTGTCTCACGACGTTCTGAACCCAGCTCGCGTACCGCTTTAATAGGCGAACAGCCTAACCCTTGGGACCTTCTCCAGCCCCAGGATGCGATGGGCCGACATCGAGGTGCCAAACCTGGTCGTCGCTGTGGACGCTCGGACCAGATCAGCCTGTTATCCCCGGAGTAGCTTTTATCCGTTGAGCTTCCGCCGTCCGATATCGTACGGTCGGATCACTATGTCCTGCTTTCGCAACTGCTCGACTCGTTGGTCTTGCAGTAAAGCCAGCTTATCCCATTGCGGAATCAGCGCGATTTCCATCCGCGCCTAGCTGACCTTGGTGAACGCCTCCGTTACTTTTTAGGAGGCAACCGCCCCAGTTAAACTACCCAGCAGATACTGTCTCTCCATCCAGATTCATGGATAGAGATAAGAATAACGATAGCGCAAGGGTGGTGTCTCATTGGTGCCCGAAGGCTCCCACCTACACTGAACATGCGAAACCGGTACCCAATATCAACTTATAGTAAAGCTTCACGGGGTCTTTTCGTCTGACTGCGCGTACAGGGCATCTTCACCCCACTTGCAATTTCGCCGAGTCCCATGTTGAGACAGTCGCAAACTCGTTATGCCATTCGTGCGGGACAGAACTCACCTGTCAAGGAATTTCGCTTACAGTGTTACAATCTTTCAATTGTTCTGATTGAGTTAATCAGAATCTTTGCATCGCTGCAAAGGTCGGACTCTATCTTCATCCTGAAAGAGTTTCAGGAGTCTGGCATATGGTCTCTGAGGATTCTCCACCTTGCGGCGAAGTCTTTCCTGCTGATTGTCTGCACTTGTGGCTTTGTCACGTTTCCTCATCTTGCGATGATTAACGTAGCTCAAGATTCACAGAGATTCCAGCATTTGGCCAGATTTTCTTTCTACGTCTCCGATGGCATATCGAAGTTCGAATGGAGGGCTCACACCTCACTAAGGCAGTGGTATTCACCTTAGGACGATTATAGTTATCGCCGGCGTTCATCAGCGCTTCGGCTCAAGGCTTCCGATCTTGCGACCATGACCTCTCCCCTTAACGTTCTGACACTGGCCAGGCATCACTTCCTATACCTCACCTTGCGGTTTCGCAGGAAGCTGTGTTTTTGGTAAACAGTCGGTTTGCGTCTTTTGTTGCAGGTCGTCTTGCGGCGACCAGGCCTTATCCCGAAGTTACGGCCGTTGTATTGCCGAGTTCCTATACACGGGTTCTCTCGTACACCTTAGCACACTTATGCCCACCCACCTGTGTCGGTTTACGGTACGGTTGCCTTACAGTTGG